>NZ_JAAAFU010000029.1:147804-317031 GCF_019352905.1 Pseudomonas sp. Xaverov 83 | reverse complement strand
TGCTTACTTTTGCGCTTTTCAAAAGTGAGCCGCTGTAAGAGCGGAACCCTAAGCGGCCGTTACCTAAATAACGGATATACCCCCAGCCCCCAGCAGCCCACCACATTGGCGTATCCTTACCCCTCCACCCCAAGGCCCGATCAAAAAATGCTGGTGATATCCAACAACGTGCACCTCCCCGACGCCGAGATCGAGCTGACAGCCATCCGCGCCCAAGGCGCCGGCGGTCAAAACGTCAACAAAGTCTCCAGCGCCGTGCACCTGCGTTTCGACATCCCGGCCTCGTCCCTGCCCGACTTCTACAAGGAACGCCTGCTGGCCCTGCGCGACACCCGCATCACCAGCGACGGCGTGCTGATCCTCAAGGCCCAGCAATACCGCACCCAGGAACAAAACCGCGCCGACGCCCTCGAGCGCCTGGTCGAGCTGATCCTCAGCGCCACCAAGGTCGAAAAGAAACGCCGCCCCACCAAACCCACCCTGGGCTCAAAAAAGCGCCGCCTCGAATCCAAAACCAAACGCGGCAGCATCAAGGCCGGTCGCGGCAAGGTTGATTTCTAAGCCGCCTCCCGCTCCTCGCGGTACTTAGGCGCCTGCCGATACAAATACAGGCTCAACAGCAACCCGCCAAACGCCGCGATCGCCGCAAACAGAAAGATCGAGGCAAATCCGAACCCCGCCGCAATCGCCCCGGCCAACGGCCCGGTGATCCCCAACGACAAATCGATAAACAGCGAATACGCCCCCACCGCCGCGCCCCGGCTCGAGGCAGGCACCAGGTTGACCGCCTCCACACCCAAGGCCGGAAACACGAGGGAAAACCCGAACCCGCTCAACGCCGCACCCGCCAACGCCAAATGAGGATCCGGCGCCAGCCACAACAGCAGCAGGCCCAGGGTCTCTACCGACAGGCAGGCAATCGCCACGCGAAACCCGCCAATGCGGTTGATCAAATTACCGAACAACAACCGCGCCCCGATAAAGCTGGCACCGAACAGGCTCAGGCACAGCACCGCGTTGTCCCAGTGCTGGGTCGCGTAATACAGGGTGATGAAGGTCGCAATGGTGCCAAACCCGATCGAGCCCAGCGCCAGGCCGCAGCCGTGGGGCAGTACGCGCCCGAGCACATGCATGAACGGTAGGCGCTCGCCCACCACGATCGGCGCGGCGACTTTCGGCCAGGCCAGCAGCAGGCCCAACACCGCCAGCAGGATGATGCTGACGCCCATGCTCCACAGCCCGAAATGACTGACCAGCAACACCCCCAGCGGTGCGCCGATGGCCAGGGCGCCGTAGCTGGCGATGCCGTTCCAGGAGATGACCTTGGCGGTATTCGCCGCGCCCACCCGGCCAATGCCCCAGCCGATGGAGCCCGAGCCCACCAGGCTTTCAGCGCTGCCCAGCACCAGGCGGCCGATCAGCAGGCTGGTGAGGCTCAACGCCGGCAGGTGTGACAGCCACGCCGAGAGCAACATGAACACGCCACTCAACCCGCAGCCCGCCAGGCCGTACATGACGGCGCGCTTGCTGCCGCGGTTATCGATGATGCGCCCGGCATAGGGCCGGCTCAGCAGGGTGGCCAGGTATTGCACGCTGATCACCAGGCCCGCGATCACGGCGCCAAAGCCCAGGTCGCTGTGCACGTAGCCGGGCAACACGGCCAGGGGAATGCCGATATTCAGGTAGCCGATGAAGGTGAACAGAACGATGGAAACGACTTGCAGCGTGACCGCCATGGGGCGCTGGGTATCTGGCATGGGGAGAGGTCCACTGTCGCAGCAGGAAAAGATAGGCTGCTTATGATACCGATGCTGGGCGCGTGCGGGGGCAGCAAACCAAACTTTTAGCGATCGGCGGGGTTGAGCAGTTGCGTGGTTACCAACGCGGCGAGGGCGTTTTCCTGGGTGCCGAAGCGCTTGAGCAGGAGGGCCTGTTTTTCCGGGGTGAGGCGGTTCCATACGTCGACCATCTGCAGGGCAGTGTCGAGCAGGGCGGTATCGGGGGTGGTGTCGGTCATGGCGGGGCTCACGGTGTTCAGGCGGTGTGGAAAGCGCGCAATGTCACGCTTTCCACACGGTCTGGGTACGGCTCTCAGTCTTCGCGCTTGCGGTCGACCGGTTTTGCCTCTTTTGGCTCGGGCTTGCTGGCACCGGCCTGTTGCGGGGTTGGCTGCTCAGTTTCGCGCAGGCTTGGGAAGGGGAGATTAGGGATTTCGTGCATCGTCGTCGCTCCTCGCAAGATCTGTTTTATCAATCGCAGGTGATTCCGCGCTTTCAAAAAGCTTGGGCAGGATACAGCACTGTAAATGACAGAAAGATTTTATCTCGAAAAATGAACACCTCTTCATCCCGCCGCGCAAGTGACGTGGCGCCACAGGTGGATCGGTTGTCATCGTACAACATCACCCGTAACGGATTGACATCGTGTTGCGGACTGAATATAACGCTAACAGTTGTATGACGACATATGACGTTACAGTTTTATAGCGCCCGTAATACGGGCGCGCTCGGTCGCAGAACGTAAGCCTCAAATCTAAAAATAATTAAGGTGAAGCGATGAAAATCAAAGGCATCCGTTGGTGGATGGTCGGGCTGATGACGGTCGGCCTGATTATTAACTACCTGGCCCGCAACACGCTGTCCGTCGCAGCCCCCACGCTGATGACCGACCTGAGTATCTCCACTGAGCAGTATTCCCACATCGTTGTTGCCTGGCAGGTGTGCTACGCCTTGATGCAGCCGATCGCCGGTTATGTGATCGATGCGATTGGTACCAAGATGGGCTTTGCGATCTTCGCCATTTCCTGGTCGGTGGTGTGTGCGCTGGCGGCGTTTGCCACCGGTTGGCAGAGCCTGGCAGTGGCCCGTGGCGCCCTGGGGCTGACGGAGTCGGCGGGCTTCCCCGGGGGCGTCAAGGCGATTACCGAGTGGTTCCCGGCTAAGGAGCGTTCCGTCGCCATCGGCTGGTTCAACTTTGGTTCGTCGTTTGGTGCGCTGCTGGCGCCGCCACTGGTGGTCTGGGCGATTTTGCACAGTGGCTGGCAGTTGGCGTTCCTGATCGTCGGCGGTATCGGCCTGGTATGGAGCGGGCTTTGGCTGCTGCTGTACAAGCACCCGCGTGACCAGCGCCTGCTGGCTCAAGCCGAGCGTGAGTACATCGAAGCCGGCCAGGAAACCCACCTCAAGGAAGGTGTGCAGAAGAAAGCCAGCTGGAAGCGCATCCTCAAGAGCCGTAACTTTTTCGCCATCGCCTCGGCGCGGATGCTCTCGGAACCGGCCTGGCAGACCTTCAACGCCTGGATTCCGCTGTACCTGATGACCGAGCGGCACATGAACATCAAGGAAATGGCGCTGTTCGCCTGGCTGCCGTTTCTGGCCGCCGACATCGGCTGCGTACTGGGTGGCTACCTGAGCCCGCTGTTCCATCGCTACTTCAAGGTTTCGCTGTTCACTTCGCGCAAGCTGGTGATGCTGTTCGGTTGCCTGTGCATGATCGGCCCGGCGTGCATCGGCCTGGTGGACAGTGCCTACACCGCGATTGCCCTGCTGTGTGTCGGTGGTTTCGCGCACCAGACCTTGTCCGGCGCGCTGTTTTCCATTGCCTCGGACTCATTCGGCAAGAACGACGTGGCCACCGCCACCGGTGGCGGGCAGATGTGCGGGTTTATCGGGGCTGCGGCATTTACCGCCGTGTTCGGCGTGCTGGTGACCAAGGTCGGCTACAGCCCGCTATTTGTGGTGCTGGCGATTTTCGACATCATCGCGGCCATCATCATCCTGACTGTGGCCCGGGAGATTGTTAAAGGCCCGGAGCCGACCGTCCAGACGGGGCACGGCGGCAGGTTGTTGCCGGTTTAACCCTGGCGCTCCATCGCCGCCTTGTAGAGCGAGTGCTTCGGCTGGGCAAACACCCGCGCCAGCATCGGTTCGAAGAAGCTCAATGGCAGGGTGTCGTAGGCTGGATCGAACGCCGCCGCGTCGTATTGCGCGCAGAACTCGATGGTTTGCCGGTACTGCGGGTGGTCGCCAAATTGCTCGCGCAGGTGGCGGTCCATCCCCAGGTGATGGAAGAAGTAGTAACCCTGGAAAATCCCGTGCTTCTCCACCATCCACAGGTTCTCGGGACTCACAAACGGCTTGAGGATCGCGGCGGCGATGTCCGGGTGGTTGTAGGAACCCAGGGTGTCGCCGATGTCGTGGAGCAGGGCGCAGACCACGTACTCTTCATCACGTCCGTCGTGCCAGGCGCGGCTGGCGGTTTGCAGCGAGTGAGTCAGGCGGTCCACCGGGAAGCCGCCGAAGTCGCCTTCCAGCAGTCGCAGGTGCGCCACGATTCGGGTTGGCAGTTGCCGGGCGTAGGCGCTGAAATCCTTGGCGATGATCGCCCAGTCTTCCTGGGTGCCATCCTGCATATGGGTGAAGCGGGCCTGCTGGTTCATCAAAGCCTCTCTTATTGTTTTTGAGGTGCAGGGCTAGAACGGCACCTTGCCTAGAATCATGTCGCGGTACATCACAAAATCCCCCAACAGGCTGTAAAGCGGGTGCTGGAAGGTCGCCGGGCGATTCTTTTCAAAGAAGAAGTGGCCGACCCAGGCAAAGCTGTAGCCCGCCACCGGAACCGCCAGCAGCAGCCACCAGGCGCCTTTGCCGATCGCGAACGCCAGAATGAAGATCACCAGACTGGTGCCGATAAAGTGCAGGCGACGGCAGGTGCTGTTGCCGTGTTCCCTCAGGTAATACGGGTAGAAATCAGCGAAGCTATTGAATTGTCTGACATTTTCCACAGTATCCGGCCCTCTGATTATTGTTCTGCCCGACAGATGTTCGGCGGGGAGCTTATTTGAGTCTAGAGTCATCAGTGGTAACAGCCAGTGACAATAGATGCCACTTTAGTATCCTTCGGATTCCTGGCTGTCGTTTCAGCCTTCCTTGTTAAGAAAACGCCATGAGCGAACGAACGACTTCTGCAAGCTGGGCGATGGGGATAGTCAAGGCGCTGGAGATGGACGGCCTGGATTGCCGTGCCTTGTTCAAGCAGCTTGGCCTGGATTACGCCGCGCTGAATGACCCGGATGCACGTTTCCCCCAGGACTCCATGACCCGGCTCTGGCAGCGTGCGGTCGAGCTGTCGGGCAACCCGGCGATCGGCTTGAACATGGGCAAGGTGGTGCGCCCGGCGTCGTTTCATGTGGCTGGCTACGCGTTGATGTCCAGTAACACCCTGGCCGAAGGTTTCATGCGCCTGGTGCGTTATCAGCGAATCATCGCTGAAAGTGCCGACCTGAGTTTCCGACTGTTACCCGAAGGTTATGCGTTGATTCTTACCGTGCACGGCGACCACCTGCCGCCCACCCGACAAAGCGCCGAAGCGTCCCTGGCCAGTGCCCTGGCGTTATGCGGCTGGCTGACCGGGCGCACTCTGCAACCGCGCAAGGTGCTGGTGCAGGGCGATCAACCGGCGGACCTGGCACCCTACAAACAAGCGTTCCATGCACCGTTGGTGTTCAACGCGCCCTATGACGCGCTGATCTTCGAGCGGGCAGATATGGAGGCGCCGTTGCCTACGGCGAACGAGGCGATGGCGTTGCTGCACGATCGTTTTGCCGGGGAATACCTGGCGCGGTTTTCCGAGAGCCGGGTGACCCACAAGGCGCGGCAGGTACTGTGTCGATTGCTGCCTCAAGGCGAGCCCAAGCGTGAGGTGGTCGCGCAGACGTTGCACCTGTCCCAGCGCACCTTGCAGCGTCGTTTGCAGGAGGAGGGCACCAGTTTCCAGACCTTGCTCGATGACACCCGCCGCGAACTGGCCGAGCAATACCTGGCGCAGCCGAGCATGACCCTGCTGGAGATTGCCTACCTGCTGGGGTTTGCCGACCCGAGCAACTTCTTCCGCGCGTTCCGCCGCTGGTTCGATGCCACGCCCGGCGAGTACCGGGCGCGGTTGCACGAGTTGCCTGTCAGTGACGCCAAAACGCCGGAATGCACAGCACAAACACCGTAATGATCTCCAGCCGGCCCAGCAGCATGCCGAACGACAGGATCCACTTGGCGGCATCCGGCAGGGTGGAGAAGTTGCCGGCCGGGCCGATGGTTTCCCCCAGGCCCGGGCCCACGCCGGACACGGTGCTGGCGGCGCCGGTCAGCGCGGTCATCCAGTCCAGGCCCAGCAGTGACAGGGCCAGGGCGATGGCGCAGATAGTGATGGCGAAGAAAAACGAAAAGGTCAGGATCGAACGCACGATTTCTTCATCGAGGCGATGGCCGTTGTACTTCTGCTTGATCACTGCCCGTGGGTGAATCAGCTGGTTCAAGTTGGCCTTGAGCAGGATGTAGGCCACCTGGAACCGGAAGATCTTGATCCCACCGGCGGTGGAGCCGGAGCAACCGCCCACAAAGCCCAGGTAGAAGAACAGCATCAGCGAGAAATTGCCCCAGATGCTGTAGTCCCCCAGCGCAAAACCGGTGGTGGTCACTACCGACGTGACGTTCACCGCTACGTGGCGCAGCGCCTCCAGCCAATGCAGATTGGTGGTCCACCAATACCAGGTGCCGAGCACCAGCCAGGTCACCACCAGCAAACCGAGCATGCCCTGCACCTGCTGGTCCTTGATCAGCGCCCGGCGGTTGCCGCGCATCGTGGCCACGTACAGGGTGAACGGCAGGCTGCCGAGAATCATCACCACCACCGCCACCCAGTGCACCGCCGGCTGTTTCCAGTGGGCCAGGGATTCATCGGAGGTGGAGAACCCGCCGGTGGAAATCGCCGACATCGCATGGTTGATCGCGTCAAACAGGCCCATGCCTGCCCACCAGAACGCCAGGCTGCCGAGGATGGTGATGCCCACGTACGCCGCCACGATCAGGCGCGCCACCATGTGCGAGCGGGGCATGACCTTTTCCGAGCGGTCGGAGGACTCGGTCTGGAACAGGCGCATGCCACCGATGCGCAGCAGCGGCAGGATCGCCACCGCCATGCCGATAAAGCCGATGCCGCCGAGCCAGTGCAACAGCGAGCGCCAGATGAGGATGCCCGGGGACATGGTGTCCAGGCCACTGAGCACCGTGGAGCCGGTGGCGGTGATGCCGGACATGCTTTCGAAGAAGGAGTCGGTGTAGCTGATGTGCTGGGTCAACAGGAACGGCAGTGCAGCGAAGATGCACACCACCAGCCAGCTTGTCACTGTGAGGAGGTACATGTCCCGCGGGCGCAGGTGCACGTGTTCCGGGCGACCGGGAATCACCAGCGCCAGGCCGGCGATGAAGGTAATCAGGCTGGCCCAGAGGAACGATGGCAGGTCGCTGGTGCGTTCGAAGAAGACCAGGGTCGCCATGGGGATGACCATGGCGATCGCCAGGGTGATCAGGAAGATGCCGATTATGAAACCGATTATCCGTAAGGTCGGCAACGCCATGAGGTCCGCTCGGTGTGACAGGAAAGGCGCCATTCTACCTGCGGTGCAGGGCAAGTAAACCGGGGGCTGGAAGGCGACGCCGGGCAAATGTGGGAGCGGCTTGCTCGCGAAAGCGGTGTGCCAGTCAACGGATGCATTGGCTGACCCACCGCTTTCGCGAGCAAGCCCGCTCCCACAGGGGGGTTGCGGTGGTTAATGGACCTTGAAGGGCAGGCACAAAAAAGGCGACCCGAAGGTCGCCTCATTCAACGCGGCACGGATCAGAATTCGTGATCAGCGTTATCCGGGTTCAAGTCACTGATGCCCAGCTTGCCAGCGGCCTGTTCGATCGAACCGGTCTGCTTGACCAGCGCGGCGATGGCATCACGCACGATCTGGTTGCCTTTATCGTTACCGGCAGCGATCAACTGGTCGTAGTGTTCGCCGTTGTTGGCGTGATCCACCATCACCTGGATCTTCGCTTCGGTCGACGCCAGGTCGGCTTTCAGTGTCGCATCGGCGGTTGGATCAGCCTTGGCCACCAGGGACGACAGGCTTGGACCGGTCATTTTGGTACCGTCGGTGCGGGTGTACTCGCCCAGGTAAACGTTACGAATGCCTTTGGCGTCATAGAAGTGCGAGTTGTGGGTGTTGTCGCTGAAGCAATCCTGTTCGTCTTCCGGCGAGTTGGCTTCCAGGGAAACCTTCATGCGCTCACCGGCCAGTTCGCCCAGGGACAGGCTACCCATACCGAACAGCATTTTGCGCAAGCCATCGGTCGGCGCTTCGGCTTCCAGGGTGGCGCGGTAGTTGTCTTCGACGTTGGGTTTCCAGTTGCCGACCATTTCTTCCAGGTCGCTGACCAACAGTTGAGTCACGGCGCGCAGGTAGGTGCGGCGACGCTCGTTGTGGCCGCCAGTAGCGCCATCACCGGTCATGTAGTCCGACGCTGGACGATTGCCGGCGCCCGGGCCGGTGCCGTTCAGGTCCTGGCCCCAGAGCAGGAATTCAATCGCGTGGTAACCGGTGGCCACGTTGGCCTCGGAACCGCCCAGTTCATTCAGGCTGGCGAGTTTTTCCGGGGTGATGTCTTTCACATCGACCTTGTCTTCGCCGACCTGGATTTCGTTGTTGGCAATGATGTTGGCGGTTGCGCCAGGGTTGCCCAGGGCGTGTTCGTAGGTTTTGTCGACGTAGTCGATCAGACCTTCGTCCAGGGGCCAGGCGTTCACTTGGCCTTCCCAGTCGTCAATGATGGTGTTGCCGAAGCGGAACACTTCACTCTGCAGGTACGGCACGCGCGCGGCGATCCAGGCGGTACGGGCCGCTTTCAGGGTGTCGTCGTTCGGGTTGGCGAGGAAGGTGTCGATCGCGGTTTGCAGGGTCTTCGCAGTGGACTCGGCATCGCTGTATACGGCGAAGACCATGTCAGCGTAATGCGCGACCACGGCCTTGGCAGCGGCCTCGTCGACCTGGCCTGCCGGGGCAGCCGCAGGGGCTGGAGTGCTGGCGGCGGCCGGGGCTTGAGGCGCGGCGGCCTTGTCTTTGCCTTCACCGCAACCGGCAAGAGAAATGGCAATGGCGAGAAGGCTGGCGGTGGCCAGGGGCATACGAATCATGGCGAACATCCTGCTTCGGTTGATGATGGGGCACGCGGGGGGCGCGCAAAACTGCGACATAATGCGAAAGATTTGCATTTTGTGTAAAGGGTTATAACTAGGAAATATTTAGTATCGATTTGCTGGCCATCGGCGCGTGCGGCACCGCTGGCCAGCATTGCTTCAGAGAATGGCGGCGTTATTGCGTTGGGCCTGTTTCAAGTAGGCCGCCAACTCCCGTGCCGGCAGGGGTTTGCTGTAGTGGTAGCCCTGACCTTCGTGGCAACCCTCGGAGATGATGTAGGCCTCCTGTTCGGCGGTCTCCACACCTTCGGCGATCACCTGCATGCCGAGGCTTTTGCCGAGCTGGATGATCGCCCGCACGATGGTCGCGTCGTCGTCGTCATCCAGCAGGTCCTGGACGAAGCTCTTGTCGATCTTGATCTTGTCCAGCGGCAGGCTTTTCAGATAGCTCAGGGACGAATAGCCGGTGCCGAAGTCATCAATTGCAATCAACGCCCCGGAGCGGCGCAGGCTCAGCAGGTGCTGGGCGGCGGTGCTGATGTCTTCCATCAGGCCGGTCTCGGTAACTTCCAGCTCCAGGCTGCGGGGCGGCAGGCGGTAGATTTGCAGCAGGTTGTTGACCACCCGTGGCAGCTCGGCGTGGTGCAACTGTACGGTGGACAGGTTGACCGCCATGCGCAGCTCGGTGAAGCCTATGTCATGCCATTCCCGGAGTTGCCGGCAGGCCTGGTCCAGCACCCATTCGCCGATGGCAATGATGGTGCCGTTCTGTTCGGCCAGGGGGATAAACAGGTCAGGCGGCACCAGGCCATGTTCCGGGTGCTGCCAGCGAATCAAGGCTTCGACACCCACCACGCGATGGTCGAGATAGCTGATCTGCGGCTGGTACACCAGGTGGAACTGCTCGCGGCTCAAGGCGTCGCGCAAATCCTTTTCCAGCTCGCGGCGGCGGCGCATTTCGCTGTCGACGCTGGCGATATAGAACTGGTAGCGGTTGCGCGAACGGCTCTTGGCCAGGGTCATGGTCTGTTCGGCTTTTTGCAGCAGCTTCTCGGTGCTGTCGCCGTCTTCCGGGAACAGGGTGATGCCGATGGTGGCACGCAGGCGGATCTGTTCGTGGTCGAGGGCGAATTCGGCCTCCAGGTCATCGAGGATGCTTTGCGCCAGCTCGGCTGCTTCGTAGGGTTGCTCGATATCGGCCTGCACCAGGGCGAACTGGTCGCCACCCAGGCGGGCGAGGGCGCCGAGGCGGCCGCTGTGGGCCCGCAGGCGGTCGGCCAGGGCCAGCAGCAATTGATCGCCGGCCTGGTAGGTGAACTGCTCGTTGACGCTTTTGAAGTCATCCAGCCCCACACACAGCACTGCGACACGGCGCTGCCGGCGGCCGGCGTCGGTCAGGATCTTGTCCAGTTGCTCCTGCAACTTCTGGCGGTTCGGCAGGCCGGTGAGAAAGTCGTACTGGGCCATGCGCAGCAGGCTGTTCTCCGCCTCGTGGCGCAAGTGGGTGTTGCGCTCGATGGATTCGAGCAACTGGTTGGCGGTGCTGATCCAGATCCCAAGTTCGTTTTTCTCGTGGCCCTTGAGCTGCGGAATCTTGTGCTCGCTGGGGCGATCGGGGTTGATCGAACTCAGGTGCTCGATGACGCGGGACAGCGGCTTGGTCAGCAGCCAGTGATAGACCAGGTACAACACCAGGCCCATGGCCAGGGCCCGCAGCACCCCGGAGATGAAAATGATCACCGAACTGACGAGAAACCCTTTGCCATAGGTGGCGGTGTCGAGGGTGATGCTCAGGTCGCCGTAGTACTCGCTATAAGGCCCGCGCCCCACCAGTGGCGTGGTGAAGGTGCGCTCCTGGCCCAGAATCAGGTCGGTCAGCCAGCGGGTCGGGGATTGTTGCAGGTCGCGAGTTTTCTCCGCGAGCATGGTTTCGTTGGGATGGCCGATGGAGGCCATGCGCACGGCATCGTCCTGGAACAGACCTTCGATGACCTGCATGCCCATCTCCCGGTCCAGGCTGTAGACGGCCTGGGTCGACGGGTCGCGAAACATGTCGAGGATGCGCTGGGCATCACCGGCCACGGCCTGGCGCGTCTTATAGGCATCAAAGACGATCTGCGCCGCGCTCAGCACCACGCCCACTGCCAATGCCGAAAGCAGCACCACCCGTAGCAACTTCACCGACAAGCTGTTTTTGAGTTCCAGCTTCAAAGGGGTATTCCTTGTTCCATGCGGGTAGCCTCAATATGCCATGAGTATTGGCAATCCGGTGAGGGCAGTCAAAGGAACATTGGGCTCGGAGCACCTGAATGCTAACAACTGAAGGTTGGGAAGGAGGAGGGCGGATCTGTCCGCCGTCCTCTTGTACTGCGCGGGGAGCGAAGGTGAATGCCTTTTTTATAGCTCGCGAGAGGTTGCCAAGGGTTTTGTTAGCCGAAAGTAATCTGCTCGGATGATTTCTGGTGAGCATCTTCGCCGATTTTACCCGGTTCCCCACCTGCGCTCTGACTTGTTGAATCCATCAGCTTGCTCAGCAGGTCCATGCCTTTTTCTGCCAGTGGCATGGCTGCTGAAACCGCTGACATTCCCATCGATAAAGGATCCATTGCGGACTCTCCTAACTGAAATGAGAGAGTTATTTCTCTCACTTGTTGGGTGGCCAGTTCATCGCCTTGAGTTCCACGGGTCCTGCATTACGCTTTTGTAACCTCCACAAAAAAGCCCGGCAATCGCCGGGCTCTTTCTACTGCAAGCAGTACTTAAGCAGTGAAGGTTTTGCCTTCGAACTGCTCAGCCACGAACTTCCAGTTGACCAGGTTCCAGAACGCTTCCACATACTTTGGACGCACGTTGCGGTAGTCGATGTAGTAAGCGTGTTCCCAGACATCGCAGGTCAGCAGCGGGGTGTCGCCGCTGGTCAGCGGGTTGCCGGCGCCGATGGTGCTGGCCAGGGCCAGGGAACCGTCAGCCTTTTTCACCAGCCAGCCCCAACCGGAACCGAAGGTACCGACGGAAGTCTTGGTGAACTCTTCCTTGAACTTGTCGAACGAACCGAACGCAGCGTTGATGGCTTCAGCCAGCGCGCCGGTAGGTTGGCCGCCGGCGTTTGGCGCCAGGCAGTTCCAGTAGAACGTGTGGTTCCAGACCTGAGCGGCGTTGTTGAAGATGCCGCCCGAAGAAGACTTGACGATTTCTTCCAGGGTCTTGCCTTCGAACTCGGTGCCGGGCACCAGGTTGTTCAGGTTCACGACATAGGTGTTGTGGTGCTTGTCGTGGTGATATTCCAAGGTTTCCTTGGAAATGTGCGGCTGCAGGGCATCGTGTGCGTAGGGCAGCGGCGGCAATTCGAAAGCCATGATGATTCTCCTAATCAGGTCAGTTGCGGTGAGCGCAAGGCCGATCACGGGCGGCCAAACAAGCGCCGGGGAGTTTGTACTCTTTGCGGCGCAGGGGCTGGATCATAGCACCGGGGGTGCGGCAAAACCACGCAACAACTGTGTGGGATAGAGGTTCCAGAGGGTTTTGGCTTCTGTTGAAAAAAGTTTATGCGGCGCTGATTAATTGATAGGCCACGCTGAACATCATGGCCGCCACCAGCAGGTCCAGAATTCGCCAGGTGGCGGGGCGCGCCAGCCACGGTGCCAGCCATGCGGCGCCCAGGGCCAGGGTCATGAACCACAGGAATGAAGCGCTGGCGGCACCGGCCACATAGGCGCCGGGTTCGGTCTGCTGGGCACCGAGGGAGCCGATCAACAGCACGGTATCCAGATACACGTGGGGATTGAGCAAGGTCACTGCCAGGGCGCTGAGCATCACCGCCTTCAGCGAGCGCACCTTGAGGTTCTCACCCTGGTCCAGGCTCTGCTTCGAGCAGGCCCGGCGCAAGGCGAGGGTGCCGTACCACAACAGGAACGCCGCACCGCCCCAACGGGCAACCGCCAGCAATATCGGGTTATGCGCCAGCACGGTCGCCAGGCCGAACACACCGGCGGCCACCAAGATTGCATCGCACACCACGCATAACGCCGCCACGGGCAGGTGATGTTCGCGCCGCAGGCTCTGCGCCAGCACAAACGCGTTCTGGGTGCCGATGGCCATGATCAAACCGAAGGCTACCAGCAGGCCGTTCATATAGCTTTGCCACATAGGATTTACTCCGCGTCCGCCGCCAATTGCCGCAACACCGCCATGGCGCGCTCGGCATCGGCGCGGCCAACAAACAGGTGATCGTGGTAGTAGCCGGCAATCACGTTGCAACTGATCCCGGCCTTGCCCAGGGCCGTGGCAAACGCGGCGGTCAGACCCACCGCTTCCAGGGCCGAATGCACGTTGAGGGTGATCCACGCTGCCACGTAGTCGAAGGCCAGCCCGGCCCGTTCGGCCTGCTGGCGCTCGACGATCAGCGTCAGGCCTTCCTGCTCGCGGAAGCTGCCGATCACGTCGCAACCCTCGGGGATGCGGCCGTCGGCCAGGGTACAGAACACGTAGTCACCGTCATTAAGCTGTGGGCTCATGCTGCGCAGCAGGGTTGCCAGGGCGGTTTCGCCAGCCATGTGGAAGGTCCTTGAATAAGAAGAAGCGATGCTGGCTATTCTCCCGTCCAAGGCTGTATAAGAAAAACCAATATTGCTGATCGCTCATTAGGAAAACTGATGTTCGACTATAAATTGCTTTCCGCCCTCGCTGCGGTGGTGGAACAGGCCGGCTTTGAGCGGGGCGCCCAGGTGCTGGGAATCTCTCAGTCGGCGATCTCCCAGCGCATCAAGCTGCTGGAAGCGCGGGTCGGCCAGCCGGTGCTGGTGCGCGCCACGCCGCCGACGCCCACCGAAATCGGCCGCCGTTTGCTCAACCACGTGCAACAGGTGCGGCTGTTGGAGCGCGACCTGCAAAGCCAAGTGCCCGCGCTGGATGAAGAGGGCATGCCCGAGCGCCTGCGCATCGCCTTGAATGCTGACAGCCTCGCCACCTGGTGGGCCGAGGCCGTCAGCGACTTCTGCGCCGAGCAACACCTGCTGCTGGATTTGGTCGTAGAAGACCAGACCGTCGGCCTCAAACGCATGCGTGCCGGCGAAGTGGCGGCGTGTATCTGCGCCAGCGAACGCCCGGTGGCCGGTGCCCGCAGCCTGTTGCTCGGTGCCATGCGCTATCGGGCGCTGGCCAGCCCGGCGTTTGTCGCACGGCACTTTCCCGATGGCGTACGCGCCGATCAACTGGCCCGCACTCCGGCGCTGGTGTTTGGCCCGGATGATTTTCTGCAGCATCGCTACCTGGCATCCCTGGGTGTCGACGGTGGTTTCGAACACCATTTATGCCCCTCGTCCGAAGGTTTTATCCGCCTGACGGAAGCTGGATTGGGCTGGGGCCTGGTGCCCGAATTGCAGGTGCGCGATCAACTGGAAAGAGGCGTGCTGGTGGAGTTATTGCCAGATAAGCCGATCGATGTGCCTCTGTACTGGCATCATTGGCGCAGTGGTGGACAATTGCTGGGTCTGCTGACGGATCATCTGGCACACACAACGGGGCAATGGTTGGTGCCGTTGGCGTGATGGCCAGCGTCAAGGCAACAGCGATGAAAAACGAAAGAATGCGGAGTAAGTCATGAAAATTCTGGTCACCGGCGCAAGCGGCTTCATTGGCGGGCGTTTTGCGCGTTTCGCCCTGGAGCAGGGCCTGGACGTGCGGGTCAACGGGCGGCGGGCCGAAGGTGTGGAGCACCTGGTACGGCGCGGCGCCGAGTTTATCCAGGGTGATTTGAATGATCCGGACCTGGTGCGCGAGTTGTGCCGCGACGTCGAGGCCGTGGTGCATTGCGCCGGGGCCGTGGGGCTGTGGGGGCGCTATCAGGACTTCCACCAGGGCAATGTGCTGGTCACCGAAAACGTGGTGGAGGCCTGCCTCAAGCAGCGGGTGGGACGCCTGGTGCACCTGTCGTCGCCGTCTATCTATTTCGATGGCCGCGACCACCTGGGGTTGACCGAAGAACAAGTGCCCAAGCGCTTCAAGCATCCGTATGCGGCCACCAAGTACCTGGCGGAGCAAAAGGTGTTTGGCGCCCAGGAGTTTGGCCTGGAAGTGCTGGCCCTGCGCCCGCGTTTTGTCACCGGTGCCGGCGACATGAGTATCTTCCCGCGCCTGTTGAAGATGCAGCGCAAGAACCGCCTGGCGATTGTCGGAGATGGCCTGAACAAGGTGGATTTCACCAGCGTGCACAACCTCAATGAAGCTTTGCTCAGCGGTTTGCTGGCGACGGGTTCAGCGTTGGGCAAGGCCTACAACATCAGCAACGGCGCCCCGGTGCCGGTGTGGGATGTGGTGAACTATGTGATGCGTCAAATGGACATGCCCCAGGTCACCCGTTACCGGTCCTACGGCTTGTCCTATAGTGTCGCGGCGCTGAACGAGGCCTTCTGTGCGATGTGGCCAGGGCGTCCGGAACCGTCTTTGTCACGGCTGGGCATGCAGGTCATGAACAAAGATTTCACCCTCGACATCACCCGGGCACGGCATTATCTCGACTACCAGCCCAAGGTCAGCCTGTGGGCGGCCCTTGATGAGTTCTGCAGTTGGTGGAAGGCTCAAGACGCAGGGCTTAAATAACCGGCAACACACCGGGAACCGAATGGGCGAACCCCGGTCGATCAGTGCGGCAGCCGGAGGTTTATACTCCGGCGCTTGGCTATCCATATGCCACCTCAAAGGATTTAAGGTTGATTCATGCGTAACGATGCTAACGACGACTTTGACAACGTTCCCAGCCTGCGGGCGGACACCTCGGACGACGATGATTTCGAGCCTACGCCGGCCACGTCCGTGCGCTCCCGGCCAGCGCCTGTCGTCAAGGTCAAGAGCGCCAGCACCGGGCCGTTGTGGGCACTGGTCGGTGCGTTGCTGTTTGCCTTTGCCGGCCTTGCCTGGTGGAGCTTCCAGCAGATTTCCCTGATGGGCCAGCAACTGGTGGCCACCCAGGAAAGCTTCGCGCGCATCAGCGAGGAAGCGGCGGGGCGCCTGCAGGATATTTCCGGCAAGGTGGTGGCCAGCGAAGCCAACGTGAACAACGGTAGCGAAGCCCTGAAGCTGCAGATCAAGCAGCTGGAGACCCAGTTGCTGGAGCAGGGCAAGCAGCAGTTGGGCGTGGCCGGCCAGGCCACTGACCTGGACAAGCGCCTGGAGCAAATGACCGCCAGCACGACCCAACTGTCCAGTGCCAACGCGCAACTGCAAGGGCAGGTCCAGGCGCTGACGGAGGCGGTGGCTGCCCTCAAGTCCCGGGACGCCGAGTTCAAGGACCTCTCCGCCGACGTCGCAGCCCTGAAAAAACAGGGCAACCCCACGGCCGCCATCGCCCGCCTGGAGCAGGACCTTGTGGTCCTCAAGAGCGAACTGGACAACCGCGCGGCGGCTTCCGACGGTCCGTCCACCAAGGAGTTCGACGTGTTCCGCATCCAGACCACGCGTAACGTCACTGCCTTGCAAAGCCAGGTGCAGAACCTGCAGCAGCAGATCAACCAGCCAGCCCGGATCACCCCTCTCGGGCAGCAGTGATGTGAGGCGCTGCAGGCGTCATTACACATGACGCCTGCAGGCCCTAGCACAATCAATGTCACCATCCTGTGACATTTCCTACCTCCTTCGTTACTTGCCCTCGCCCCGCCCTTGTTTAGACTCCCGTTATCCCGCACATAATAAAAAGGGCTAATCATGACCACGCAACCACTGCCTGCCAGTAGTTGGCTGAACGCTCCTGCCCATCACGCCTGGCTTGCCACTGAAGGCCAGCGCCTGCTGTCATTCGCCAAGGCTTCCAAACTGCCTGAAGGCTTCGGCAATCTCGACGATCACGGTGTTTTGCCGCCCGATGCCGTCGCCGAAACCATGAACACCGCCCGCATGACCCACAGCTTCGCCATGGCCCATGGCCTGGGCCTGCCCGGTTATGCCGACCTGGTGGAGCACGGGGTTGCGGCCCTCAGCGGCCCGCTGCGCGATGCCCGGCATGGCGGTTGGTTCGCCACGCCCAATGCCAGCGATGGCAACACCGGCAAGGCCGCCTATCTGCATGCCTTTGTCGCCCTGGCCGCCAGCTCCGCGGTAGTGGCCGGCGCGCCCGGCGCACAAACCTTGCTCAACGACGCGACCCACATTATCGACCAGTATTTCTGGAGTGAAGAGGAGGGCGCGATGCTCGAGTCCTTTGCCCAGGACTGGAGTGGTGTAGAAGCCTATCGCGGCGCCAACAGCAACATGCACGCCACCGAAGCGTTCCTGGCCCTGGCCGATGTCACCGGTGAAACCCGTTGGCTGGACCGCGCGCTGCGCATCGTCGAACGAATTATTCATACCCATGCGGCGGAAAACCGGGACATGGTCATCGAGCATTTCGACAGCCACTGGCAACCCCTGCGCGGTTACAACGAAGACAACCCGGCCGATGGTTTTCGCCCCTACGGCATCACCCCCGGCCACGGCTTCGAATGGGCGCGGCTGGTGTTGCACCTTGAGGCCGCGCGCCTGGATGCCGGGCTCGCCACCCCTGAGTGGCTGGTCACCGATGCCAAGGGCCTGTTCGCCAGCGCCTGCGAATATGCCTGGGCCGTCGACGGCGCCCCGGGCATTGTCTACACCCTCGACTGGAGCCAGCGCCCCGTGGTGCGCGAGCGCCTGCACTGGACCCATTGCGAAGCCAGCGCCGCTGCCCAGGCGCTACTCAAGCGCACGGGCGAACTGCATTACGAAACCTGGTACCGGCGCTTCTGGGAGTTCTGTGAAAGCCATTTCATTGACCGAACCCTCGGCAGCTGGCACCACGAACTGAGCCCGAAAAACCAGCCCAGCAGCAAGATCTGGGGTGGCAAGCCGGACCTCTACCACGCTTGGCAGTCTGTCTTGCTGCCGGGTCTACCCTTGTCACCGAGCATGGCCAGTGCCGTGGCCGCCGGGCGTTATGTCACCAAGTGGTGACATTTTGGCGTCCCTTTGTTACCTGCACCTGAAAAATCACTGTTTAAACTCGTTTGCAGCGCAAGCACCGACTTGCATGCATAACAACAAGAAAAAAGGTACTCAGATGAAAGCGATCAGTCGCCTCGCCGTAGCTATTTCCGTTGCCTCGTTGTTTCCCCTCAGTGCTTTTGCCGCCGACTCGAAAGGGACGGTTGAAGTTGTGCATTGGTGGACCTCGGGTGGCGAGAAAGCGGCAGTAGATGTCCTGAAGGCCCAAGTTGAAAAAGACGGTTTCACCTGGAAAGACGGTGCCGTCGCCGGCGGTGGTGGTTCGACTGCCATGACCGTCCTGAAAAGCCGCGCCGTTGCTGGCAACCCGCCTGGCATGGCTCAGATCAAAGGCCCCGACATCCAGGAATGGGCGTCCACCGGGCTGCTCGACACCGACGTCCTGAAGGAACCCGCCAAAGAAGAGAAGTGGGACAGCCTGCTGGACAAGAAAGTCTCCGATACCGTGAAGTACGAAGGTAACTACGTGGCCGTGCCGGTGAACATTCACCGCGTCAACTGGCTGTGGATCAACCCGGAAGTCTTCAAGAAAGCCGGTATCACCAAGAACCCGACCACCCTCGAAGAATTCTACGCAGCGGGCGACAAGCTCAAGGCCGCGGGCTTCATTCCGCTCGCCCACGGTGGCCAGCCTTGGCAGGACAGCACTGTATTCGAAGCGGTCGTGCTCTCGGTCATGGGGGCTGACGGTTACAAGAAAGCCCTGGTGGATCTCGACGAAAAAGCCCTGACCGGCCCTGAAATGATCAAGTCCCTGACCGAGCTGAAGAAAGTCGCGACCTACATGGATGCCGACGGCAAGGGCCAGGACTGGAACCTCGAAGCCGCCAAAGTCATCAACGGCAAGGCCGGCATGCAGATCATGGGTGACTGGGCCAAGAGTGAATGGACCGCCGCCAAGAAAGTCGCCGGCAAAGACTACGAGTGCGTAGCCTTCCCGGGCACCGACAAGGCCTTCACCTACAACATCGACTCCCTCGCAGCCTTCAAGCAGAAAGACAAAGGCACTGCTGCCGGTCAGCAGGACATCGCCAAGGTCGTGCTGAGCGAAAACTTCCAGAAAGTCTTCAGCATCAACAAGGGCTCGATCCCGGTTCGTATCGACATGTTGCAAGACATGGGCAAATACGGCTTTGACTCCTGCGCCCAGACTGCTGCCAAGGACTTCCTGGCGGATGCCAAGACTGGCGGCCTGCAACCGAGCATGGCCCACAACATGGCAACCACGCTGGCGGTGCAAGGCGCGTTCTTTGATGTCGTGACCAACTACATCAACGACCCGAAAGCTGACCCTGCCGATACCGCGAAGAAACTCGCGGCGGCGATCAAGTCGGCCAAGTAACGGTTAGTACCGAATGGCCTTGTGGGGGGACCCCTAACCCCCACAAGGCATGTTCCTGTAGTCCTTTTCCCTGTACTGGATTTTCCCATGAGTTCTGTTGCTGTGTTCAGCAAAGCCTCGCCGTTCGATGCACTGCAGCGCTGGCTACCCAAACTGGTGCTGGCGCCGAGCATGTTCATCGTTCTGGTGGGCTTCTATGGCTACATCCTGTGGACGTTCGTGCTGTCGTTCACTAACTCGACTTTCCTGCCGACCTATAAGTTTGTAGGCCTGGCGCAATACGTGCGCTTGTTCGACAACGACCGCTGGTGGGTCGCGAGCAAGAACCTGGCGGTGTTCGGTGGCATGTTCATCGGCATCACCCTGGTGATCGGTGTGACTCTGGCGATTTTCCTCGACCAGAAAATCCGTCGCGAAGGTTTTATCCGCACCATTTACCTGTACCCGATGGCGCTCTCGATGATCGTCACCGGTACGGCCTGGAAATGGCTGCTCAACCCGGGCATGGGCCTGGACAAATTGCTGCGTGACTGGGGCTGGGAAGGCTTTCGCCTCGACTGGCTGATCGACCCGGACCGTGTGGTGTATTGCCTGGTGATCGCCGCTGTGTGGCAGGCCTCGGGCTTCATCATGGCGATGTTCCTCGCCGGCCTGCGGGGTGTTGATCAATCGATCATCCGTGCCGCGCAGATCGA
This sequence comes from Pseudomonas sp. Xaverov 83, assembly GCF_019352905.1. NCBI lineage: Bacteria > Pseudomonadati > Pseudomonadota > Gammaproteobacteria > Pseudomonadales > Pseudomonadaceae > Pseudomonas > Pseudomonas sp. Xaverov 83. The sequence continues at coordinate 296,973 of NZ_JAAAFU010000029.1, read as the reverse complement.
CGGCGCGAGCATGCCGCGCATCTACTGGAAAGTAGTGCTGCCAAGCCTGCGCCCGGTGTTCTTCAGTGCGGTAATGATCCTGGCGCACATCGCGATCAAGAGTTTCGACCTGGTGGCGGCAATGACTGCGGGTGGTCCGGGTTACTCCTCCGACCTGCCGGCGATGTTCATGTACTCCTTCACCTTCAGCCGCGGCCAGATGGGCATGGGCTCGGCCAGTGCGATTCTGATGCTCGGTGCGATTCTCGCAATCATCGTGCCTTACCTGTACTCCGAGCTAAGGACCAAGCGTAATGACTAGTCTTGCCGGCAAACCTGCCATCAGCCTGAGCCGCGTCGCGATCTACGCGGTGCTGATCCTCGCTGTCCTGCTTTACCTGGTGCCGTTGGTGGTCATGTTGCTGACCAGCTTCAAGACCCCGGAAGACATCAGCACCGGCAACCTGCTGAGCTGGCCCACCGTGATCACCGGCATTGGCTGGGTGAAAGCCTGGGCCACGGTTGACGGCTACTTCTGGAACTCGATCAAGATCACCGTTCCGGCGGTACTGATCTCCACCGCCATCGGTGCGCTGAACGGCTACGTGCTGTCGATGTGGCGTTTCCGCGGTTCGCAGTTGTTCTTCGGCCTGTTGCTGTTCGGCTGCTTCCTGCCCTTCCAGACCGTGCTGCTGCCAGCCTCGTTCACGCTCGGCAAGATGGGCCTGGCCAGTACTACCACGGGCCTGGTGTTTGTGCACATCGTCTACGGACTGGCCTTTACTACACTGTTCTTCCGTAACTACTACGTCAGCATTCCCGATGCACTGGTGAAAGCGGCACGCCTGGATGGCGCGGGGTTCTTCACGATCTTCCGCCTGATCATCCTGCCGATGTCGACACCCATCATCATGGTGTGCCTGATCTGGCAGTTCACGCAGATCTGGAACGACTTCCTGTTCGGCGTGGTGTTCTCCAGCGGTGATTCGCAGCCCATCACGGTGGCGCTGAACAACCTGGTCAACACCAGCACCGGGGTCAAGGAATATAACGTTGATATGGCGGCGGCGATGATCGCCGGGCTGCCGACCCTGCTGGTCTATGTGGTCGCAGGCAAGTATTTCGTGCGCGGCCTGACGGCCGGCGCGGTCAAGGGGTAATCATGGCAACGCTTGAACTTCGTAACGTAAACAAGACCTACGGTACCGGCCTGCCGGACACCCTGAAGAACATCGAACTGTCGATCAAGGAGGGTGAGTTCCTGATCCTGGTCGGGCCTTCGGGTTGCGGTAAGTCGACCCTGATGAACTGCATCGCCGGCCTGGAAAACATCACCGGCGGCGCGATCATGATCGGCGACCAGGACGTCAGCGGCATGAGCCCCAAGGATCGTGACATCGCCATGGTGTTCCAGTCCTACGCGCTGTACCCGACCATGAGCGTGCGCGAGAACATCGAATTCGGCCTGAAGATTCGCAAGATGCCTCAGGCGGCGATCGACGAAGAAGTGGCGCGAGTGGCCAAGCTGCTGCAGATCGAGCACCTGCTCAATCGCAAGCCGGGCCAGCTCTCCGGCGGCCAGCAACAGCGTGTGGCCATGGGCCGTGCACTGGCGCGTCGTCCGAAGATCTACCTGTTCGACGAACCACTGTCCAACCTCGACGCCAAGCTGCGGGTCGAGATGCGTACTGAAATGAAGCTGATGCACCAGCGTCTGAAAACCACCACCGTCTACGTCACCCACGATCAGATCGAGGCGATGACCCTGGGCGACAAAGTGGCGGTGATGAAGGACGGCATCATCCAGCAGTTCGGCACGCCGAAAGAGATCTACAACGACCCGGCCAATCTGTTCGTGGCGAGCTTCATCGGTTCGCCGCCGATGAACTTCATTCCACTGCGCCTGCAACGCAAGGACGGCCGCCTGGTGGCGTTGCTGGACAGCGGCCAGGCCCGCTGTGAGTTGCCGTTGAACATGAACGATGCCGGTCTTGAAGACCGCGAAGTGATCCTGGGCCTGCGCCCGGAGCAGATCGTACTGGCCGCCGCTGAAGCCACCGGCGCGCCGACCATTCGGGCTGAAGTGCAAGTCACCGAGCCGACCGGTCCGGACACCCTGGTGTTCGTGCAAATCAATGACACCAAGGTCTGCTGCCGCCTGGCGCCCGATGTGGCGCCGCAAGTGGGCGAGACCCTGACCTTGCAGTTCGACCCGGCGAAGGTGTTGCTGTTCGACGCCAAGACCGGCGAGCGCCTGGGCACTGCCGCTTCGTTGCCGGCACAGGACCGTGCGGACAACGTCGCTCAATTCAAGGGACGCTGAAGTTTCAAATGATGTGTAGGGGCTTTTGTGAGAGTCCTGCTCTCACAAAGAAGTAAACCGCGTTAGATAAAAACAGTTAATAACAATAAAGACGAGGATGTAGGGATGAAAAAGCACCACAACAACACCCGGCTGATCTGCCAACTGTCAGCAGCAGCCGCCCTGGTACTGTCCGCCAATGCGATGGCGGACGACGCGTTCAGTGCCGATTCCAAGTGGATGACCGGCGATTGGGGCGGCGAGCGTACCAAGCTGATCGAGCAAGGTATCGACATCAAGGCGGATTACGTCGGTGAAGTCGGTGGCAACCTCAGCGGTGGCTACAACAACGACAAAACTGCCCGTTACGCTGACCAGTTCGGTCTGGGCGTGGCACTGGACCTGCAAAAGCTGTGGGGTTGGGATAACACCCAGGCCAAGATCCAGTTGACCAATCGTAATGGCGCAAACATCTCCAACGACCGTATTGGTGACCCGCGTGCCGGCACCTTGAGTTCGTCTCAAGAAGTCGACGGCCGAGGCCACATGGTGCGTCTGACCCAGTTCTGGATTCAGCACCAGATGTTCGACAACAAGCTGGACGTGAAACTCGGTTACTTCGGTGAAGGCGAAGACTTCAACACCTTCCCGTGCGACTTCCAGAACCTGTCGTTCTGTGGCTCGCAGGTCGGTAACTATGTAAACACATGGTACAACTGGCCCGTCAGCCAGGCGGCTATCCGCGTGAAGTACAACATCACGCCTGAGCTGTATGCGCAAATCGGTGCGTACAACCAGAACCCGTCGCAACTGGAGCACGGCAACGGCTTCAAACTCAGCGGCAGCGGCACCAAGGGCACCGTATTGCCGGTTGAATTGGTCTGGTCGCCGAAGGTCAATGGCCTGCCGGGCGAATACCGTGTGGGTTACTACAAGAGCACCGCTGACGCTACCGACGTACGTGAAGACGTCAACGGTAACGATGCTGGCACCACGGGCGCAGCCTTCCGCGTTCGCAGCAGCAAAAGCGGTTACTGGGGCGTTCTGCAACAGCAACTCACCACCCACAATGGCGATGCGTCCCGCGGCTTGAACATTGCGGCCAACGTCACCTTCCACGACAAAGACACCAACCTGGTCGACAACTACCAGTCGCTGATGCTTGTGTATAAAGGTCCATTCGACGCACGTACAAAAGATGACGTGGGTATCGGTGTATCCCGTATCCATGCCAACAGTGACGTGAAGAAAAACGCTGAGTTGCTCAACGCGGCCGGCGGTTTCACGGATTACGACCAATCGGGTTACGCACCGCTGCGTAACACGGAGTACAACGTCGAACTCAACTACGGCTTCCACGTCACCAACTGGCTGACCGTGCGTCCTAACCTGCAGTACATCGCCAACCCAGGTGGTGTGAAACAAGTCGACAACGCGGTGGTAGCGGGCCTGAAAATTCAGTCTACGTTCTAACGTTGTTGCGATAAGCTCCTTCTCTCTGTGCGCATTTTGCGGGTAGCCATGGCTATCCGCTTTTTTTGTGTGGGAGCTGGCTTGCCTGCGATGCGAGCCCCGCGGTGTATCTGGCACACCGAGGCGATGCCATCGCAGGCAAGCCAGCTCCTACAAAGATATTCAGGACCGTGGCACATGCATGAGCATCCGCTGCAACGCTTTTTCAAATCCCTGCGCGAGCGGCCGGTATTCGCGTGGGAACGCTTCCAGATGCGCGATGTGTTGGTGATTGATCACCCGCTCTGCCAAGCGGTGTTCAGTCGTCAGGGCGCGCAATTGCTGCACTTTCAGCCCACGGGCCAGAAGCCTTGGCTGTGGTGCGCGGCCAAGTGGCCGCAGGTCGGCGCCATTCGTGGCGGCGTGCCGGTGTGTTGGCCGTGGTATGGCCGCCATCCCAGCGAAAACGCCTGGCCATCCCATGGTTGGGCGCGGCTGATCGACTGGAAGCTGCTGGACAGCAGCACCGACGACGACGGCGTGCGTTTGCACTGGCAATTGCAGTTATGTGATTGGCAGGTCGATCTGCATGCGCACCTGGGGGAAACCTTGGAACTGCGTCTGGCCACCGAGCACCAGGATGAGCTGCCGTGCCAACTGAGCCATGCTTTGCATGCCTATTGGCGGATTGGCAACGTGGGTGAGGTAGCGCTGTCTGGGCTGGATGGTGCGCAAGGCTACGACCAGCTCAATCGCCAGGCGTGCCAGCAGGAAGGCGAGTTGCGGGTGGATGGCGGTTGTCAGCGAGTGTTCCAGCACGAGGGCGAATTGCACCTCAAGGACCACGCCTGGCAGCGCGAGCTGTGCATCGATACCGGTGAGAGTGCCGACACGGTGGTGTGGCACCCAGGGACCCGGCCGTTGCTGGGGGTGAGCTTCAACGAGGCTTCGGGGTTTGTGTGTGTGGAGTCGGCGATGGCTGCTGCGAGCCTGGCGCCAGGGGAGAGGGCGCATTTGAGTTTGCAGGCGAGGGCGGGGGCTTGATCCGGATGTTCTGGTGTTGCTGATGCCGCTTTCGCGAGCAAGCCCGCTCCCACATTCGACTGCATTCCAAAAGTGGAACTCGGTCTAATGTGGGAGCGGGCTTGCTCGCGAAGAGGCCGGCACAGTCACAGTCGATTCGGGCCTAGTTGAATTCATCCCCAACCGGATACCGGCTGTCGTTCAAACTCTCTTTGATCTTGCGCAAATGGGGCTGGAAATCCACCCCGCGACGCAAGGTCATGCCCGTCGCCAGCACGTCCAGCACTGTCAACTGAATGATCCGCGAGGTCATTGGCATGTAGATGTCGGTGTCTTCCGGCAACGGAATGTTCAGGCTCACCGTGCTGACCTTGGCCAGCGGCGAGTTCTCGGCGGTCACCCCCAGCACCGAGGCGCCGTTCTCCCGCGCAATACGCGCCACTTCCACCAGTTCACGGGTACGCCCGGTGTAGGAAATGATCACGAACAATTCCCCGGTGTGGGCCACCGAGGCGATCATCCGCTGCATCAGCACATCGGCATGGGCCGTGACCGACAGGTTGAAGCGGAAAAACTTGTGCAGGGCGTCCATGGCCACCGGCGCCGAAGCACCCAGGCCAAAGAAGTGGATCTGCCGGGCCTGGATCAGCAGGTCGACGGCCTTGCTGATCAGGTTCGGGTCCAGGGCCTGGCAGGCGCTGTCGAGGGACGCGATGGCACTGCCGAAGATCTTCTGGGTGTAGGCCTCCGGGTTATCATCGGCCTCCACCGCGCGGCTGACATACGCCGCGCCACTGGCCAGGCTTTGCGCCAGCTGCAATTTAAGTTCAGGGTAACCACTCACGCCGAACGAGCGGCAAAAGCGGTTCACTGTAGGTTCGCTGACCGAAGCGGCCTGGGCGAGGGCGGCAATAGAGAAGCGGGTCGCCTGCTGCGGGTTGAGCAGGATGACCTCGGCGACTTTACGTTCAGCCTTGTTCAATTCATCGAGGCGTTTCTGGATCTGTTCCAGTAGATTTCGCACGCGGTCCATTCATGTTTCCTTAGGGCGACGATGCAAATAAGGGTCGTCAACCAATCGACGAGCGGCCCTTTGCGGTGGCCTATCCTACTGAGGGTAGTTGAACACCACCACTCGGAATACGTTTTTCGGGAAAATGTTGTGGTTATTACTACATTTTTCCTTGAGTGATGCCTTAAAAAAAGGTATTTGTAGCTTAACTTGATAAAAGAACAAACATCATGCCTTCGATAACCGTAGAACCCTGCACCTTTGCCCTGTTTGGCGCCTTGGGTGATCTGGCGCTGCGCAAGTTATTTCCTGCCCTCTATCAACTCGATGGCGCCGGCCTCCTGCACGAAGACACACGCATCCTGGCCCTGGCCCGTGAGGCCGGTTCCGAGCAACAGCACCTGGCCCACATCGAAAAAGAATTGCGTAGCTACGTTGGCAAGGAACTGGACGAAACCGTCGCCCAGCGCTTCCTGGCCCGCCTGACGTACCTGCACGTCGACTTCCTGAAGGCCGACGACTACGTCGCCCTGGCAGAGAACGCCGGCACTGAACAACGCCTGATTGCCTACTTCGCCACCCCGGCGGCGGTGTATGGCGCGATCTGCGAGAACCTGTCCAAGGTCGGCCTGGCGGAAAACACCCGGGTCGTCCTGGAAAAACCCATCGGCTCGGACCTGGATTCCTCGCGCAAGGTCAACGACGCCGTGGCGCAGTTTTTCCCGGAAAACCGCACCTACCGCATCGACCACTACCTGGGCAAAGAAACCGTCCAGAACCTGATCGCCCTGCGATTTGCCAACAGCCTGTTTGAAACCCAGTGGAACCAGAACTACATCTCCCACGTGGAAATCACCGTGGCCGAGCAGGTAGGCATCGAAGGTCGCTGGGGCTATTTCGACAAGGCCGGGCAACTGCGGGACATGATCCAGAACCACCTGCTGCAGCTGCTGTGCCTGATCGCCATGGACCCGCCGGCCGACCTGTCTGCCGACAGTATTCGTGACGAGAAGGTCAAGGTGCTCAAGGCCCTGGCGCCCATCAGCCCGGACGGCCTCACCACCCAGGTGGTGCGCGGCCAATACATCGCCGGCTACAGCGCCGGCAAGCCGGTGCCGGGTTACCTGGAAGAAGAGAATTCCAACACCCAGAGCGACACCGAAACCTTCGTCGCGCTGCGGGCCGATATCCGTAACTGGCGTTGGGCCGGGGTGCCGTTCTACCTGCGCACCGGCAAGCGCATGCCGCAAAAGCTGTCGCAGATCGTCATCCACTTCAAGGAACCGTCCCACTACATCTTCGCCCCCGAGCAGCGCTTGCAGATCAGCAACAAACTGATCATCCGCCTGCAACCGGACGAAGGGATTTCCTTGCGAGTGATGACCAAGGAGCAGGGCCTGGACAAGGGCATGCAACTGCGCAGCGGGCCACTGCAACTGAATTTTTCCGACACCTATCGCAGCGCGCGGATTCCCGATGCCTACGAGCGGTTGTTACTTGAAGTCATGCGTGGCAACCAGAACCTGTTTGTGCGCAAAGATGAAATCGAAGCCGCGTGGAAGTGGTGTGACCAGTTGATCGCCGGGTGGAAAAAATCCGGTGATGCGCCCAAGCCGTATGCGGCGGGGTCCTGGGGGCCGATGAGCTCGATTGCACTGATCACGCGGGACGGGAGGTCTTGGTATGGCGATATCTGATTTGAAACTGCCTCAGGGCGTGACGGCCCATGAGTACCGCAACCCGGTGCTGCTGGCCGATGGCTTGGCCAATGACGTGGCCGAACAACTGCGCGCGGCCATCAGTGCCCGTGGCGCAGCGACCCTGGTGGTATCCGGTGGCCGCAGCCCGGTGGCGTTCTTCCAGAACCTCGCCAAGCAAGGCCTGGACTGGTCCAAGGTGACCATCACCCTGGCCGACGAGCGCTGGGTGCCGGTGGAACATGCCGACAGCAATGCCGGCCTGTTGAAGAAGTATTTGCTGCAAGGCCCGGCGGCCAAGGCGAAGTTCCTGAGCCTGTACAGCGTGGCCGCCACCCTTGATGACGCTGCCGAGCAGGCCGATCGCCTGTTGGCCGAGTTGCCGGCGATTGACGTGCTGGTGCTGGGCATGGGCGACGACGGCCACACTGCATCGCTGTTCCCCAACAGCCCGAACCTGGCTGAAGCGCTGAAGCCCGATGGCAGCCGTCGTTGCTGGCCGATGCTGGCGCCGACCGTGCCGCACCAGCGCCTGACCATGAGTCGCGCGTTGCTGGCTACCGCCCACTACACCGTGCTGTCGATTTCCGGTAGCTCGAAATTGACCACCTTGAGCGCCGCGCTGGCCAGTGACGACGTTGCTGCCATGCCGATACGCGCGTTTTTGCAACCTACTTTAGAGATTTACTGGTGCCCATGAGCCAAGGATCAGCCGCGATGAACAGCCCTCAACCTACCGTTTCCATGGCGGACAAAGTTGCCTTGATCGACAGCCTCTGCGCCAAGGCGCGGATCCTGCCGGTGATCACCATTGCCCGTGAACAGGACATTCTGCCGCTGGCCGATGCCCTGGCTGCCGGTGGTTTGACCGCACTGGAAGTGACCCTGCGTTCGCAGTTCGGCCTCAAGGCCATCCAGGTGCTGCGTGAGCAGCGTCCGGAGCTGTGCACCGGTGCCGGTACCGTGCTGGATCGCCATATGCTGGAAGCGGCCGAAGTGGCCGGTTCGCAATTTATCGTCACCCCCGGGATTACCCGTGACCTGCTGGAAGCCTCGGTACACAGCTCGATTCCGCTGTTGCCGGGCATCAGCAATGCCTCCGGGATCATGGAAGGTTATGGCCTGGGTTATCGCCGCTTCAAACTGTTCCCGGCTGAGGTGAGCGGTGGCGTGGCGGCGATCAAGGCCTTGGGCGGCCCGTTTGGCGAAGTGAAATTCTGCCCGACTGGCGGCGTAGGCCCGGCCAACATCAAGAGCTACATGGCTTTGAAGAATGTGATGTGCGTGGGCGGTAGCTGGATGCTGGACCCAGAGTGGATCAAGAACGGCGACTGGGCGCGTATCCAGGAAACCACCGCCGAGGCGCTGGCCCTGCTGGACTGATTGGATTTACCGAATCGTTGTTGCTGTGTTCTACGGCATTTTTGCGGCGCACTTGGTCGGTGTGCCGCTTTTTTTTGCCTGGAAGAAAACCAAGGACACGACCCCCCCTAGCAGCTGTCGAGCGCCAGCGAGGCTGCGTTGGCAGCACCGCTGATATCGAGCCAGGCGCAAAACCGAGTCGCGCCTGACGCAGCCTCGCTGGCGCTCGACAGCTGCTACGGATCAGTTTTTGCAGAGTTCGGTGATGGCTTTGATCAGCACATGAATGTCCGCCGCTGAGGTCAAAAAGCCTGGTGTCACCCGAATACAACTGCCGAACGAGGCCCCGCTGCGGGTTGTGGTGAAGAGGTTGTATTCCTTGAGCAACCGATCCGCCATCACCTGCTGATCCGGCTGATCAGTGAACTTGAACGAGGTGATCGCGCAATACAGCCGTGGATCATCCGGCGTCAGCACTTCAATCCCCGGCAACTGCCGCACCTCACTCACCCACAAATCCCGCAGGTAGTTGAGTCGGGCACCCTTGGCCTTCGAACCGCCCAACAAGCGATGCTCCTCGAACACCAGCGGCAGGGTCATCAGTGCCGGGAAATTCGGTGTGCTGTACGGCGTACGGGCCCGTACATCGGTGATGGAGTAGTGAAACTCACCCATGTCCGGATCAATGTCCGCCAAGCGCTGTGGGTCGATGTAGATAAAGCCCAGGGTCAATGGCGCGCCAATCCACTTGTGCAGGTTGAAACCGGCAAACGCGATACCCAACTGTGCCAGGTTGAATTCGATCTGCCCCAGCGCATGGGCGCCATCGAGGATCACATCAATTCCGTGTTCTTTGGCCGCGCTGGCAATCGCTTCCACGGGCATTACCAACCCGGTGCGGTGGGTGACGTAGGTCAGTGCCAGCAATTTGAGCCGCGGGTAGCGCACGAAGGCATCGCGGTACGTCTGCACCAGGCTGTCGAAACTGGCCGGGTGTTCGTGGGCAATCTCGATCACTTCTACGCCACGATTCTGCGCCAGCCAGCGCATGGCGCCCTTGACGGTGTCGTACTCCAGGTCGCTGATCAGCACCTGGTCGCCGGGCTGCAAGCGGTTGTAGTTACGGATCAGCGACTGCAACGCATCCGAGGCGCAACGGGTGAGGGCGATGGCTTCAGGGTCGGCGTCCATCAATTGCGCCAACTGGTTACGGATCTCGACGTTCTCGCCCTGCTCGAAACGCTGGCGCACATGGATCGAGTTGCTGCGGTTGATGAAGGCGACGTTGTCTTGATACTGCTGCAGTACCGCGCGGCTCATGCGCCCGAAGTAACCGTTTTCGAGGTTGATCGGGCCGGGCTCCAGGTCGTAGCGCTGGGCGATGGCGTGCCAGTGTTGTTCGTCGCGGGTACTGTCCATGTGCGTGCTCTATTAATGACGAGGGGCAGGCTTGCCGTGTTTGGCGCGTAGGGGCTCCAGCAATTCGGATAAGCCGTTGTGGTCGATTTCCTGCATCAGTGCCAGCAACCCGCCCAGCTCGCCGTGGGGGAAGCCTTCACGGGCAAACCAGTTCAGGTAGGGGCCGGGCAGGTCAGCGATGATCCGGCCCTTGTACTTGCCGAAGGGCATTTCGCGGGTGATCAGCAATTCAAGTTTTTCAGGATTCATTGGGGCTTCAGGTGTTTAAGTCGATGCCTTGGAAAATACAGGCATTCTGCATGGAGGCCAAATGACAGATCATGCAAATAAAGCGGATACAGATTTTTGATTAATTTATAACTTGTTGAAATATAAGGGTTAAATCGTTTTTCAAAAGCTGGCACGGGCGCTGCAATTACTAAGACACGTTTCTTAACCCGCGAAGGAATTGAAAAATGACTGATATCAACAAAGAATCGATCTCCGTACTTAATGACCTGATCGAGACCAGCAAGGACGGCCAGGAAGGCTTCAAGACCTGCGCAGAAGACATCAAGCATCCAGAGCTCAAAGCCCTGTTTGCCAAGCGTTCCGCTGATTGCGCCACCGCCGCTGCCGAACTGCAGACTGCCGTTAAAGCCCTGGGTGGCGATCCGGAAAAATCCGGTAGCGTCGCCGGTGCCTTGCACCGTGGCTGGGTCGACGTGAAGTCGATGGTTACCGGTAAAGACGAAGAGGCTGTACTGAACGAAGCCGAGCGCGGTGAAGACCACGCACTGAAGGCTTACAAAGAAGCGATCGAGAAGATCAACAAGCACAACCTGCTGGGCATTCGTGACCTGGTGGAGCGTCAGTTCCACGGCGCGCAACGTAACCACGACCAGGTGAAAGCCCTGCGTAACCAGGCTCGCGCTCAGTCTTGAGCTCCGCCTGAATAAAAAAAGCCCCGCAGATGCGGGGCTTTTTCATGGGCGATTATTCAGCCGATGCTGATGGCCGGCAATTCGGTCAAGGTCACGGTCTGCTGCTTGCGCGGCGCGAGGATCTCAGCCTCACCGTCCACCACCAACTCATCGCGCTGGTTGAACACGCGGGTGGCGATGCGCACGCGAAATTTCGGCAGCTTCTCCAGGATTTCCAGACGCACGGTCAGGGTGTCGCCGATTTTGACCGGCTTCTGGAAGGTCATTTGCTGGCCGATGTAGATCGTGCCGGGCCCGGGCAACTCGCACGCCACCGCTGCGCTGATCAGGGCGCCGCTGAACATGCCGTGGGCTATGCGCTCCTTGAACATGGTCGCCTTGGCGAATTCGGCGTCCAGGTGCACCGGGTTGTGGTCGCCGGACATCGCTGCGAACAACTGGATATCGCGTTCTTCGACGGTCTTGCTGTAGCTGGCGGTCTGGCCGACTTCGAGGGCTTCGTAAGGCGTGTTGGTAACCTGGGTCATCAGATGCTGCATCCTGTGGCTAATCGATAATCTTAATGTATTGATTTTAAACGAAAAATCATTCGCAGCGAGTAGGGCGGCGCAGTACTGCTGCCTGGGCCAGCCACGTCAGCACATCGGCTGTGACCGCATCACGGTTGGTTTCGTTGAATAATTCGTGGCGCGCCTGCGGATAAATGCTCAGCTCCAGATTCTGGCAGCCGGCTTCGCGCAACGCGTTGGCCAGACTTTTGAGACGCTTGCCTTCACTGACCGGATCACATTCTCCACCCATTATCAGGATCGGCAGGCCCGGATCGATCTGAGCGAGATTGGACGCTTTGCTGATTTGCTGCAAGCCGCCGAGCAGGTCGATCCACAGCTGGTTGGTGCAGCGAAAGCCGCAGAGCGGGTCGTTGACGTACTTGTCGACCTCCGCCGGGTCGCGGCTGAGCCAGTCGAAAGCGGTGCGATTGGGTTTAAACGCTTTGTTGAACGATCCAAATGACAGGAAATCAATCAGCGCGCTGCGCCCCCGCAAGCCCTGGCGCAGGCGTTCGACGTGGGCAATCACCTTGGCCGCGCCGTACAGCGCCACCGGCTGGAAGTTCGAGCCGCTGAGAATCGCCCCATTGAGGCTGGCGCTGTGGTGCAGCAGATACGCCTGGGCGATGTAGCTGCCCATGCTATGCCCCAGCAGGATGATCGGCACGCCCGGCGCCTGCTGGCCGATGTGCTGATTGAGGCTCGCCAGGTCACCCACCACTTTGTTCCAGCCGTCTTTCTCGGCGAACAGCCCCAGGGTGCCCTCGTCGGCGGTACGCCCGTGGCCGCGCTGGTCGGGGGCGTACAGGCCGTAACCGGCGTCACACAACGCCTGGGCCAGGCGCCCATAGCGGCCACTGTGCTCGGCCATGCCGTGGGCCAGCATGATCAGCGCCTTGGGCGGCCCGTCGGGTAGCCATTGGTTGACGTACACCCGACTGCGGTCATTCGCGGTCAGCCAGAAAGTGGTGTGGTTCATGGCGCTTCCTTTGCTCAGGGTCGTTGCAGTGTATCGCTCAATCGCCTCGGGCCGCTGGATCAGTGCTGGCCTTGGCGGGGAGATTCACACAATCAATGACGCATCTTGTTGTATTTGCCTGATTGACCATAGCTGCTAACGTCCCCAAAGCTCCGCTTTCATTGCAATCAAAAGCGGCCGGACCACTCAGGTAAGAGGACAAGAATAATGCAACCTGATTTCTGGAATGACAAACGCGCGGCCGGGGTGCCCAGCGAGATCGACCTGAGCGCCTACAAGTCGGTGATCGAAGTCTTCGAGCGTTCCTGCAAGACCTTTGCCGATCGTCCGGCGTTCAGCAACATGGGGATCACTCTGACGTACGCCGAGCTGGACCGGCGCAGTGCCGCGTTCGCCGGTTACCTGCAAGGGCACACCGACCTCAAGCCGGGTGATCGCATTGCGGTGCAGATGCCCAACGTCCTGCATTATCCGATTGCCGTGTTCGGCGCCCTGCGTGCCGGGCTGATCGTGGTCAACACCAACCCTCTGTACACCCCGCGGGAGATGCGTCACCAGTTCAAGGACGCCGGCATTCGTGCATTGGTGTACCTCAATCTGTTCGGCTCGCGGGTTGAAGAAGTCAGCAAAGACACCGAGATCGAATACCTGATCGAAGCGAAAATGGGCGACTTCATGCCCGCCGCCAAGGGCTGGCTGATCAACACCGTGGTCGACAAGGTCAAGAAGATGGTCCCGGCCTATAACCTGCCCCAGGCCATCTCGTTCAAGCGTGCCCTGCACATGGGCGCCGGCCAGGCGCTCATCCGCCACCCCGTGACCCTGGACGACATCGCGGTGCTGCAATACACCGGCGGCACCACCGGCCTGGCCAAGGGCGCCATGCTCACCCACGGCAACCTGGTGGCCAACATGCAGCAAGTGCGGGCGTGCATGTCGCAACTGGGGGACGACGGCCATCCGCTGATCAAGGAAGGGCAGGAGGTGATGGTCGCGCCGCTGCCGCTGTACCACATCTATGCCTTCACCGCGAATTGCATGTGCATGATGGTGTCCGGCAACCACAACGTGCTGATCACCAATCCCCGGGACATTGGCGGCTTTATCAAGGAGCTGAAAAAGTGGCGCTTCACCGGGATTCTGGGGCTCAACACGCTGTTTGTGGCGTTGATGGACCATCCGGATTTCAAGACCCTGGACTTCTCCCACCTCAAGCTCACCAACTCCGGCGGCACCGCGCTGGTCAAGGCGACGGCGGAGCGCTGGCAGCAACTGACCGGCTGCGCGATTGGCGAAGGCTACGGCCTCACCGAAACCTCACCAGTGGCCAGCACCAACCCCTATGGCGGCAAATCGAAGCTGGGTACCGTGGGCATTCCGGTGCCGGGCACGGCGATGAAAGTCATCGACGACAACGGCGTGGAGTTGCCGCTGGGCGAGCGGGGCGAGTTGTGCATCAAGGGCCCGCAAGTGATGAAGGGCTACTGGCAGCAACCGGTGGCGACCGCCGAGACCCTGGACGCCGAAGGCTGGCTCAAGACCGGCGATATCGCGGTGATCGACCCGGACGGCTTTGTGCGCATCGTTGATCGCAAGAAGGATTTGATCATCGTCTCGGGCTTCAACGTGTACCCCAACGAGATCGAAGACGTGGTGATGGCGCATCCAGCGGTGGCCAGCTGCGCAGTGATCGGCGTACCGGACGAGCGTACCGGCGAGGCGGTGAAGCTGTTTGTGGTGGCCCGTGCCCAAGGCGTGAGCCTTGAAGAGCTGAAGACCTACTGCAAGGCCAACTTCACTGGCTACAAGGTGCCCAAGCACATTGTGTTGCGTGAGTCGTTGCCGATGACGCCGGTGGGCAAGATCTTGCGGCGTGAATTGCGCGACATAGCCTGATTTGAAATAAGGTCAAAAAATGTGGGAGCGGGCTTGCTCGCGAAAGCGGTGTACCAGTCGACATATCCTGTGACTGACACTGCGCTTTCGCGAGCAAGCCCGCTCCCACATTTGGTGTTTATTCATTCAGTTTAAATGTGTAGAAGCCCATTCCAGAGCCTTTTATCGGCTTATAGAATCTTTGCTCTAAAAATGACCATTAGATATTCTTGAGTCATGTTTATGACCGTAGGGGCCTCTTTTGGCTCTAGGCGGCCCTTGGCAAAGCTGCTACTCTCGGCGCGCTTTGTGACCTCTTGGCCTGCTTTTAACCGCCAGACTCACCCAAAAACAAACAAATAATAATCGCATCAAATGCGATGAATGAATTCGCGTCGCTGAGGAGTGGGCTTCCATGATCGAAGACTTTTGGAAGGATAAGTACCCCGCCGGGATTGCTGCAGAAATCAATCCAGACGAGTATCCGAATATTCAGGCGGTACTGAAACAGTCCTGCCAACGCTTCGCCAACAAACCGGCTTTCAGCAACCTGGGCAAGACAATCACCTACGGTGAACTGTACGAACTGTCCGGCGCCTTTGCCGCCTACCTGCAACAGCATACCGACTTGCAGCCCGGTGATCGAATCGCCGTGCAACTGCCCAACGTCCTGCAATACCCGGTCGCCGTATTCGGTGCCATCCGTGCCGGCTTGATCGTGGTCAACACCAACCCGCTGTACACCGCGCGGGAAATGGAACACCAATTCAACGACTCCGGTGCCAAGGCCTTGGTTTGCCTGGCCAACATGGCGCACCTGGCTGAAAAAGTCGTGCCCAAGACTTCCGTCAAGCACGTGATCGTCACCGAAGTCGCCGACCTGTTGCCGCCGCTCAAGCGCCTGCTGATCAACAGCGTCATCAAGTACGTGAAGAAGATGGTCCCGGCTTATCACTTGCCCAAGGCCATCAAGTTCAACGACGTCTTGGCCAAGGGCCACGGCCAGCCGGTGAACGAAGTCAGCCCCGACGCCAGTGACGTGGCCGTGCTGCAATATACCGGCGGCACCACCGGCGTGGCCAAGGGCGCGATGCTGACCCACCGCAACCTCGTCGCCAACATGCTGCAGTGCAAGGCGCTGATGGGCTCCAACCTCAATGAAGGCTGCGAGATCCTGATTACCCCGCTGCCGCTGTACCACATCTATGCCTTCACCTTTCATTGCATGGCGATGATGCTGATCGGCAACCACAACATCCTGATCAGCAACCCGCGCGACCTGTCGGCGATGGTCAAGGAACTGTCGAAGTGGAAGTTCAGCGGCTTTGTCGGCCTGAACACCCTGTTTGTTGCGCTGTGCAACAACGACGCCTTCCGCAAGCTGGATTTCTCGGCGCTGAAAGTCACCCTGTCGGGTGGCATGGCCCTGCAACTGGCGGCGGCCGAGCGCTGGAAAGCGGTTACCGGCTGCTCCATCTGCGAAGGTTACGGCATGACCGAAACCAGCCCGGTGGCCACCGTGAACCCGATCCAGAACATCCAGATCGGCACCATCGGCATCCCGGTGCCGTCGACCCTGTGCAAGGTCATCACCGATGACGGCGTCGAACTGGCGCTGGGTGAAGTGGGCGAGTTGTGCGTCAAGGGCCCGCAAGTGATGAAGGGCTACTGGCAGCGCGAAGACGCCACCGCCGAGATCCTCGACAGCGAAGGCTGGCTGAAGACCGGTGATATCGCGATCATCCAGCCCGATGGCTACATGCGCATTGTCGACCGCAAGAAGGACATGATCCTGGTCTCCGGTTTCAACGTGTACCCCAACGAGCTGGAAGACGTGCTGGCGACCCTGCCGGGCGTGCTGCAATGTGCGGCCATTGGTGTGCCGGACGAGAAGTCCGGGGAACACATCAAGATCTTCATCGTGGTCAAGCCCGGTGCCACCCTGACCAAAGACCAGGTGATGGAGCACATGCGTGCCAACGTCACCGGCTACAAGGTGCCCAAGGCCGTGGAGTTCCGCGATGCGCTGCCGACCACCAACGTGGGCAAGATCCTGCGTCGTGAACTGCGGGACGAAGAACTGAAAAAGTTGGGTTTGAAGAAGTAAATCGGCCCCAACAAAAAGCCCCGCAGATGCGGGGCTTTTTATTGGCGATGATTCCGCCACTTGGAATGCAATCCAAATGTGGGAGCTGGCTTGCCTGCGATAGCGGTGGGCCAGTCACCGCGGTGTTAGCTGACCCACCGCTATCGCAGGCGAGCCAGCTCCCACAGGTTTGAACCGTATTCCTACAGTACGAATTGCGCGAAGCTCACACCGGCACCAGCCGGGCGTACATCCTTCAGGAACGAGTCCTTGTCGGCACTCAGCTCCAAAGTGATCTCCGGCTTACGCTTGCCAGCATTACGCACCACCAGCCCTTCCAGCTTCTCGCGCAAAAACACCGTCGGCACCTTCAGGTGCAGCAACTGGTCGCTTTCGGCGTTGTGCATCAACAAGTGAATCCACTCGTACTGGCCCACGGCAATCCGGCCCACCGGCAGGTCGAACCACCAGATGTTGCGTTTGCGGTCCAGGTCGGTGAAGTGGCAGTTGTTGACGCCGAGTACGGCACCGCCCAGTTCCTGGTTTCTGCGGGCGATGGCCTGTGCTTTATTGAGTTTCATAACCTTCCTACGGGATCTGTTATCCAGCGCTTGCGCCTGGATGTGCCCGGCATTCTCGTGGGTTGGCCGCAAAACATAAAGCCAAACCTGTACGGCGCGATGAAATGCCGCTCAAAAAATAATTGAAACTCTCTGGAAAGGCCAAGGGTCAACGATTACGTAGTGACCAAAATCCTCGATTGTTCCCAGGAGAAATACCATGAGTAGCACATCGGATAAGGCAAAAGGTTTGGCGAACGAAGCCGTCGGCAACATCAAACAAGGTGTTGGCAAAGTCACCGGCAACGACAAGTTGCGGGCTGAAGGCGTGGTTCAGGAAAAGAAAGGCGAAGTGCAAAAAGCAGTCGGCGACACCAAGGACGCGGTAAAGAAAGCGGTCAAATAGTCCTGACCTGGCTGACTGCTCTCCAGCAGCCGAACGGCCATCCACGGATGGCCGTTTTTGTGTCACCCGTAGTGATTAAACATTGGAAATTGTTTCAAGGTCGCCAAATGGGCTACCTTGATGTAGAAAACGGCCCCTGAGTCGCCCACGAACTCATATTTTTTGCGGCGAAAGGAGACGCTATGATTTTTCCGGTATTACAAGGCCTGCCCTTGCACAAAGTGCTGGTGCGCACCGTCACAGAGTTCCTCGATGACGAGATGCCTACGTACGCCTCGGCACTGGCCTACCAGATGCTGTTCTCGCTGTTTCCCTTCCTCCTGTTCCTGATTGCCCTGATCGGTTTCCTGCACCTGCCGGACTTCTTCACCTGGCTGCGCATGCAATCGGAATTGGTATTGCCGCCCCAGGCCCTGGAGCAGGTCAACCCGGTGATCGACCAGTTGCAGCAATCCAAGGGTGGACTGTTGTCGGTGGGTATCGTGATTGCGCTGTACACCGCCTCGGCGGGTGTGCGGCTGATGATGAGTGCGATGAACGCCGCCTACGACGTGGTGGAAGGCCGGCCTATCTGGAAGCGGTTCCCGTTGTCGATTTTCTACACCGTAGGTTTCGCCGGCATGCTGTTGGCCGCCGCTGCACTGATGGTGCTTGGGCCGCAGGTGATGGAATGGCTGGCGGGGCAGATCGGCATGCAGGAATTCGTGGTCACGCTGTGGACCATCCTGCGCTGGCCGCTGATCGTGATCCTGTTGATGTTTTCCGTGGCCTTGATGTACTACGTGATGCCTGACGTGAAGCAGAAGTTTCGCTTTATCACCCCAGGATCGGTGCTGGCGGTGGTGGTCTGGATCATCGCTTCCCTGGGGTTTGGCTACTACGTCAAAACCTTCGCCGACTACAACGCCATGTATGGCAGTATCGGCGCGATCATTGTGTTGCTGCTGTACTTCTACATCTCGGCCGCCGTGCTGTTGCTGGGGGCGGAGATGAACGCGGTGATCGAACACATGTCGGCTGAAGGCAAGGATCCTGGTGAAAAGGACTTTGACGAGCACGACGAAAAAAAGCATGTTTCCGGCCTCGGCCGAGAGCCCTCACTCAAGCCCACTACCGACGAAGTCTGATCGATGATCCGTGAAATCCTGAAAATGGGCGATGAACGCCTGCTGCGTATTGCCCCGCCGGTTCCGCCGGAGATGTTCGACAGCCCCGAGCTGTGGCAGTTGATTGATGACATGTTCCAGACCATGGAACACGTCGGCGGCGTTGGCCTGGCCGCACCGCAGATTGGCGTGGACCTGCAACTGGTGATCTTCGGTTTCGAGAGCAGCGAACGCTACCCCGACGCGCCCGCCGTGCCCCAGACCATCCTGATCAACCCGCTGATCACGCCGCTCAGCCCGGTGCTGGAAGAGGGTTATGAAGGGTGCCTGTCGGTGCCTGGTTTGCGTGGGGCAGTGGACCGCTACCAGCAGATTCGCTACGAAGGGTTTGACCCCAAGGGCGAGCCGATTGTGCGGATCGCCGAAGGCTTTCACGCACGGGTGGTACAGCACGAGTGCGATCACCTGATCGGCCGGCTGTACCCGTCGCGGATTACCGATTTCAGCAAATTCGGGTTTATTGAAGTGATGTTCCCGGATATGGATCCGACGGCAGACGAATAACCCTCAGGCAAAACACACCTCAAACTGTGGGAGCTGGCTTGCCTGCGATAGCATCACCTCGGTTTAGCTGATACACCGAGGTGCCTGCATCGCAGGCAAGCCAGCTCCCACAATCAGGTCATGTTCATTCAGATTTTGCGGGCTTCACAAACCGCAACGTCATCCGGTCCGACTCACCAATCGCCACATACTTCGCCTTGTCCTTCTCCCCCAACGTCAACGCCGGCGGCAAGGTCCAGACCCCATCCGGGTAATCCTTGGTGTCTTTCGGGTTGGCATTCACCTCACTCTGTCCCTCAAGCTTGAACCCCACATCGGTCGCCAGTTTCACCACATACGCCGTGGTCAGGTAACCGCTGTGCTTGATGTCCTCCAGCGATGCCCCATCCTTGGCCCGGTGATCCACCACCCCCAGCACGCCACCCGGCTTCAACACCTTGAAGAACGCCTCGAACATCGCCGGCGCCGTATCCGCCATCACCCAGTTATGCACGTTGCGAAAAGTCAGCACGGTGTCCGCCGAGCCTGGAGTGCCCAGCACCGGCGCCTTGGGGTCGAACTCGGCAAAGCCTGCCTTGGAATAATGCACCGGGTCTGCGGCGAATTTCTTCTTCAGGTTTTCCTCTGACGTACGCGCATAGGCACTGCTATTCGGCGCCTGCACAGCGGCGATGTAATGGCCATTATCCTTGAGCAGCGGCGCCAGCACTTCGCTGTACCAGCCGGCACCCGGGGTGATTTCGATCAGGGTCTGGTTAGCCCGCAAGCCAAAGAATTCCAGGGTCTGTTGCGGGTGACGATAAACATCGCGCGCGCTGTTGGCCGGCAGGCGCCAACTGCCGGCGAGCACGCTTGCGTACTGCTCGGCGGAAACCGGCGCTTCGGCTGCCTGGCTCAAGGCCGGGGAGAGGAGGGCTGCAAGGGATAAGGCTGCAAGGGTCGCTTTCATGATCATCCTGTAATGGGCCGCTGGTGCCGCCGAGGCTAGCATGGGGCCCACAACGGCTGATCACACTTTATTGAAGGTCGACCTCACCAACGGTTCTAAGCCCATCGCAATCATTGGCTTGTTACGTTTGTAACGCACCAGGCGCTCGGACAGAGACTGCGGCAGCAACGTGTCCTGGGTAAAACCCAGGCGCTGGTAAAAACCTTCCAGGTCCGGATGGCACAGCAGCCACACCGTGCCTTCAACGCCGGCCACCGAGGCTCGAACCAATTGCGCCGCCAGCCCCTGGCCACGCATCGCCGGGTCGACAAACAGCCCGGTCAACCATTGCCCGCCCACCACCGGCGTCAGGCACAGCCCTGCGACGATCTCGCTACCTTTGGCCACCCACAACTGGCCGCCCTTGAGGGCCTTCATCGGTGAGTTATGGCTGCGGTAGAACTTGTTCAGCAGCGGCCACAGAGGCTCTGCCAGTCGGTCGATGTGCAACTCGGGCATGGTTTTCAAACACGCGAATTCAGGGGGCGAAGATTATAAGTCGGGCAAAGCGCCTTCTGTTGGGCAATCGGTGTTATACCCAGTGTTACATCCCCTGTAAGTGGAGCACGCATCATGGCCAAAGGTCTGAATTCCAAGAAAGCTGACAAGAAGAAACCGGCAAAGACCGCCGATGAAAAACGCGCCGAGAAAAAGGCCAAGAAAACCGACAGCAATCTGTTCGGTCATTAAGTTCTAAGCTAAGCACCAAACGATCTGCAAGATTTCCCCGCCTCATTGCACAGAGCAGGATGAAGCCGACTTTTTCGTCGGCCACGCCTGCCCTGAGCTGCCGATGTCCAACTACCTTGATGAAACCCACAGCCTCGAAATCGAAGCCCTGGCCCAGACCTTTACCGCTCGCACCGAGTGGCCGACCTGGCTGCTGTTGATCGGTGTGTATACCGGTTGGTTTACAGTGATGCTCGGCAGCCATTGGCTTGGCCTGTGGCTGAGTACCGCGCTGTTGATTCCGCTTGTGACGCTGTGGATGTCCCTGCAACACGAACTCCTGCACGGCCATCCCACCCGTTTCAATGCCCTGAACAAAGTCCTCGGCTACGCGCCGTTTGCCGTCTGGTACCCCTACACCCTGTACCGCAACTGCCACCTGGTGCACCACAACGACGAAGACTTGACGGTGCCGGGTGTCGATCCGGAAAGCCGCTACCTGAATCAATTGCAGTGGTCAGCGAGTTCACCCTTTGAGCGCACCCTGCATTGGCTGACCAAGACCGTCCTCGGGCGCTTCCTGCTGGGTTCGCCGCTGGCGCTGTGGAAACTGGCGCGCAACGAATTCAGGCGTCTGCGCCAAGGCCAGCGCCAAGCCTGGTTGATGTGGCTGAGCCATGGCACCGTGACCGTGCTGATGCTGACCTTCATTGCCCACTACAGCGTGTTGCCGGTGTGGCACTACGTGGTGCTGGTCAGCGTGCCGGCCTTGTCGGTGGCGGCGATCCGTTCCTACTATGAACACCGCCCGCACCCACAACCGGAACAGCGCACGGTGCTCAATGAAGCGGCCTGGCCGTGGACCTGGCTGTTCCTCAACAACAACCTGCACCTGGTGCATCACGATTTGCCGAAGTTGCCGTGGTACTTGCTGCCCACCGTCTATCGTGCGCGCCGGGAACAATGGGTGGCGCGCAGCGGCGGGTTCCTGGTGCAGGGTTACGGCCAGTTGATCGGCCGTCACGGGCTCAAGGCCATCGACAGTCCACGGCATCCCTTTGCTTGAGAGACGATCATGAGTGACCGCTACGCCGAACTGCTGATGTACGTGGCGCCACAAGAAGTGCAACAGGCCAATGAGCGCTGGCTTTCGCGCATCCTTGAACGCCTGGGCCTGACCCGCCGCAATGCCGAACATCTCGACCTGCGCAGCCTGTGGCGCGCCCCCGAATTGCTGCTGACGCAAACCTGCGGCTACCCGCTGATGACCGAGTTGCGCGGGCAAGTCCAGGTGATTGGCCGCCCGCGCTACGAACTGCCCCACAGCAGCGGCGGCCAGCATTGCAGCCTGCTGCTGACCCGCGACGACAATCCACGCACCGCCTTGGCCGACTTCCATAACAGCCGCGGCGTGATCAACGGCCATGACTCCAACAGCGGCATGAACCTGCTGCGTGAACGCCTGGCGCCGCTGCAGCAGGGCGGTCGGTTCTTTGCCGAAGTCGGTATCAGCGGCGCTCATCGCGAAAGCCTGCGCTGGCTGCGGGAAAACCGCGCCGACCTTGCCGCCATCGACAGCGTGACCTTCGACTACCTCGCGCGTTTTGCGCCGCAGGAAGTGGCCGGGCTGCGGATCGTCACCCGCAGTGCGCCCAGCCCGACGTTGCCGTACATCACCGCGCCGGGCTCAAGTGAACACCTGCGGGAAGCCATGAACCTGGCCTTGCAGGACCTGCCCGACGTGGTGCAAACCCTCGGCGTACACGAAGTGCTGCCCGCCAGCGAAGCGGATTACCAGGTGCTGCTGGATTACCGGCAACAGGCCGAAGCCCTGGGTTATCCACTCCTCCAATGATCGTTCCCACGCTCCGCGTGGGAATGCATCCTGTGACGCTCTGCGTCACGATTTCAAGCAGACGCGGAGCGTCCAAGGCGGCATTCCCACGCAGAGCGTGGGAATGATCGGTTATATAAAAATACCTTTTAAATATTATTAAAGAATAAGCAGCCTTGCTAGGATCGCTCCACCGGAACACCGGACATAACGCGCAACCTACTCAGATGGAGCCACTATGTCCGGCGCCGACACTTCTCACAGCGATTACGTGGGCGGATTATTCCGCAGTCATTACGACTGGCTGTGCGGCCGTTTGCACCGCCATCTCGATTCCCGTGCCCACGCCGAAGACATCGCCGCCGACACCTTCGTCCAACTGTTGAGTTCCCCGGGCGTGGCGCCGATCCGCCAGCCACGCGCCTTGCTCACCACCATCGCCCAACGCCTGATGTACCAGCTATGGCGCCGTCGAGACCTGGAGCGCGCTTACCTCGACGCCCTCGATCAGGACGAAACCTCGCCCGCGCCATCCCCGGAAGACCTCGCGCAAATGCTCGAAGCCCTGCAGGCCATCGACCAGTTGCTCGACGGCTTGCCGGCCAAGGTCAAGGCGACCTTCCTGTTGTCGCAACTCAACGGCCTGACCTACCCGGAAATCGCGGCCGAGCTGGGCATTTCCCAACGCTCGGTCAGCGACTACATGACCCGCGCCGTCAATCGCTGCCTGCGGCTGTGCCTGGAATGAGCGACGAACTGATCGACAGCGCCACTCGCTGGGTGGTGTTGCTGCGCTCCGGCGAGGCGAGTGCCACCGACTGGCAGCGTTACCACCAGTGGCGCGCCGCAGATCCGCGTCACGAAGCCTTGTGCCAACAACTGGAAACCCGCCTTGGTGTGTTTCAAATCCCGCAGGCCCAAGGCGTCAGCGGCAAGGTATTGCAGCAGGCACTGGACGCGCCTTCCAGCCGCCGCACCGTGTTGCGCGGCGCCCTGGTGGGCGCTGGCCTGATGCTGGGCGCCGGTTGGCTGGCCCGGCCGGTGGTGGAGGATTTGACTGCCGATATCCGCACCGGCACCGGCGAACGGCGCACTGTAGAGCTGGCCGATGGCAGCGAGTTACTGCTCAACGCCCGCAGTGCCGCCGATATTCAATTCGACCCACAACGCCGCGTGGTGCGCCTGCGCGACGGTGAGTTGCTGGCGAAGATCGCCAAGGACAGCCACCGGCCGTTTTTCATCCAGACTGACCAGGCCCGAGTGCGCGCCGATGGCAATCGCCTGCTGTTGCGTGAGCGCGAAGGGCAGGGCCACGTGGTTGCGCTCAACGGCGCCCTGGAGATCGACGGCCAGAACGGCGAACGCCTGCAGCTGGAGGCCGGGCACGAGGTCACTTACGACCGCTTCGGCTTCGGACCGGTGCTCGCCAGTTCCTCGGGCGCGACCGCCTGGATCGATGGCTTCCTGCAAGTGCGCGACCGCCCGCTGGTGGAGGTGATCGATGCACTGCGCCCGTATCACAACGGCGTGCTGCGCCTCGATCCGGCAGTAGCAGGGTTGCGGGTCAGCGGCCTGTACCGCCTCGACAATCCCGACCAGATCCTCGACACCCTGGCGCGCACCCTGCCGATCCACATCACCCGTCGGACCGGTTTGTGGGTGACCGTCAGTGCCACCTGAAAACGGGTCACCTCGGTCAAGGTGGGAGCTGGCTTGCCTGCGATGCGAGCATCTCGGCCTCTCAGATGTACCGCAGCGATCCCATCGCAGCCTCGCTAAAGCTCGACAGCTTCCACAGTTGACCGCGTCGTTTCCGAATGTCGGTTCTAACGACATAACCAAACGATCTGCAAGTTTTGCCCCGGCCATCCCACATCACTCCCGTAGGCGCTGCGGGGAGCAGCGCTCAGGAGTTTCCTTGGGGGGAGCCAACGTGAGCCCATTCAACCGTACACCGCTTCGAACCTTTGCCCTGGTGCCGTTGGCCAGTCTGTTCCTGTCTTTCGCTGCCAGCGCCGAAGACGCGCGACAGGTCTACCACATCGCGCCCGGCCCGCTGGACGAAGTGCTGCTGAACATCAGCCGCCAGAGCGGCCAAGTGATTTCCTTCACGCCGCAGCTGGGCAACTATTCCTCGGCCAGGGTCGACGGTTCACTGTCGGCGCAACAGGCCGTAGACGCCGCACTCAAGGGCACCGGCCTGCAAGTCCAGGTCAGCCCGGACGGTGCCTTCATCATCAAGGAAGGCGCCAAAGCCGCGCCCGCCAGCAACAGCATCAAGGCGCAAACCGCCGAAGCCCAGGCGCCGACCCTCGACCGCGTGGTCGCCATCGGTACCCGTCGCAGCGATGCCACGGCCCTGACCAGCAGCGCCCCGGTAGACGTGATCAACGCCGAAGAGCTCAAGCAAACCGGCGCCACCAGCCTTAACCAGGCGCTGTTCCAACTGCTGCCGTCGTTCAACTTTCCGCAGAACAACAGCGCCACCCGCGGCCAGGATCCGAAAGGCGCGTCCCTGCGCGGCTTGTCCCCGGACCAGACCCTGGTGCTGATCAACGGCAAGCGCCGGCACACCTCGGCGGTGGTGAACATTTCCGGCGGCGTGCCGTTCATTGGCGCGCAGCCGGTGGACCTGGACATGATCCCCATCAGCGCCATCGACCACGTCGAAGTGCTGCGCGATGGCGCCTCGGCGCAATACGGGTCTGACGCGGTGGCGGGGGTGGTCAACATCGTGCTCAAGGAGCGCGACAGCGGTGGCGGCATCAACACCCAACTGGGCAAATACGCCCAAGGCGACGGCTTCAGCAAAACCACCGATGGCTGGTACGGTATCGGCTTGCCAGGGGACGGTTTCCTGACCCTGAGCTTCAACACCCTGAACAACAAACCCGATGACATCGGCGACAAATACGTCGCCGATGGCCAGGTACAAGACCCGCGCTGGGGCGGTGCCGGGCGCGACAAATACAACCTGGCGGCCAACGCCGAGATCGGCCTGAATGACCAATGGCGTCTCTACAGCTTCGCCACCTTCGGCCAGGACACCTCGGTCAACAACACGCCGCCGCTACTGGCCAGCAGCCCTAACAACGTGGCCGGGATCTACCCCAACGGCACCATCCCGAAATACCGCTATCGCTATGAAGACGGCGCCGTCACCGTCGGCACCCGCTACGAAGACGAGAGCATCGGCCGCTTCGATTTGAGCGCCACCTATGGCCGCGACGAGCACGACGAACTGGCCTTCAACACCGTCAACCCGAGCTATGGACTCAACAGCCCGACCAAGTTCAACGTGGCCACGCTGGTCAACGACCAGACCAACATCACCCTGGATTACGCCAAGGATCTGAACGTCGACTGGTCGAGCCATCCCCTCACCGTGTCGGCGGGCGTTGCCTACCGGCATGAACAGTATCGGCTGGAGGCGGGCGACTACGATTCCTACTCCTACGGCGGCATCGACGGCGTGCAGGTTGGTGCGGTGCAGGCGTCGGGCCTGACCCCGGACGACGCCGGCACCTTCAAGCGTGATGTAGGTGGCGTGTACTTCGGCCTGGAAAACCAGGTCACCGACAAGCTCCAGGTGGGCATTGCCGGGCGTACCGAGCACTACTCGGACTTCGGCTCGGCCACCACCGGCAAGCTCTCGGCGCGCTATGACTTCACCCCGCAAGTCGGCCTGCGGGCCACGGTCAATAACGCCTACCACGCGCCGAGCCTGGGGCAGATCGGTACTTCCTGGACCACCACCACCAACCTCGACGCCAACGGCAACCCGGTGCTGACCCGCATGCTGCCCGCCGACAACCCGGCCGCCCGCGCCCTCGGTGCCCAGCCGCTGAAACCCGAGAAGTCCACCAACTATTCCCTGGGCCTGGTGCTGCGCCCAACCGAACAGGCCTCGCTGACCATCGATGCCTACCAGATCTCGATTCGTGACCGCCTGCTGTTCAGCGGCGGGATTTCCGGGCCACTGGCCGAGCAGATCCTCAAGGATGCCGGCTACGGCCAGTACTCCTGGGCGCAGTTCATGACTAACGCCGCCGACACCCGCACCCGTGGCGTCGACATCGTGGGCAAGTACAACCTGGACCTTGAGCAGTTCGGCAACCTGAACCTGTCGGCGGGCTACACCAAGGCCCGCACCACAATCGAAAAGGTCCACGAAAACCCCAATGGTTTCGAAGTGCTGACCCGCGAGTCCCGTGGCTTCCTGGAGCACGGTTACCCGGAAGACAAGCTGGTGTTTGGCGCGGTCCACAAGCTCAACCAATGGACCATCGCCCTCAACGAAACCCGTTACGGCAAGTACCGCAAATATGCCTCGAGCGAAGCCAACGCCCAGTACGACCAGACCTTCAGCGCGCAATGGACCACCGACCTGGACGTGAACTACGCCTTCACCAAACAACTGCGGGTGTCGGTGGGCGTCAACAACCTGTTCGACAGCAAGCCTGATGACTACAACACCCGTTTGCGCCAGACCCCGGGCCAGCAATACAGCTACCTGTCGCCGACGGCGCCGGAAGGAGCGTTTTACTACACGCGGCTCAGTTATGACTTTTAAACCCTGATCTAGAAAGGTGTGGAGATCAACTGTGGGAGCTGGCTTGCCTGCGATTGCATCACCTCGGTCTTCCTGAAAAACCGAGGTGTCTGCATCGCAGGCAAGCCAGCTCCCACACTGACACTGCCCACTCTGGATCTGTCTTGAATCTCCAAGAGGCTACTTATGAGAACACTCAAAAACCTGCTCGGTGGCTCGCTACTGGCGCTGACCGTCCTGGCACAGTCCGCCACAGCCGCCGAACCTGCCAAACCGATCCACTTTGGTGACATCACCTGGGAAAGCGGCAGCCTCATCACCGAAGTGCTGCGCCTGATCGTCGAGAAAGGCTACGGCCTGCCCACCGACACCTTGCCCGGCAGCACCGTGAGCCTGGAAGCCGCCCTGGCCAAGGACGATATCCAGGTGATCGGCGAAGAGTGGGCCGGGCGCAGTCCGGCGTGGGTCAAGGCCGAAAGCGAAGGCAAGGTGTTCGGCCTGGGCGATACCGTCAAAGGCGCCACCGAAGGCTGGTGGGTGCCGGAATACGTGATCAAGGGCGACGCCGAACGCGGCATTAAACCCCTGGCCCCGGAGCTTAAATCCGTCGCCGACCTGGCCCGCTACAAGGATGCGTTCCGCGACCCCGAAGACCCGACCCGCGGGCGCTTCCTCAACAGCCCCACCGGCTGGACCTCGGAGATCGTCAACAGCCAGAAACTCAAGGCCTACGGCCTGACCGACACCTTCGTCAACTTCCGCACCGGCTCCGGCGCGGCGCTGGATGCCGAGGTCGCTTCGTCGATCCGACGCGGCAAACCTGTGCTGTTCTACTACTGGTCGCCGACGCCGCTGTTGGGGCGCTTCAAGCTGATCAAACTGGAAGAGCCACCGTTCAACGCCGAAGCCTGGAAGACCCTGGCCGACGCCAACAACCCGCACCCCATCGGTACTCGCTCGATGCCAGCGCACCTGGCGATTGGCGTGTCGGCGCCGTTCAAGGCGCAGTACCCGCAACTGGTGACGTTCTTTGAAAAGGTCGACCTGCCGATTGACCTGCTCAACGGCATCCTCGCGCAAATGGCCGAGAAACGCACCGCGCCGCGCCAAGTGGCCGAAGCGTTCCTGAAAGAACAACCGCAGGTCTGGCAGCAATGGGTGCCGGCGGACGTCGCAGCCAAGGTCAAGGAGAGTCTCTGATGCACAAGCTCATCGCTGCCACACTGTTGGCGCTGTGCGCCGGGCCTCTGCTGGCGGCAGACCCGGCCACCCTGCGCGTCGGGTACCAGAAAAGCTCGGTGAGCATGGTGCTTGCCCGTGAGCATCACCTGTTCGAAGAAGGGCTGCCGGGCACCAAGGTCGAGTGGATCGAATTCCTCGGCGGCCCGCCGCTGATCGAAGCCTTGAACGGCGGCAGCATCGACATCGGCAATATCGGCGACATCCCGCCGATCTTCGCCCAGGCTGCCGGCATCGACATCCGCTACATCGGCGTCGAACCCAATGACGGGCGCACCGAAGCGATCCTGCTGCCCAAGGACAGCACCGTGCAAAGCGTGGCCGAACTCAAGGGCAAGCGCGTTGCGCTGCTCAAGGGTTCCAGCGCCCACAACCTGTTCCTCAAAAGCCTGCTGCGTGCGGGCTTGCAGTGGAAGGATGTGAACGTGGTGTACCTGTCGCCCTCCGACGGCCGTGCCGCGTTTGAACAAGGCAAGGTCGACGCCTGGGTCGTATGGGACCCGTACTACTCGGCGGCGGTGGTGGACGGTTCGGCGAAAGTGTTGGGGGATGGCCAGGGGCTGAACCCGGCGGGCAGTTTCTTCATCGCCAGCGGGCCGTTTGCCAAGCAGCACCCGCAGGCGATTGCTGCGATTCTCAAGGTGTTTGCCCAGGCGCAGCGGTTGTCCCTGGACCAGCACGACGAAAGCGTCGCGCTGATGGCCAAGACACTGGGCTTGCAGCTGGCGGTGGTGGAAAGCTACTTCCAGCATCGCTCGCCGACGCCGAGCCGGCCACTGAACGCGACGGACATCGCCACCCAACAAGGCACCGCCGACGCGTTTTTTGCCAATGGCCTGATCCCGAAAAAGGTCGATGTGCAGCAAGTTGTGTTCAAGGCCCCATAACAAGCTCCCTCGGCACATAAAAGCCTCTTCAGCGTCGACCTTCGTAACCCATCAGTGAGCAGACCATGCAACCGATCTACATCGACTTCCTTAACGGCCTGGACATCGACGAACTGGCCCTGACCAACGACGAAATCCTCGACGCCATCGAATCCAGCCTGGCGATCCAGGGCCGCAGCGAGGCGGTGATCGAGCCGCGCATGCACCTGATTCCCGGCGGTGAAATCAACGGCCACTTCAACGTGCTGCGCGGTGTATTGGGCGGCGCAATCGGCTACGCCGGGGTCAAGGTGGTGGGCGACTTTGTCGACAACTACCGCAAGGGCCTGCCCTCGGAACTGGCGATTCTCAACCTGCTGGACCCGGCCACTGGCATCCCCAAGGCTATCCTTGATGCCTCGGCGATCACCGACATGCGCACCGGCGCCGTCACTGCTATCGGCGCCAAATACCTGGCCCGGCCCGACAGTAAAATCCTCGCGCACATCGGCGCCCGTGGCACCGCGTATTGGAACGTGCGGCTGCTGGACCATCTGTTCGACTTCGAAGAAATCCGCGTGCACTCGCGGCGCAGCGAAAGCCGCGAAGCCTTCGCCGAGCGCCTGCGCCGGGACCTCGGCAAACCGGTGATTGTCACCGACGATTGGGAGTCTACGGTGCGCGGCGCCGACATCGTGGTGGAGGCGTCACGCCTGGATCAGCCGCAACCCTTGCTGCGTACCGAGTGGATCAAGCCCGGCGCCTTCGTCGTGCCTTACGGCACCATGAGCGCAGTGGAATTGTCCTTGACCGACATCATGCACAAACGGGTGGTGGACGATTGGGGCCAGTGCAAGGGCGGTATGTTTGGCGCATTGCGCGCCCATGTCGATGCCGGGAAACTCAGTGCCGAAACCTTGCATGCGGAGTTGGGGCAGATCGTCGCGGGGTTGAAGACCGGCCGCGAAACCCCCGAAGAAACCATCCTGTTCTGGCACCGTGGGTTGAGCCTGAGCGACATCGCCTTGGGCCACGCACTGCTGGAAAAATCCAAGCGCCTGGGCATCGGCCAGCGGTTGCGTTGGGCATGATTCACTTCGATCCCGATGGTTTGGCGATTGAGGATTTACTGTTGATTGCCCGGCAGGATGCACCGGCTGAATTCAGCGGTGCGGCCCGCCAGCGTATCGACGAAGGCCATCAACTGTTGCTGCGCCTGGTGGCTGAAGGCACGCCGATTTACGGGGTGACCACCGGCCTGGGTGCGGCGGTGGATACGCCGGTGTCGCCGGTGCAGGCAAACATTCCACTGGGGCGCGCAGTGGGCGTTGGGCGCCTGGCCAATCGACAGGAGTTACGCGCGATCACGGCAGCCCGGTTGGCCGGGTTGGCCCAGGGGCGCTCGGGCATTTCGCCAAGGGCGGCGCAGGCGCTGTTGGATTTGCTTAATAGCGGCCTCGAACCCGAGGTGCCGTTGCTCGGATCATTAGGCGAGAGCGACCTGGCGCCGTTGGCCCATTTGAGCCTGGCGCTGAACGTACCACTGACGGGCAAGGATGGCCTGGCGCTGGTGTCGGCCAACGCTGCGAGTATCGGCCTTGGGGCGTTGCTGGTGGCTGAAGCCGAACAGGCATTGCAGGCCGTGTTGGCGGGGCTGGCGTTGTCGTGTGAAGGCTATCGGGCCAACCTCAGTCCGTTCCAGCCGTGGGCTTCGCGGTTGCGTCCGGCGCCGGGGCAAAGCGGGCAATCAGCGGCGGTGCTGGAATTGCTGGCGGGCGGCGAATTGGCCGATAACCCGCGTCGGTTACAGGACCCGCTGAGCTTTCGCTGTGCCACGGTGATTCAAGGCGCGGCGCAACAGGCGGTGCAGGCGTTGCGCGAGTTGATCGAACTGGAACTGGCCAGCGGCGCGGACAATCCGGCGTTGATCAGCGAAGACGCGTTGGCGCTGGCCACGGCCAATTTCGACAGCACCCATCTCGCGCTGGCGGCCGAAGGCTTGGGCCTGGCGTTGAGCCGCGTGGCGGTGTGCAGCGCCGAGCGGATTGCCAAGTTGCTGTCGCCGGCCTCCAGTGAACTGCCACGCTTTTTGATCAAACAGCCCGGGCACGTAGGCATGGCCGCCTTGCAGCGCACCGGTTCGGCGTTGGTGGCGGAGATTGGGCATTTGGCCAATCCGATCCCGGCGGTGAGCGTGCCGGTGGCGGATCGCGTGGAAGATTATGCGGGGCAGGCGTTGGCGGTGGTCGAGAAAACCCGGCAGTTGGTGCAGCGCGTGGTGTGGCTGGGCAGCATTGAGCTGATCGTGGCGGCGCAGGCAGTGGACCTGCGCGGCACGGTTCAACTGGGGCGGGGCACCCGGCGTATTCATGAGGCAGTGCGCAGCCAGGTGGCACACCTCGATCAGGATCGATCGGGGTCGGTGGATGTGCTGGCGTTGGCTACATTCATCGAAAACGATGGCTTGAAACCCATTCTCTAAAACAATGGAGATCAAATGTGGGAGCTGGCTTGCCTGCGATAGCGGTATTGGATTCACCATCGCTATCGCAGGCAAGCCAGCTCCCACATTTTTGACTGCATTTCAGGTCATGGATTTTCAGCGGCCAGGGCGGCAATTACCGCCGGCCGCTCGCTGATCCGCTGCTGGAACTTCGCCAGCGCCGGCCATTGCTGCAAATCGATATCAAACAACCCCGCCCAGCGCAGCACCACAAACAGGTACGTATCCGCCACCGAATACTGCGCGCCCAGCAGGTAGTCCTGACGCTCCAGGGTCTGCACCAGAATCGCAAACCGCTTGAACAGTGTGGCCTTGAACAGCGCCTTCACCTCATCCGGAATCGCATCCTTGAACAACACCCCCAGCCCGCCATGAATCTCGCTGGAGACAAAGTTCAGCCACTCCTGCAAACGCACCCGCTCCCAACTGCCATTAGCCGGCGCCAGGCCCGCCGCAGGTACCCGGTCAGCCAGGTATTGCAGAATGGCGGCGCCTTCGGTCAGCACCTCGCCGTTGTCCAGTTGCAGCGCCGCCACGTAGCCCTTGGGGTTGATCTGCAGGAAATCATCACCGTCAGCGGTGAGCTTTTTCTGGTTGTCGACGCGAATCAATTCAAACGGTAGGGCCAGTTCCCGCAGCACGATATGGGACGCGAGGGAACAGGCATTCGGGGAAAAATACAGCTTCATCGGGGCAACTCCGCAGGACAGTTGCCTTCAGTCTCGTGGGCATGGCACCTTGCGTAAAATTAATCTTTCAGAATCCTGCCATAAGGACAGCTACTGCCATGATGAACCTGATGCACTGGCGCCTGCTGGTGGCCGTGGCGGACAACGGCAGTATCACCGCGGCCTCCGAGCGGGTGGGCATGACCCAATCCGCCGCCAGCCAGGCGATGGCGGCCATGGAGGCCAACCTCGGTGCGCAGTTGTTTGTACGTGAAGCACGCCAGACCTTGCCCACCGCCCTGGGCCTGCAAGTGATCGAGCAGGCGCGGGTGATGTTGGGAGCGTTGCAGGCGATTCGCACCACGGTGGACGAAGCGCGGCCCATGCTGCGTGGGACGATTCGCATCGCGAGTTTCCCCATGGTGCTGGCGGTGTTCCTGCCGCCGCTGCTGCGGCGGTTCAACCAGCTTTACCCGGGCATCGAGGTCACGGCCCTGGAAGTCACGGACGATGAAGTGAACACCTTGCTCGACGCAAATCTGATCGACCTGGGGGTGGTGCTCAACCCGCCGTCCGAGCGCAATGCTGCGGTGCTGGGGCGCGATAACTGGGTGGCGGTGCTGCCGATGGCCCACGGGTTTTCCCGGCGCCCGGCGCAGGCAACCGTGACGCTGGAAGAATTGGTGGAGCAACCCTTTGTGCTCGCCACCGGCGGCTGCACCGTCAACGCCCGCAGCCTGGCGCAGGAAGCCGGTCTGACATTGCGCGAGGTACGGGTGGAAGTGCGGGAATGGAACAGCGCCTTCAGCCTGGTGCGCGAAGGTGTCGGCGTCACCCTGGTACCCGAGATGACCCTGCCGGCCCAGCGCCACGGCTTGCGCATCATGCCGCTGGCGGAGCCGGTGCATCGCGAGTTTGCGTTGGTGACATCACGCCACCAACCGCCTTCCGCAGTGGTTAATGCTTTGTTGCAAATGCTGGCTGACTAGTGGCCTTGCATAGCGCCAACGCCTGTCTATGCTCACCCAGAACCGTTGATGACGCTCGGCATATAAAGCGTTTCGGATAGGTTCCCCCATAAAGGTCTGCGATCAAGATTCAAACCGTGAATGGAATGCGCCCGCGTGGGCGTCGGGAAAATAAAGGGTGATCCGCCATGTTCAACCGCCAACACAAATCCGACCTGCTGGAAATCGAACGTTTCTCCTGTGCGCTTACCGAAGCCAAAGCCAAATTGGCCGCCATCAGCCGTTCCATGGCAATGATCGAGTTTGATCGCGACGGCATCGTGCTGGATGCCAATGAAAACTTCTGCAGGACCATGGGCTACCGCGCCGAAGAAATTCGCGGCCAGCATCACCGGATTTTCTGCGAAGAGGCCTACACCCACACCGACGCCTACGCCAAGCTCTGGCGCGACCTGGCGCGGGGCGAGCCTCTCAGTGGCACCTTCATGCGGTTGAACAAGCATGGTCAGGAAGTGTGGCTGGAGGCCAGTTACATGCCGGTAATCGGTGCCGACAACCAGGTGCAGAGCGTGATCAAGGTGGCCTCTGACATCTCGGCGCGGATTCACCACGAGCATGAAAACCAAAGCTTGATCGACGCCATCGGCCGCTCCATGGCGGTGATTGAATTCACTCCGCAAGGCCAGATTCTGAATGCCAACGACAACTTCCTGAAGACAGTGAAGTATTCCCTCGGTGAAATCGTCGGCCAGCATCACAGTATGTTCTGCCATCGGGGTGAGACCGATTCGCCGGCCTACAAGGCATTCTGGGCCTCGCTCAATCGCGGCGAATATCACTCCCATCGGTTTGAGCGCAAAGACAAATTCGGCCAGACGCTGTTTCTGGAAGCCTCCTACAACCCGATCTTCGATGCCAGCGGACGCCTGTACAAAGTGGTGAAGTTCGCCAGTGACATCACCGACCAGGTCACCACCTTGCGCACCGCCGCCGACTCGGCCCACGCCACCTCGGTGCAGAACGACGCCTGCGCCCGCAAGGGTTCGGAAGTGGTGCAGCAGACCGTGCAGATCATCGAAGAAATTTCCCGTGACCTGAATGAGGCTGCCGTGAGTATCGATGCGGTGAGCAAGCAGTCGGACATTATCGGCAGCATCGTCCAGACCATCCGGGGCATTGCCGACCAGACCAACCTGCTGGCGCTCAACGCCGCGATCGAAGCGGCCCGGGCCGGTGAACATGGGCGCGGGTTTGCGGTGGTGGCGGATGAGGTGCGCAGCCTTGCGGCACGTACCAGCCAGGCGACGATCGAGATTGTGGATGTGGTGCGCAAGAACCACGACCTGTCGATCAGCGCGGTGTCGAGCATGCAGTCGAGCTTGAGCCGCACGGGGCTTGGGGTGGAGCTGGCGAATGAAGCGGGGCAGGTGATCCTGGAGATTCAGGAAGGGTCACGGCATGTGGTGGATGCGATCAGTCAGTTCAACTCGACACTGCAACTGCAGTAACACCGCAGATCAAATGTGGAATGAGCTTGTGTGGGAGCGGGCTTGCTCGCGAATGCGGTGTGTCAGTCAGCACATGGATTGACTGACACACCGCATTCGCGAGCAAGCCCGCTCCCACATTTGGTTTGTGGTGTTGCTTAGATCGCAGCCAGGGTTTCTTTCACCGTCTGCGCCTGCGGGTCAGCGGTTTTCGCTGCTACTTGCTGCGCCTGCTGGTCCTTCAGGCGTGCGGCCACTTCCTTGGAAATGGCATCCTGCTTTTCCTGTGGCAGGTTTTTCACATCTTCTTCGGTCAAACCCTGTTCCTTGAGCAGTTGCTCGCGGATGCGCTCGGCCGGGCTTTTCTTCATGTAGTCGGTGAAGTCACTGCGGGCCGATGTGGTGGAGTCGGTCTTGGGCACATCGGTGCTCGACGTGGTCGCGGTGGTGGCCTGCAACTGCACGCGGGTCTTGGCAAAGGCTGCGTCGATGTTGTCAGCCTTGGCATCGGCGGCGGCCTGGGTGGTGGACACGCCGGCGGCACCTTGCGCGTTTTGCGCGGCACCGCTGTACAGCGCGCTGGCGGCGGCGTTGGCCGGGTCCATGTCTGCGCGCTTGATGCGTTGGATCGTCGACTGAGCCTGGGGATTGTTGTTGATCAGCATGATCAGGACACCTGTGGATGTGGGCGGTGCCACAGGAGGAGCAATTAGCGTGCCCAATGGTGTGGCCCCGTGTTTACGGGGCTTTTGGCCGCCACCGTCGGCAAGCCTTGGCATGCCGACGGCCAGGGTTTGCCGCTAGTGGGCAATGTTCTCCAGCGCCAGGTTGCGGGTGCGCGGGCCGAACCAACTGATGGTGATCATCACGATCAACATGCTGCTGGCGATAAACGCCAACACGCCGGGCGTGCCGAGGTGTTCGAGGATCACACCGATCAACAGGCTGCTGAACACCGTCGACAGCCGACTGAACGAATAGCAGAAACCTACCGCCCGGGCGCGGATATTGGTGGGGAACAGCTCACTCTGGTAGGAGTGATAACTGAAGCTCAGCCAGGCATTGCAGAAGGTGATCATCACCCCGCAGATCACCAGCCCCACGGCGGTGGTTTGCAGCGCGAACAAACTGCCGAAGATCACCGCCCCCAGGGCCGAGCCGACAATCTGCCATTTGTTTTCAAAACGGTTCGCCACCTTCACAAACAGCAGCGGCCCCAGCGGGTAGGCGAGGGTGATGATGAAGGCATAACCCAAGCTGTGAGTGACGCTCACGCCCTGGCCCGAGAGCAGCGCCGGCAGCCAGTTGCCGAAGCCGAAAAAGCCGATGGCCTGGAACACGTGAAACACAATCAGCATCAGCGCCCGGCGCCGGTACGGCGGTTGCCAGATATCGGCAAAGCGCCCTTGGCCCTGCACGCTGACGGCTTCCGGCTCCGGTTCGTCCAGCGGCTTGCCGTGGTCTTTCTGGCAGCGCGCTTCGAGGCTGTCCATAATCTGCCCGGCCTCGTCGAAGCGGCCTTTTTGCGCGAGCCAGCGCGGTGACTCCGGCAGGCGCTTGCGCAGTTGCCAGATAAACAGCGCAAACACCGCACTGCTCACCACCACCCAGCGCCAGCCGGAGATCCCGAACGGCGCCTGGGGCACCAGCCACCACGACATCAAGGCCACCGCCGGCACCGACAGGAACTGGATGAAAAACGCGAAGGCAAATGCCGAACTGCGCATGCGCTTGGGCACCAGTTCCGAGAGGTAGGCGTCGATGGTCACCAGCTCGATCCCCAAACCAATGCCCACCAAAAAGCGCATGCAGATGATGCCCAGTGCGGAGGTCTGGATGCCCATCAACACGGTGGCGACGGTGTACCAGATCAACGCAAAGGTGAAGATCGCCCGGCGCCCGTAACGGTCGGCAATCGGGCTGAGCAGGCTGGCGCCGAGGAACAGGCCGAGGAAGGTCGCCGAGGCAAAGGCCGCCTGGTCAGAGAAGCCGAATACACCCTGGCTGCCGGTGTGGAAAATTCCGTCACTGATCAGGCCGGGGCTGATATAGGCAGTCTGGAACAAGTCATACAGCTCGAAAAAACCGCCAATCGACAGCAGCGCCACCAAGCGCCAGACGGTGGCGACGGCGGGCAACCGATCAATGCGCGCGCTGATGTGCGCGGCGCGGATCGGGTCGATGCCGTCTGCGGTAGAAGGGAAAGACATGGGCAGAAGACTCAATAAGTGATCGGGATCTCGAATTCCTGGAACGCATCATCCACCGGTTGGTAACCCAGCACACGGGTTGTTTCGCTGAGGTCCAGGCGTTTGAAGCGGTTGTTGGAGATGCCGTGGGCGATCAGGTGTTTCACACCTTCGGTTTCTACCGAGCGTTGCAGCAATTGCACGGCATCCCGCGGACTGAGCCAGGCGCTGAGGTCGCGGGCGTTGTTCAGGTCGGGGGCTTCCGGGAATTCGAATGCACCAATACGCAGGGCGATGGTGGAGAGCGGGGTTTTGGCAGCGTAAAAACCGCACAGGGCTTCGCCGTAGCATTTGCTCACGCCGTACAGGTTGGCGGGCATGACCTGCATGCCGGGGGTGATTTGCCGGTCGACCGGGTAGCCTTCGATGGTCTGGGCGCTGCTGGCGAACACCAGGCGCTTCACGCCCGCAGCCACGGCGGCTTCGAACAGGTAGGTGGTGGCCAGGATGTTGTTGGGCAGCAACTCGTCGAAGGTGGCGCTAGCGTGAGGGATGCCGGACAGGTGCACGATCACGTCAATGCCGTCGAGCAGGGCGGCGAGGGCGGTTTTGTCGCCCAGGTCTGCGCGGATGAAACGGTGTTCGCCGAGGGCGAAATCCGGCTCGATGCGATCGGTGAGGGTGAAGCGGTAGCGGTCTTTCGACGCTTCGAAAAACGTCTTGCCAATGCGGCCGCAGGCGCCGGTGAGTAGTACGTTGAGTCCGTTCATTGTGTAGTCCTTGTTTTTAGTTATGGCCATCGAGGGCGAAGGTTTTGAAGCCGGGGCGCTGGCTGAGGGTTTCGTAGTAAGCGCTGACGGCCGGGTAGGACGGATGCTCCATGGGCGTCATCCACCAGCGGTGCACCGACAGGCCGATGAGGATGTCGGCGAGTGTGAAGTCATTACCGGCGACGTAGGCGCCGGTTTTGATCAGTTGCTGTTCCAGTAGGCCCATCTTGTCGTTCCAGCTTTTTACCCCGGCTTTGATGCGTTGCGGATCCTGGTAGTCCGGGTTCTTGCGCACCAGGGCGTGGAAGGCGTAGCCCCACGACGGGTTGAGTTCGGTGGCTTGCCAGTCCATCCATTGCTCGACCCTGGCACGGGCGGCCGGCTCGGTGGGCAACAGGTCGTGGCGTTGGTGCAGGCTCACGAGGTAGCGGCAGATGGTGTTGGATTCCCACAGCACGCCGTTGTCGTCGATGATCACCGGGACTTGGGCGTTTGGGTTCAGGGCCAGGAATTCGGCGGACTGGGTGGAGGCGAAGCCGATGCCCCAGTCTTCGCGGTCGTAGGGGATATCCAGTTCCTGGCAGGTCCACAGGACTTTTCGCACGTTGATGGAAGAAGTGCGACCGAGGATTTTCAGCGAATGGCCCATGGTGCTTTCCTGACGAGGGTGAGAAGGCAGGGGGCAATTTAGCAGGGGCCAGAAGGCACGGCGAGGTGTTAAGTGGGCAGGATCAAAAATGTGGGAGCGGGCTTGCTCGCGAATGCGGTGTATCAGTGATGGAACGGTCCGCTGACACACCGCATTCGCGAGCAAGCCCGCTCACAGTTTGACCGCGTGCGGTCTGTTAGATAAGTGGTGATTCCTGGTCCATCAGCTTGCCCATCAGCAATACGCCCAACTCACTCAACTGGTGAATCGCCAATGCGGTGTCGCGGTCTTTGCCGGTGAGTTCATCAGACAGGTCGAGCAATAATGTGCTGACCGAGGAAAACGTCTCGTAGCTGTTGGCGATCAGGCTTTCGCTGCTGGCGTTGGTGCTGACGGTGAATAAGGCGGGAGGATTGGGAGTAACTTTGAACATAAGCGTGACCTCTATCTGGGCCATCACCTGATCGCTACTAAACGAAAGGGTGGCGGCTGCACGCAGGTTAGTAGACCGGCAAAGTCACACAAAAATCCGGCGCGCCACAAGGGCGCCCTGCGCACAGCCACCATCAAGCACAGACACGTAAGTCTGATAGATGAAGCTCATGCTCATTCTGTATGACTGCCCAGGCTACTAAACCCGATCACTGAGAAATTCAGCGACCGGGCAACCTTAGAGAGCCCTACCCAGGCGCACAAGCCGGCGGATTCTGACGTACCTGTAGGTAACGGAGCAAGGCGCTGCCATCAACACCAGCAACTTCCTACAGCTACCGCCTGTATGCGTTCGCGCAGTCTACTCAAGCTGTTTTGGCTTTTACGCTTAAGGGGCCAGTCTGAATATCGAAAGTACCCTTAAATTCCTGTTTCTCCGAGCCTGGCCAAGAACCCTGAAAGTGGAACTCTCCGTCCAGATCTCCAGCTCCTTTAATAAAGGTGGCTTTGTAATGGCCGGACACTGAATGCCAATATTGTGGCCTGTCATTGGTTTCGCGGTTGTAATAGCCGGCGGCGTCGGGGTTGAAACCGCCGGAAAATGCACCTGCCTTGTCAGGCAGGACCAGTGTAATAAGCCGAGTTTTTCCTAATCCATCAACGTACTCACCCTGAAACCAGAGGTCGTGCCGGCTATAATCAAACCTGATGCTGGTAGCTTCGAAAGGCCCATCTACGGATTGTTCAACCTTAAGTGTGCCTGTTACGGGTATTGCGTTAATTCTGTAATGGTCCATGGTCGAGATGCTCCATCTAACTTGCAGTTGCTATCTCTTATTGCTGGTTGCTGGATAGTTGCTTGATTAAATGAGCCTTTCACAGATTCGTATACTGTCAGAAGTCACAGTGGATTTTCATACTCGCAAGGGCTAGCGTAGAGCGTTTTACCGATGGCCCGTATGAGTCTCTTCTTATAGGACCGGGCTAGGTACTCTCGCGCACCTTCAACTCAAACCCCATGTCCACCACCGGCCGAGCGATCTTGTTGCCGGCCATCACCGTCAGCAGATGTTCAGCGGCGCGTCGGCCAATGGCTTCCCGTGGCGTACTGATGCTGCTCAAGCGCGGCACCATGAACGAGGACGAGGGCAAGTCGTTAAAGCCCAGCACCGAGATCTGCTCCGGCACCTTGATGCCATGGCGCAACGCTTCCAGCAACGCGCCCTGGGCCAGGTCGTCGTTACCAAAGAAGATCGCGTCCACATCCGGATGGCTGGCCAGCAGTTGCAGGAACAACTCACCACCCAGGCCCACCGACGACGGGCGTGGCGTCAGCACTTCCAGCGCCGGGTCATACAAGCCCGCCTGTTGCAACGCTCGCCGAAAACCCTCGCCGCGCAACAACGTGCGCTGGTCCAGTTGCGCACCGATATAGGCCAAGCGCTTGCGCCCCCGTGAGATCAAATGCGCCGCCGCCGTTTCCCCGGCGTTCATCTGCGAGAAGCCTACACAGTTAAGGCCTGCGCCCGGGTCCAGGTCCATCATGTACACACACGGCACATTGCTCGATTCCACCATGCGCCGGGCACTCTCCGTACGGTCAAACCCGGTCAGCAGCAAACCCCGTGGCTGGTAGGCCATGTAGTTGCGCAGCAGGTCTTCTTCTTCGTCGCGGGAATAGTGGGTGTTGCCGATCAACACTTCAAAGCCCTTGGGCCGCAGCACTTGGTGGATGGCTTCGAGGGTTTCGATAAACAGTAGGTTGGACAGCGACGGCACCAACACCACCACCGACTGGCTCTGGGCGGAAGCCAGGGCACGGGCGGCCGGGTTGACCACGTAGCTCAGTTCAGCCGCAGCTTTTTGCACTTTTTCCACCAGTTCGGTGGCCACGGTGCTGATGCCGCGCAAGGCCCGGGAGGCGGTAATCGGGCTGACGCCAGCCAGGCGGGCAACTTCATTCAGGGTAGGGCGGCCCGTGGTGCGGGTATTTTTATCGTTCTTGGGAGTCATCAGGCGGCTTGCCAAACAAAAATCGAGGCACTAAGGTAGCGCTGTCTCCAAGACCCTGCAAATTCTTGAACGTCGGGATGCCTGTTCCCGTTCAAACCTTTGGAGCAGATGCACGCGTCACTCCATAAAAATGACAAGACGGCGCGGGAAAAGCCTGTTTTTGCACTAGCCTTACAGCGTGCAAAGGTAGCGCTATCTGCGTCTTGAGGTGTTTCATGAGT
This sequence comes from Pseudomonas sp. Xaverov 83, assembly GCF_019352905.1. Classification (NCBI taxonomy): domain Bacteria; kingdom Pseudomonadati; phylum Pseudomonadota; class Gammaproteobacteria; order Pseudomonadales; family Pseudomonadaceae; genus Pseudomonas; species Pseudomonas sp. Xaverov 83. The sequence goes on along the minus strand of NZ_JAAAFU010000029.1, from coordinate 255,629 downwards.
CAACCTGTTACTGCCCTCGTGATCATGGGTGTTTCCGGCTGTGGCAAGTCCAGCGTCAGCGAGGCCCTGTGCCTGCTGAACGGCGCCACCGCCATCGAAGGCGACAGCTTTCACCCCGCCGCGAACATCGAGAAGATGAGCGCCGGCCATCCCCTTAACGACGAAGACCGCGCCGGCTGGCTCGACATCCTGTGCGATGAATTGCGCCGCTCACTCAAAGCCGGCGAGCATCCCGTGCTCACCTGTTCGGCGTTGAAAAAGAAATACCGCGACCACCTGCGCGAAGCCGCGCCGGGCTTGGGGTTTGTGTTTCTGGAACTGACCCGCGAAGTCGCCGCCGATCGTGTGTCTCACCGCCCCGGCCATTTCATGCCGGCAAGCCTGATCGACAGTCAGTTCGCTACCCTGGAATCGCCGGTGGGCGAGCCGTTGACCCTGGCGCTGAACGCCAGTGAAGACAGCGTTGAAGAACTGGCCGAGCAAACCAATGCCTGGTGGCTGAAACACGGCTTTGAACCAAACAAATAATTTTTTGCCGGACAAGATAGCGCTGTCCGCCTGCACTGAATTTTTTACCGGCTTTAATAACAACAACAAACAGGAGAGACCCCCATGTTTGGCTTGTCCCACGATACCTATCTGCTGCTCGATGCAGTGGTGACCATCATCGGCCTGATCGTGTTGATCACCCGGTTCAAAGTCCACCCGTTCATTGCGCTGATCATCGCCGCAGGCTTTCTCGGCCTGACCTCGGGCATGCCCGTGGACAAGATCATCAAGGCGTTCCAGGACGGCTTCGGTGGGGTGCTCGGCTTTGTCGGGATTATCCTCGCGCTGGGTACGATGCTCGGCAAGATGATGGCCGATTCCGGCGGTGCCGATCAGATCGCGCAAACCCTGGTGCGGGCCTTCGGCAAGGAGAAGGTGCAGTGGGCAATGATGTTCGCCGCGTTTTTGGTGGGCATTCCGCTGTTCTTCGAGATCGGTTTTGTATTGCTGATCCCGCTGGTGTTTATCGTTGCGCGCCGCACGGGCGTGTCGCTGATCAAGATCGGCATCCCGCTGCTGGCCGGCCTGTCGGCAGTGCACGGCCTGGTGCCTCCGCACCCGGGCCCGTTGCTGGCAATTGGCGTGTTTGGGGCTGACATCGGCAAGACTATTCTCTACGGCCTGATAGTCGCGCTGCCTACAGCCATCATCGCCGGCCCGCTCTATGGTTCGTTTATCGCCAAGTACATCCCGGGCAACCCGTCCCAGGAACTGGTGGACCAATTGGCCAGTGAGCAACCGGAATCCAAGACCCTGCCGAGCTTCAGCATCACCCTGATCACCGTGCTGCTGCCGGTGTTCCTGATGTTGCTGAAAACCTTCGCCGACGTCGCCCTGCCGGACGGCCACGTGATCCGCAACTGGATGGACATGATCGGTCACCCGATCACCGCGTTGCTGCTGGCCTTGCTGCTGTCGCTGTACACCTTCGGCCATCGCCAGGGCATCGGTTCCAAGCAAATCCTCAAGCTGCTCGACGCGAGCCTTGCGCCGACTGCCGCGATCATCCTGATCATCGGTGCCGGCGGTGGCTTCAAGCAGATGCTGGTGACCAGCGGCGTGGGTGATGTAATCGGCCAGATGGCGGTGACCGCGCAGATCAACCCGATCCTGCTGGCCTGGCTGGTGGCGGCGGTGATTCGTGTGGCTACCGGTTCTGCGACGGTGGCGACCATTACCGGTGCGGGCATTGTGGTGCCGGTGGTGGGGATGATTCCAGGGGTGAACCGCGAGTTGCTGGTGTTGGCGACGGGGGCGGGCTCGCTGGTGTTGTCTCACGTCAACGATGCGGGGTTCTGGCTGGTGAAGCAGTACTTCAATATGACTGTGGCCGAGACGTTCAAGACCTGGACAGCGATGGAGACCATTCTGTCGGTGGTGGCGTTGGGCTTTATCATGTTGCTGTCGCTGGTGGTGTAACAGGCACACCACAAAAAAAATGTGGGAGCTGGCTTGCCTGCGATAGCGATGGTGAATTCAACACCGCTATCGCAGGCAAGCCCGCTCCCACATTGATTGGGTTCCTGCCGTTGGATCGGGTCAGGCCTCAGCTTTCTTGACCAACCCATCCGCCCGGAACATCGCCCGGATGCCCCGCACCGCCTGGCGAATCCGGTCCTGGTTTTCGATCAGCGCAAAGCGCACGTGATCGTCGCCATACTCACCAAAACCAATCCCCGGCGACACACACACCTTCGCCTCAAGCAGCAGCTTCTTGGCAAACTCCAGCGACCCCATCGCGGCGTACGCCTCGGGAATCTTCGCCCAGACGTACATCGACGCCTTCGGGTTCTCGACCATCCAGCCCAGCTCATGCAGGCCTTTAACCAGCACGTTGCGACGCTGGCGGTACTGCTCGGCAATGTCTTTCACACACTGTTGATCGCCTTCCAGCGCCGCAATCGCCGCCACTTGCAGCGGGGTGAAGGTGCCGTAGTCGTGGTAGCTCTTGATCCGCGCCAGGGCGTTGACCAGTTCCGGGTTGCCCACCATGAAACCAATGCGCCAGCCGGCCATGTTGTAGCTTTTGGACAGGGTGAAAAACTCCACCGCGATGTCCTTGGCGCCCGGCACTTGCATGATCGACGGAGCTTTCCAGCCGTCGTAGACGATGTCGGCGTAGGCCAGGTCATGCACCACCAGCACGTCGTACTGTTTGGCCAGGGCGATCACCCGTTCGAAGAAGTCCAGCTCCACGCACTGCGCGGTGGGGTTGGACGGGAAGCCGAGGATCATCATCTTCGGCTTGGGAATCGAGCCGCGAATGGCGCGTTCCAGTTCTGCGAAGAAATCCACGCCTGGAATCAGCGGCACCGAACGCACCTGGGCGCCGGCAATCACGGCACCGTAGATGTGAATCGGGTAGCTGGGGTTCGGCACCAGCACCGTGTCGCCTTGGTCCAGGGTGGCCAGCATCAAATGCGCCAGGCCTTCCTTGGAACCGATGGTCACGATGGCTTCGGTTTCCGGGTCGATGTCCACTTCATAGCGGTCTTTGTACCAGCGCGAAATCGCCCGGCGCAGCCGCGGAATGCCTTTGGAAGTGGAGTAGCCGTGGGTGTCTTCGCGTTGGGCGACGGTGACCATTTTTTCCACGATGTGCGGTGGAGTGGCGCCGTCCGGGTTACCCATGCTCAAGTCGATGATGTCTTCGCCGCGCCGACGCGCAGCCATCTTCAGCTCGGCAGTGATATTGAACACGTAAGGGGGGAGTCGATCTATGCGCGCAAAGCGGCGCGGCGAACGGGGTTCGGCCATTGTTGCCTCGAAATACGTAAGCGCCCGGAACCGTCCGAGCGACGTCGGCCACTGCGGTGGCCTGCGGGGCAGACAATACGGTCGATGATGGCCAATTGTCCAGATACTGTGGGAAAAATTTCTGCTTGGAGTGCGACGGGGATATGCCCCTATACTCGACGCGGGTTTGTTCCCTCATAAGAAGGAGACTGTTCAGATGGATCAACAGACAAAACTGCCGTTACAGCCGCGCATGGAAGAGGGCAACGCCCTGGTGATCGCGGGTGTGCAGGGGCGTTATTCGAAGGCCACGATTGGCGATATTCCCAAGTTGTGGGAGTTGTTCGACAGCTGCTTCAAAGAGATCAAAAAGCGCGTCGGCGGCGTGACCTACGGCGTGTGCTACAACGCCAAACACGATGAATTCGACTACCTGGCCGGCATTGAAGTGCCGGCCAAGGGCGATGTACCGAGCAACTTCCAGTCGATTGAAATCCAGGCCCATCGCTATGCCGTGTTCCCGCATTTCGGCCCGGTGCAGGCACTGGCGCAGACCTATGAACGCATCATGTTCGAATGGCTGCCGGCCTCCGGGTACAAGGTGGTCGGGGCCGATTTTGAGCGCTACAGCGCCGACTTCGACGTGGGTAAAGGCACGGGCTCCGTGGAAATCTGGATCCCGATCAACGCCGAATCCGCCTGACCGCACCATTGGCAGGAGCGAGCATGTTCGCTCCTGCCACCGCCTCTCAATACAACGTGGCCTTGACCCGCTCCGGCATCTCTCGGTCATAGGCTTCGGCGTCGAACGCCCCATCATTCAAGCGCTTGTGAAATGCCCCGGCGCTGGGCAATGCCGAGCGATCCAGGTGCTTTTCCGGGTTCCAGCAATCGGAACGCACAAAGGCTTTGGAGCAATGGAAATACGCCGCCTCCACCTGCACCAGAATCACCGAGCGGGCCGCTTTGCCATTCACCGCAAAGCTCTCCAGCAACTCGGGCTCGATGGAAATCTGTGCACTGCCATTGACCCGCAACGTCTCGCCAATGCCCGGGATGATGAACAGCAACGCTATACGCGGGTCCACCACCAGATTGCGCAGGGTGTCGAGGCGGTTGTTCCCTGGCCGATCCGGAATCGCCAACGTGCGCTCGTCGATGATTCGCACAAACCCCGGCACATCGCCACGGGGTGAGCCGTCGATGCCGTCCGGGCCGGATGAACTCACCACCACCAAGGGCGACGCGCGGACCATCGCCTGGTAGTCCTCGTTGAGAAACGGGATTTCCTTGCGCACGGCCCGTTCGTGGGGGAGGCCGTAGAGGGTTTCGAGTTGTTCCAGGGTTGTTAGCATCTTCACCAGCTCCTTATTGTTTAAAACACCCACGCCAACCGGCGCTCATACCCAATCCGCCCCTTATACGCCTCCCCGCTGTCCACCCAGCCCTGCTGCAAATACAGCCCCATCGCCGCCACATTATCCGTGTCCACCGACAGCTCCAGCGCTTTGATCTGCGGCCAGACCAGGCGCGCGGCGGCGGGGAGGGCTTGCAGGCAGGCTTTGCCAAACCCCAGGCCTTGCTGATGGCGATCGACTTGCAACGCATGCAGGGTGGCGCTGTGTTCATCCGCCCAATGGGGCAGGCACGGCGGGCGTTTGAGCAGCAGGAAGGCGACGGGAATCTCGTCGGCGAGTAGCGCAAAGCCTGCGATACCGGGATTCGGATTGACCAGCAGGGTGTTCAGCGCACAGTAGATATCGCCGGAAAACCCCAGCTGTTCGGGATGCACTTCCAGGGCGTTGAGTTGCTGTTGTTGCAGGGCAGTCAACGTCTGATAGGCGACGAGGCGGGTTTCCATCGGCGTAGCATCCGAAATCCTACAAAGAAGCGCGGATTCTAGCGGGTTTGCGGTCGTCGCAATTATTTTTCGCGGGATTGTCGATTGGCCGATATCTCAGTCGACTAAGGGTGGCTTCAGTGATTTTTCCCGCGAGGAGTATCGCCATGAGCACCGCCATCAGCAGCTTGATCGAACAATGGAAACAGGCCGTCACCGCCAAGGATGTCGAGAAGATTGTCAGCTTTTACGCCGACGATATCGTCGCGTTCGACGCCGTTAGCGCCCTGCAGTTCAAGGGCAAGGCCGCCTATGAGGCGCACTGGAAGGCATGCATGGAGTTCTGCCCGGGGCCCGGGGTTTTTGACTTCCATGAGATGCATATCGTCGCCGGCGATAACAGCGCCTTTGCCCACTGGCTCGCACACTGTGGCGGCACCGGGCCCGACGGCGTGCTCAAGACCTGCTGGATGCGCGTCAGCGCCGGCTACCAGCGCGTTGGCGGCGAGTGGAAAGTGGTACATGAGCATTGGTCGGCACCCTTCGACATGGAAACCGGCGCCGGTCTGTTCGACCTGAAACCTTGACCGCCGCGAACTATAGTCAGTTGTCCGAAAACGGAGAATCCCATGAAATACCTCTGCCTGATCTATAGCAACGAGCAGGTGCTGCACGAGTCGCCCGACAGCCCCAAGGACCCGGAATGTTTTGCCTATGGCCAGTCCGTGCAGGCCAGCGGGCGGATGCTCGCTGCCGAACCGCTGGAGTCGGTAACCACCGCCACCACGGTACGCATGCGCAACGGCAAGCTGTCGATCACCGACGGACCGTTTGCCGAAACCAAGGAGCAGCTCGCCGGGTTTTACCTGATCGAGGCCAAGGACCTGAATGAAGCGATCCAGGTGGCCGGTGGCATTCCGGCCGCCCGGGTCGGCAGTGTGGAAGTGCGCCCCGTGCGTGAATTGAATCTCTGATCACAACAATAAAACTCAGGAGGTTTCCCATGAGCAATCAACCCAAGCCCGCCGAATTTGAACTGTCCATCAGTCGCTTGATCGACGCACCTCGCAGTCGCGTATTCCGTGCCTGGACCGAGCCTGCCTTGTTGCAGCAGTGGTGGGGCCCACACGGCATGACCACCCCGGAGTGCGAAATGGACCTGTGGGTTGGTGGGCAATTTCGCACCCTGATGCGCGCGCCCGACGGCAGCGAATACCCGACCCAGGGCGTATTCCTCGAAATCACCGCGCCCAGTCGGCTGGTGTTTACCGATGCGTTCACCCCCGGCTGGATCCCCTCGGGCCAGCCGTTCATGACCGCCGAAGTCACCTTTGAAGATGTCGACGGCAAGACCCTGTACACCGCCCGCGCCATGCACTGGAGCGCCGAAACCAAGCAGGCCCACGAAGCCATGGGCTTTCACGTGGGCTGGGGCCAGAGCCTTGACCGGCTGGTGACGCTGGTGACCGAAGGCCTGCGCGATTGACGGTGCAGGCCCGGGTCGAAGCGGTTTATCGCAGCGAATCGCGGCGCATCCTCGCGACCCTGATTCGCCTGCTCGGTGATTTCGACCTCGCTGAAGAAGCCTTGCACGAGGCATTCTTCGTCGCGGTCGAGCGTTGGGAGCAAGACGGTGTGCCCGACAATCCCCGGGCCTGGCTGGTCTCCACCGGGCGCTTCAAGGCCATCGACCGTTTGCGCCGCCAGGCCCGGTTTGCCGCGCACCAGAACCAGTTGCTGGCTCAGGCTGATGAATTGGAAGAAGCCGACTGGAGCGCTGAAGACGTGGAAGACGACCGCCTGCGCCTGATCTTCACCTGTTGCCACCCGGCGCTGGCGGCGGATGCCCAGGCGGCGCTGACCTTGCGTGAGATCTGCGACCTCACCACCGAGGAAATCGCCAGGGCGTTTCTCGCCACACCGGCCACCATCGCCCAGCGTATCGTGCGGGCCAAGGGCAAGATCCGCGAAGCGAAGATTCCCTATCAAGTGCCGTCCCTGGCGGAGTTGCCCGAGCGCCTGGACAGTGTGCTGCGAGTGATTTACCTGGTGTTCAACGAAGGCTATTCGGCGTCCATGGGCGCTGATCTGACCCGAGAGGACCTGACCCGCGAATCGATTCGCCTGGGTCGATTGCTGATGGAATTGTTGCCGGAGCCGGAAGTGATGGGCTTGCTGGCGCTGATGTTGCTCCACGAATCCCGGCGCCCGGCACGCACCTCGGCGGGCGGTGAATTGGTGTTGCTGGATGAGCAGGACCGTTCGCTGTGGGATGCGTCGTTGATTGCTGAAGGATGCGCCCTGGTGGAGAAATCCCTGACCACACGCCGCTTCGGGCCCTACAGCCTGCAGGCGGCGATTGCGGCGGTACATGCCGAGGCGACGAGCGCTGACGAGACCGACTGGCCGCAGATTGTTGGGCTGTACGAGGTGTTGCTCGGGCTGGTGCCGTCGCCGGTGATCGAACTGAATCGCGCAGTGGCCGTTGCGATGCGCGATGGGGCGTTGGCGGGGTTGGAATTGGTGGACGGGATTCTGGCGCGGGGGGAGTTAGTCGACTATCACCTGGCGCACTCGGCGCGGGGCGAATTTTGTCGGCGATTGGGGCGAGCGGAAGACGCGCGGCGAGCGTTTGAGCGGGCGCTGGTATTGACCCAGCAAGAACCGGAAAAGCGCTTTATCGAACGGCGTCTGGCCGAACTCAAATAGTCCGTGAGACTGGAATGCGTTCCACTGTGGGAGCTGGCTTGCCTGCGATAGCGGTGTATCAGCAACAGATGCATGGCTGACCCAGCGCCATCGCAGGCAAGCCAGCTCCCACAGTGGATTTGTGTTGTCTGCCTTGGATTCTTACGGCTGCTGACGCGTCGCCGCCAACACAATCTCGCGAATGCACACATGCTGCGGCTGCTGGTAGGCATAGGCAATCGCCGAAGCCACGTCATCCGCACTCAATACAGTGCCGCCCATGTCCTGTTTCCACGCCTGGTAGCCGCTCTTGATGGCCTCATCGGTGGTGTGGCCCAGCAGTTCGGTTTCCACCGCACCCGGCGCAATGGTGATCACCCGCACATTGTGCGGCGACATTTCTTCCCGCAGGTTTTCCGAAATCCCATGCACGGCAAACTTGGTGCCTACATAGGCGACATGGTTAGGGAAGGTCTTGCGCCCGGCTACGGAGCTGACGTTGATGATGGTGCCGCCCTTGCGCTTGACCATGCTGGCGGCCACCGCGTGAATGCCGTTCAGCAGGCCTTTCACGTTGACGTCGAGCATCTGCTCCCACTGTGCCGGGTCCTGTTCGCTGACGCTGCCCAGCAGCATCACGCCGGCATTGTTGATCAGTGCATCGGCCGGGCCGAATTGCGCTTCGGCTTCTTTCACCGCCGCCACCAATGCGGCGCGGTCGGTGATGTCGACACCGCGACTCAAGGTGTTCGGCAGCGCCAGGGCGTTGAGCCGGTCGAGGCGGCGGGCCAACAGCAACAGCGGGTGGCCGGCGGCCGACAGCAAGCGCGCAGTCGCTTCGCCAATGCCCGAACTGGCGCCGGTGATGATGATCAATGGCTTGCTCATGGTTAAACTCCTGAAATAAGAAAAACAAATAACTAAACGTGGGTCGCAGTATATTTAGCCCTTGAGTGGCTGAAAAATGCCTTATTCCTCTGTCTGTCATCGGTATTAACTATGGATGTGCGTCATCTCAAGGCGTTTCTCGCGGCGTTCGAGGAGCGCAATATCACCGCGGCTGCGCAGCGCCTGTTCATCAGCCAGCCGACGCTGTCGGTGACCATCAAGCAACTGGAAGAAGAGTTGGGCGTGGCGCTGTTTCTGCGCCAGCCTCGCGGGGTTGAAGTCAGCGATGAAGCGCGGGTGCTGTACCCGCAAGCTCGGCGCATGGTGGCCGAGGCCGACGCGTTGAGCCGGTTGTTTCGCGGGCGCGAAAACCGCATCGCCCTGGAACTGGGTGTGGAAGGCGATATTGCCGACAGCCAGATCGAAACCTTCCTGCGCATGGCGCACCAGGGCCTGCCCGGTTTGCTGCTGACCTTGCAGGAAGGCTGCGAAGGAGAAGGGCGCTTGGCGGTGGAGGAAATGTGCTGCGAGGACGAATTATTCCTGCCGCTTTGGGAAGAGTCCTACGTCATGGCACTGCCGGCTGCGCACCCGATGGCGGCCGGGGGGAAAGAACAGGCGTGGGCGCCGATCGAAGACTGGATCACCTGCCCGCAACATGATTCCCATCAGCGGCTGATGGCCCTGTACGGCCGCTCGCCCCAGGCGGTGGCCGGGCATGCCGGTTCGTTGACCCAGGCCTTGCATATGGTGGCGGCCGGTGTGGGCGTGGCGATGTTGCCGCAGTCGCTGGCGGCGGAGCGGGCCGGGGTGGTGATTCGCCCCTGGCACTTGCCGGCACCGACGCGCCGGGTGGGGTTGTGCTTTGCCGCCCAGGCCCTGGAGTTGCCGGCGTTGCGGGCGCTGCATGAGTATTTCCAGAACAACCGCCCGCCGCAGATTGAAGCGGCCTGACTGCGTCTTTGAATGCACCGCAAATTCAATGTGGGAGCTGGCTTGCCTGCGATAGCGGTGTTTCAGTCACTACCGCTATTGCAGGCAAGCCAGCTCCCACATTTGATCTTCATTGTTCCGAATTTATGTTCCGGCATTACTCCAGCATCTTGCCCAGCAACCAACTGCCTGCCGGGCCGGGCGGATGCTGGCGTGACCACAGCGCATCCACCGCCACCGAGCGCGGCCAGCTGCGGGCCTTGATTTCACACAGGTGGCCGCCGCCAAAGCGCTCCACCAACCAGCGTGGTAACGGTGCCCAGCCGAAACCCAACTGCGCCATTTCCATCAGCATCAGGTAACTGGGCGCCGACCACACACGCCCCAGGCCCCGGGTTTCGTTCGGGTTGATGATGCTCGCCAGGCGCAGTTCGCGGTGTTGTTCCAGGGTTTGCTGATCGATGTCCTTAAGGTTCGCCAGCGGATGTTTGGGGGCGACAAACAGTGCGATTTCCGTGCGTTCTTCCACGGCGGTGCTGGTGAGGTCCGGCGGATAAACCTCCTGCTTCTCGATAAACGCAATCTGCGCCCGGCCGCTTTGCACCAGGGCGATCAAGTCCTCGCATTCGGCGATCAGGCATTCCAGCTCCAGGTCCGGGTAGCGCTGTTCGAAGGCGCTGAGGGCGGTTTCGAAACGGTCCGACTGGTACGTATCGGACATGGCGATACTCAGCTTCGGCTCCAACCCTTGGGACAACTGGCTGGCCGCCAACTCCAGGCGGCTGCTGGCTTCCAGCACCTGCTCGGCGCGTTGCAGCAGCACATGCCCGGCCGGGGTCAGCGTGGGCTTGCGGCTGCTGCGATCAAACAGCACCACGTCCAGGTCAATCTCCAGGCTGGCCACCGCCGCGCTGACGGTGGACTGGCTCTTGCCCAGTTTGCGCGCCGCCGCTGAAAACGAACCCTGGGTTGCCGCCTGCACAAACGCTTGAAGCACTTCATGGGAGGCCATGACTATCGCCTTGATCGATGGTTATTGGTTATGAAGTATCGAGTCAAAGGGTAATGATGGCAACCATCGTCACTCACGGAGAACGGGTCATGACACCCACCAAGTCGATTACTGAACGCGTTTGGCAGGCCATTGGTTTTGAAGGCCTGGCCTTGTTGATCTGTACGCCGCTGCTGGCGTGGATCATGGATAAACCGGCGCTGGAGATGGGCATGGTGACCTTGGCCATCAGCCTTATGGCACTGGCCTGGAACGTGATTTTCAATGGCCTGTTCGATCACCTCAAGGCGCGCCTGCAACTGTCTGGCGGGGTGTGGACCCGCGTGCTGCATGCGTTGATGTTTGAAGGCGGGCTGGTGGCGATCTGCGTACCGTTGATTGCCTGGTGGCTGAACATCAGCCTGATGCAGGCGTTTATCCTCGACATCGGCGTGCTGCTGTTTTTCCTGCCGTACACCTATGTGTATCACTGGGGTTATGACGCAGTGCGCGAAAAAATCATGCAAAAACGCGTGCTCAGCCAAGTTTGAGGGACGCCACAAACTCAAGGAACGCCCGCACCTTGGCCGCCGGCAAATGCCGCGACGGGTAGAAGGCATACAACGGAAAGCGCTCATCGGGCCAGTCGGGAAACAGCTCGACCAACGCGCCCGATTCGAGCGCTGGGGCAAGCCCGAGGTCGAGCATCTGCGCCACTGCATGGCCGTGTTCGCAGACGCTGTACAAGGTCCCGGCATCGTTGACCACCAGCCGTCCGCTGGTGGCGACGTTGACGTGCTCGCCGGGCCGGTGGAATTCCCAGCCAAACGGCCGGCCGGTCTGGGAGTCGCGAAAGTCGATGCACACGTGCTGGCCGTCTTCCAGATCCTTCGGGTGGGTCGGGCGGCCATGGCGCTCAAGATAGTCTGGCGACGCCAACGTCAGCACCCGCACTTCCATCAACTTGCGGGCAATCAGTGAGGACGATTGCGGAATCCCAAAACGGATGGCCAGGTCAAAGCCATCCGCCACCAGGTCCCCGAGTTGGTCCCGGGTGTGCAGGTCCAACTGCAACTGCGGGTATTGGCTCATGAATTCACCGAGCACCGGCCCCAGCACCAGCCGCGAGAAGTACGGGTCGATGTTCACCCGCAACCGCCCGCGTACGGTCAGGGCGCTGTCTGCGGCCGAGCTGGCGGCTTCTTCCAGGCCCGCCAGCAGCGGGGCGATTTCCTGGTAGAAACGCCGGCCCTCGTCGGTTAATTGCACCGAGCGAGTGGTGCGGTCGAACAGGCGAATCCCCAAGCGTTTTTCCAGCCGTGAAATGGCCCGGCTGACCCCCGAAGGCGTCATCTCCAAGCTGTCGGCGGCGCGGGCAAAACTGCCGCTGTCGACCACGGCAGCCAGTACGCCCATGCCGCCGGCCAGTCCTGGGTCAAAACTCATGGGTGATTGCCTGTCAGTTATCCGAAAGCATTGATGCTAGCGGAGAATCTGAGCGCGTTACAGAAACATCCCGCCCGAGGCCTCGACGCGCTGCCCGGTGATCCAGTTGCTGCCATCCGCCAGCAGGGTAGAAATCGCCCCGCCAATGTCATCCGGCAAGCCCGCGCGACCGAGTGCGGTGTTGTTGGCGACCATCGCGTTCACGTCCGGGTTGTCCCGCACCGCGCCGCCGCTGAAGTCGGTGGCGATTGCGCCGGGGGCCAGGGTGTTGACGGTAATCCCGCGCGCGCCCAATTCCTTGGCCTGGTAGCGTGTCAGCACCTCCACCGCGCCTTTCATTGAAGCGTACGCTGAGTAACCCGGCAGGCTGAAGCGCGCCAGGCCGCTGGAGATATTGATGATGCGGCCACCGTCGCTGATCAGCGGCAGCAGTTTCTGGGTCAGGAAAAACGGACCCTTGAAGTGGATTGCCACCAGTTGGTCAAACTGCGCTTCGGTGGTTTCGGCGAAGCTGGCGTGGGCGCCAATCCCGGCGTTGTTGATCAGGAAGTTGAAGTGCGCCTGGCCGAACACGTCCTTCAATACCGAGCCGACCTGGGCGGTGAATGCATCGAAGGTGGAGCTTTGGCTGACGTCCAGTTGCAGCATCGCCGCTTTGCCGCCCAGCGCTTCGACTTGGGCGACCACGGCTTGGGCTTCGTCGGCTGCGCTGTGGTAGGTGCCGATGATGTCGACGCCTTGTGCCGCCAGGTGTAGCGCAGCGCTTTTGCCCAGGCCGCGGCTGGCGCCGGTGATCAGTGCGATTTTACGGGTCATGGTGGAGTCCTCGGAGCGTGTGAGTGTTCGTGGGACCGAGTGTATTTGTCCGGCCATAACGTGATAAACAGAGCAATACCGGAATCACTGGCCGGATAAGGCGAACAATCCCATGAACAAACTGGAGTTGCTGCGCACCTTCGTGCGCGTCACCGAACTGTCGAGTTTCACCCAGGCGGGCGAGAGCCTGGGCTTGCCGCGCTCGACCGTGTCCGAGCATGTGCAGGCCCTGGAAGAGTTGCTCGGTGCGCGCCTGTTGCAGCGCACCACGCGCAAGGTTCAGGCGACCCAGGATGGCCGCGTGCTGTACGAACGCAGCAAGGATTTGCTGTCGCATATGGAAGAGCTGGAAGGCTTGTTTCGCCAGGATGAGGCGCAACTGGCGGGGCGGATTCGCGTGGACATGCCCAACGTCATGGCCCGGGAACTGATCCTGCCACGCCTGCCGGAATTCATGGACCTGCACCCGCTGATCGAACTGGAGATCAGCAGCACCGACCGTCAGGTCGACCTGCTGGCCGAAGGTTTCGACTGCGTATTGCGGATTGGCGCGCAGCCGGACCAGTCGGTAGTGGCGCGGTTGCTGGGTAGCATGACGATGATCAATTGCGCCAGCGCGACTTACCTGCAACGTTACGGCGTTCCCAAGACGCTCGCCGATTTGGCCCACCATCAACTGGTGCATTACGTACGCCCATTGGGCTCACGTTCGCCCGGGTTTGAATACGTACAGGGCAACAAGGTACACCGGATTCCCATGGCCGGGCGGGTGACCGTCAACAGCACGGATGCGTATCGGGCAGCGTGCATCGGCGGGTTCGGCCTGACTCAGGTGCCGGTCCTGGGCATTGTCGATCTATTGGCCAGTGGCGAGTTGGTGGCGGTGCTGCCGGACTATCCGGCACCTGCGCTGAACGTGTCCCTGCTGTACGCCGGCCAACGGCATTTGCCGCAGCGGGTGCGGGTGTTCATGGATTGGCTGGCGGCGATCCTGCAATCCCGGCTTTAACGCCGGGCCGACAACTGCTGCGGCGCCAGGAATGCATCGTGGAAGTAATCCCTAAACGCCTGCATCGCCGGGGTGAAGTCGCGCTCGCGGTGCCAGGCCAGGCCGACACTCATGGGCGTGACCTTGTCGGTGACGCTCACGGTTTCGATGCGCTTGCCTTCCAGCGACCACGGGCGATGCACCAGGTCCGACAAAATCGCCACGCCGCTGCCGTTGGCAACCATGCTGCGTACCGCCTCCACCGAACTGGTGCGCAGCCGCACCTTGGGCGTTTGCCCGGCCTGTTCCCAGTAGCGCATGGCGCTTTGTTCGGCCTCGTCGACGGTGAGGAAAATGTACGGCTCCCTGGCCACATCCGCGAGGCTCACGGCCGGGCGTTCGCACAACGGGTGATGGCTGGGCAGCCACAGGCGGCGTTCGGAGTTGAAGAGGATTTCCGAGACGATGTCCGGGTGGGTGAGATTGGCGGTGAGCACCACGGCCATGTCGAACTGGCCGTCGAGCAGGCCGTGTTCGATGGACTGGCGTTCCTGTTCGAAGACCTCGATGGTCACGTCCGGGTGCCAGTGTTCCATGCGTTGCAAATGGTGCGGCAGGAAGTAACCGAGCACGGTGTAGCTGGCGGCCACCCGCAGTACGCCGCTGGCGCGGTAGTCCGGCAACGGGCTGTTCAGGGCGTCATCGACGCTGCGCACAATCACGTAGGCCCGGTTGAGAAAATGCCGCCCGGCATCGGTCAGGCTCATGCCCTGGGCCGAGCGCACGAATAGCTGCGCACCGAGCATCGCTTCCAGCTCCTTGATCGCGGTGGTTACCGCAGACTGGGAGATGTTCAGGTGAATCGCCGCCTGGGAGATCTGGCCGATTTCGGCGGTGGCGACGAAGTAGCGGATTTGGCGCAGGGTCAGGGACATTGGTTTCTCCGCTCGTTCCCACGCTTTGCGTGGGAACGCATCCTGTGACGCTCTGCGTCACGATTTTAAAAGGCGGACGCAGAGCGTCCAGGACGGCGTTCCCACGCGGAGCGTGGGAACGATCAGTATTAGGTATCTGATTTTCAGAAGATGGGCCATCTGATAATAGATCTTCCCAAGGGGTCAAGGGGCAGCCTAATTTCCATGGCATGAACTTCAACGGAGCGACCCCGATGCAGGCAGTGGATTTCAATTCGGACATGGGCGAAGGCTTCGGCCCCTGGACCATCGGCGACGGCGTCGACAGCGAACTGATGGCCTATATCAGCTCGGCCAACATCGCCACCGGCTTTCATGCCGGCGACCCGGGCACCATGCGCCGCACCGTCGAGCGCGCCAAGCAACTGGGTGTGGCGATTGGCGCGCACCCGGGCTTTCGTGACCTGGTGGGGTTCGGCCGGCGCCATATCAACGCCCCGGCCCAGGAGCTGGTGGACGACATGCTCTATCAACTCGGCGCCCTGCGGGAGATCGCCCGGGCCCAGGGCCTGACGCTGCAACACATCAAGCCCCACGGTGCGCTGTACATGCATCTGGCGCGGGACGAAGAAGCGGCGCGGCTGTTGGTGGAAAACCTGCAACGCCTGGAGCCCACGCTGTTGCTGTACTGCATGCCCAACTCGGTGATCTGGCGCATTGCCAAGGAACTGGGCCAGCCGGTGGTGCGGGAGTTTTATGCCGACCGTGAGTACGATCTCACTGGCTCCATCGTGTTTACCCGCAATGTGCGGGCGCTGGATCCGGCAACGGTTGCGGCGCGAGTCCTGCGTGCCTGCCAGACCGGCCTGGTGCGCACGGTTGAAGGCGAAGACTTGTTTATCGAGTTCGATTCCATCTGCTTGCACAGCGACACTCCCGGCGCCCTTGAGTTGGTGGAAGCCACCCGTGAAGCGCTGGATCAGGCGGGGATTGAAGTGCGCACACCTCGCTGACCGACACCGGTGCCAAGACACCGGGTCCTGCTGATTTTTTGCCTGCCTTTCTACAATGATTCCAAGAGGAACAGACATGGCCGAATCTTCCCCGATCCGCTACAGCTTTGGCGGTGATGAACACCTGTTTGCCGAGGTCAGCGAGAGCATGTCCCTGGAGGCTTTCTTCAAGGGCATGGCCGTCACCCGCGCGGTGGAGCGCCTGGCCCTGGACGGTGTGCTGGACGTCTGCCTGGCAAATGCCTCGTTCCAGATTCGCTTCGACCCGGACCGCATCGCGCCCCACGTGCTGCTGGACGCGGTGCAAAGCGCCGAAGCCCAAGCCGTGGCCGAACGCACCTTGCACACTCGCATCATCGAAATCCCGGTGCTGTACAACGACCCCTGGACCCATGAAACCCTGATGCGCTTTCGCGACCGTCATCAGGACCCGACCGGCACCGACCTGGAATATGCCGCGCGGATCAATGGCCTGGCAGACGTGGAGGCATTTATCGCGGCCCACAGTGGCGCGCCGTGGTTTGTCTCGATGGTGGGGTTTGTGGCGGGCTTGCCGTTCATGTTCCAGATGGTGGAGCGGGAGCGGCAGTTGCAGGTGCCCAAGTATTTGCGTCCACGCACCGACACGCCGAAATTGACCCTCGGCCACGGCGGCTGCTTCGGCTGTATTTATTCGGTGCGCGGCGCCGGCGGCTACCAGATGTTCGGAGTCACCCCGGCGCCGATCTATGACCCGCTACAGCAGTTGGCGTACCTCAAGGAACACATGGTGTTCTTCCGTCCCGGCGACATCGTCCAGTTCAAACCCATGGACCGCGATGCCTATGACCTGGCGGTGGCTGAAGTGGACGCAGGGCGGTTCGACCTGCGCATCCGCCCGGTGGAATTTTCCCTCGACGCCTTTCTCGCCGACCCCATTGGCTACCCAAAAACCCTGCAGGAGGCGCTGGCATGATCAAGGTACTCAAACCCGGCCTTGCCACCTCCGTGCAGGACCTGGGCCGCGAAGGTTATTACCACCTCGGCATCCCGCCGTCCGGCGCGCTGGACCAATACGCGTTGAGCGCGGCCAACCATCTGGTGGGCAACCCCATCGGTGCTGCCGGGCTGGAATGCACGCTGATCGGGCCGGAACTGGAGTTTCAGCAGGACGCCTTGGTGGCGTTGTGCGGTGCGCTGATGTCGCCGCGCCTGGACGGCGTGGTGGTGCATCAGGACACCGCGTTTGAAGTACGTGCCGGGCAGGTGCTGCGCTTTGAATTTCCCAAGGCCGGCGCACGGACTTACCTGGCGGTGGCCGGTGGTATCGACGTGCCGCTGGTATTGGGCAGCCGGTCCACTTACACCCTGGGTGCGTTGGGCGGGTTTCACGGGCGGCGGCTGGTGGAGGGTGATGAATTGCCTGTGGGCGAGCCCAGCGGCAAAGGCCGGGCGGGGAATAGTTTGCCCATGGCGTTGCGCCAATCGGTGGGCGGGGACGTGACGTTGCGGGTAGTGCCGGGGCTGTATTACGAGCGACTGGCGCCCGGCGCCAAAATCAGCTTTTTTGCCGAGCCCTGGACGGTCGGTTCGGAGGCTGATCGCATCGGCTATCGCTTCAAAGGCGGCAGCGTGTTGAGCTTTCAGCCACGAGAGCAGCCGTTTGGTGCCGGGTCTGATCCGTCGAACATCGTCGACAGTTGCTACCCCATCGGCTCGATCCAGGTGCCGGCCGGGTTGGAGCCGATCGTGTTGCACCGGGACGCGGTGTCGGGCGGTGGCTACGCGATGATTGGCACGGTGATCAGTGCCGACCTGGATTTGATCGGGCAGATGCAACCGAACCAGCGGGCGGGGTTTGTGGCGGTGACGCTGGAGGAGGCACTGGAGGCGCGGCGGGTGTACAAGAAGCGGTTGAAGGTGATGGGTGGGTTGTTTGATACCTGAGAACGCCGCCGAACCCCTGTGGGAGCGGGCTTGCCTGCGATAGCGGTGTATCAGTCACCACCGCTATCGCAGGCAAGCCCGCTCCCACATTTTGATCCGGGTTGTGTCAGAACAACTTGGTGAATAGCCAGTACAGGCTACCCGACAACAGAATCGCCGCCGGCAATGTCAGCACCCAGGCCATCAGCAAGTTGCGGATGGTCTTCATCTGCAACCCACCCCCGTTCGCGACCATGGTCCCGGCCACACCGGACGACAGCACATGGGTGGTGGACACCGGCAAACCATACATGTCCGCCGCGCCAATGGTCAGCATCGCCACCATCTCGGCCGATGCACCCTGGGCGTAGGTCAGGTGGGTCTTGCCGATCTTCTCGCCCACGGTCACCACGATGCGCTTCCAGCCGACCATGGTTCCCAGGCCGAGGGCGATGGCCACGGCGATCTTGACCCACAGCGGGATAAACCGTGTGGCGTTGTCGATCTGCTGCTTGAACAGTTGCAGTTTGTTCTGGGTGTCGGCGTCGAAGTTGCCGACCTTGCCTTTGTCCATCAGGCGGATGGTTTCGCTGGTCAGGTACATGTCGTTACGCACGTTGCCCACGGCCTCGGCCGGTACGGCGGCGAGGGAGCCGTAGCTCTTCACTTCTTCACCGATATGCCCGGTGATGGAGGCGAGGGCGGGCACCAGTTCCGGCGTGGCTTCCTTGGTGCGTACGTAGGTCGACAAGGTGGCGCGCGAGTCGGCAGGCGCCAGTTGCGGCGCCGCTTTTACCAGGGCTGCCTGGGTCACTTCGGCCACGGCGGCAAACTGCAACGACTCACCGGCCGGCATGGTGCGGTTCAGCGCGTAGGCCATCGGCAGGGTGCCTACCAGGATCAACATGATCAGGCCCATGCCCTTTTGGCCGTCGTTGGACCCGTGGGCAAACGACACACCGGTGCAGGTGGCGATCAGCATGCCGCGAATCCACCAAGGCGGCGGGGTGTCGCCTTTTGGTGCCTTGTAGAGCGAGCGGTTTTTCACGAAGGCCCGCAGCGCCAGCAACAGTAGGGCGGCGAAGGCGAAGCCGATCAGCGGCGACAACAACAGTGCGTAACCGATCTTGATCGCCTGGCCCCAGTCCACACCGCTGGTGCCGTCACGGCCATGCATCAGAGCGTTGGCCACGCCCACGCCGATGATCGAGCCGATCAAGGTGTGGGACGACGACGCCGGCAAACCCAGCCACCAGGTGCCGAGGTTCCACAGGATCGCGGCGATCAACAGCGCGAAGATCATTGCAAAGCCGGCCGAGGAGCCGACCTGCAGAATCAGCTCCACCGGCAGCAGGGCGATGATGCCGAACGCCACCGCGCCGCTGGACAGCAGCACGCCGAGGAAGTTGAAAAAGCCCGACCACACCACCGCGAAATGCGGGGGCAATGAGTTGGTGTAGATCACCGTGGCCACCGCGTTGGCGGTGTCGTGGAAACCGTTGACGAACTCGAAGCCCAGGGCGATCAACAGCGCCACACCCAGCAGCAGGAACGGCGTCCAGGTGGTGACCACCGTGCCGAGCTCGTGCATGTCGTGCATCAGGCTGTAGGCGGTGAACAACAGGCCCATGGCGAGTACGGCGAAGAAAACGATCACCGTCACCAGGCCGGGTTTCTTGTCCAGGCGCGGTTTGGGGTCGTTGGTGACGGAGGCGGTGGAGGCGGTCAGCGAAGGGGTTGCCATGCCGGAACATCCAGTGTTGAGGGAGGATATCCGTCATGATCGTTGCAGAATGTTACAGAGATGCTGCGGTAAATCAGTGTTTCGAGATTTGGGATGGCCGCTGGTCTACAAAACACTGCCGATCAAATGTGGGAGCTGGCTTGCCTGCGATAGCGGTGTATCAGTCACCACCGCTATCGCAGGCAAGCCAGCTCCCACATTGATCGCATTTCAAATTCAATAATCCTTGCGCTTGCGAAACGCCCAACGCCCGGCAATCAGGGTAAACGTCGCCACCAGTGCCACCAGAATCCAGAAGCCTTCAGGGTCAGTGGAAAGCGGCACGCCACCGACGTTCATGCCAAAAAAACCGGCAATGATGTTGATCGGCAACGCCAGCACCGTGACCACGGTCAGGGTGAACAACGTGCGGTTGCTCTGCTCGTTGAGGTTGGCAGCGATCTCTTCCTGCAACAGCTTGATGCGCTCGCCCAACGCCATCAGGTCGTTGATGATCAGCGCAAACTCCTCGGTGGATTTGCGCAACTCCTTTACGTCTTCCTTCTGCAGCCATTGCGGCGGGCGGTTGAGCAGCCGCAGCAACGAGCCCGGCTCCAGCGCCAGCAGCCGTTGCAGGCGCACCAGCACCCGGCGTGCGGCGCCCAGTTCAGCGCGGTTGGTGGACAGGCGCGACGACAGCAACTGGTCCTCGATCTGGTCGACGCTGAGGCTGGTCTTGCGCACGATCTGCGTCAGCACCTCGCCCTGGTCCCGCAGCAAATGCACCAGCAGTTCCAGCGGCGAGCGAAAGTGTTCACCGGCCTTCACCGACGAGCGCAGCTTGTCCACCGAGTGCAGCGGTTGCAGGCGAGCGCTGATCAGCAGCCGGCTGCGGGCGCACACCCACAAGGTGGAAATGTCTGAAGAGACCATGCTGCTGAAGTTGAAGACCACGTCGTTGACCACCGCCAGCAAGGCCGAGTCCACGTGTTCGATGCGGGTGGAACGCGAGCCTTCGTGCAAGGCTTCGAAGAATTCTTCCGGCAGGTTCAGGTGCGCCTGCATCCAGCGCTCGCAGGCGGCGTGGGCCAGGTTCAGGTGCAGCCAGAGAAATTCGTCGGGATCACCGGGTTGCTGCAAGGCCGCCAGGGCGGTGGCTGAGTCAATCTGTTCGCCCTTTTCACCGGGGCGAAAACGAAAACCGTAAAGCAAGCCAAACAGGTCGGAGTCCTGGTGGCTGTGGTCGATGCTGTGGTTCATGGAGGCTCGCAGGGAAAGTGCCTGTAGGAGATTTCACAGGTTCACTTGAGCGCATCATGGCAACTGAATTTGACGCTTTTGTGACGGTTTGAGGTGGCCGTCAATCGCCTGCGGGCAAACTGAAGCTAAACACCGTGCCGTCCTGCTCGCTGGAAGACACTTCCAGCCGCCCGCCATGGGCGTCGGCAATCTGTTTGACGATGTACAAACCCAGGCCCAGTCCGGCCTGGGGCAGGGCGCCCGTCGGTCGGGAGTAGGGCTGGAACAGCAGCGGCATGGCCTCATCACTGATCAGCCCAAGGTTTTTCACTGTTAACTCAAACGTGCCGGCGTTGACCTGCGCATTGACTTCAACCGGCCCTTCGGGACTGCCGTGGCTGATGGCGTTGGCCACCAGGTTGGAGAGCAATTGCGCCAGCCGCTCGCGGTCGCCTTTCACGCCGTTGAGATTGCCGATGCGGGCGTGGATCAGCCGCTTGGGGTGCACGTGCTGCACCTCTTCCACCACATGCTGCAAAGTGTCTTCAAGCCCAGTGCATTCACTGATGTTCACCGGGATGCCGCTGCCCATTCGCCCGCGGGCAAAGTCCAGTACGTCTTCCACCAGTTGCGAGGCCCGGCGGCCGCTGGCCAGCATGTGCCGTACCAGGGTGTCGGTGGCTGGGTCCGGGTGTTTGCGCAGCAGACGTTCGGCGCCGACGTTGATGGCAAACAGCGGGTTGCGCAGGTCGTGGCCGAGTACGGCGATGAATTGTTCCCGCAGTTCGGCGGTTTCCCGCTCCTGCTGCAAGTCGGCCTCGGTCTGCTGGAGGCTTTCTTCGGCTTCGATCTGCAGCGACAGCACCCGGGCAAACGACTCCATGGTCGACTGGATGGTGCTGCTGCGCAGTTGCGCCGGATTCGGGTCCAGGGCACAGATGGTGCCGAAGAAACGCCCGTCGGTGCGAAACACCGGCACCGAGATATAGCTTTCAAAGTGGTAGATGCGTGGCGTGTGGTGGTCGCGGTACAGCGGGTCTTCGCTGGCTTTGTCGATCACGATCGAGACGTGGGAGCCGCGGATTTCGTGGCACAGGGTGGTGGTCAGGTCCAGCTCGCCACCCACGGGCAGGCCGAAGTCCAACTGGTCGCGCACGGCGCAGGCGGTCCATGAATCATCGGTGACCCGTGCCACGGCCGCAAAACGCAAGCCGGTCATTTCGCTGATCACCTGGAGAATCGCCGGGACGGCGCTGATTCGGCCAATGGTGGCAATGTCGACGGCTTTTTGCCCCATGGCGAACGGTTCCGGTCCTGATGCTGCTGGCGTTGTGCCTTGGCTGATGGTTGGGATTCTAGCGAGCTTGGCGGCGGAAGGTACAAATTCGTTCACGCTAATTAGACTAATTGCTCTTCTGGGCGACGAGCGCGCATAAAAAAGCCGCGCGGCCCGAAGGCGGCGCGGCGTTTTTGCGGTTCAACTCAAGTGTCTTGCTTGTTTTCCAGGACTTCGCCGGTCTTCGCATCCAGCTTCACGTCCCACTTCACGTTGCTGGTGTCACGCAGTTCGGTCTCGTAGACTAGGCGGCCGGCTTTGTCTTCCAGCTCGGTGTCAACGATGGTGGCGCCTTTGTGCTGGGCCACTGCCTTGGCGTTGAGTTTTTCGAAGTCCATGATGGCGCCGGACTTGAGCAGGCTCGGAATGTGGTCCGGGCGAACATCGGCCTGGGCCAAGCCAGCGGTAAGGGTCAAGGCGGCAGCGGCGAACAGAGCAGTCAGGTTTTTCATGGTGTGATCCTTTGGGGTGAGCTGTTTAAGTGGGATCAGGTTAACCAGCGCAACTTAACTCACCCTTAAAATTGCGCCGTTTGTTCAATCGGCGGCGAGTGCGGGGTTTCATGCTGGCGTCTCAATCATGGGAGGCACAGATGAAACAGTTATTGGCCTGGGTGTACGCGCCCTTGTTCTGGGTGGGATTTATCGGGTGGGCGCTCTGGCTGGTGCAGGTGGATGAGCCGCAGTGGCTGGGGCTGGTAGTTGTCTGTGCGGTGGTGGTGTCGTTTATTGCGGAGTGGTGGTTGCCCTATGAGCCGCAGTGGAATCGCAACCAGGGTGACCGTCGTCGCGACCTGATTCATGCGGTGGTCAACGAAGGTCTCAATGCAGCGGGCTTGTTGATCTTGCCGGTATTGACCGCGCTGCTGGCCGTTGATGGTGTATGGCCGCGGGCGTGGCCGCTCTGGGAGCAATTGCTGCTGGCGATCTTCATCGCCGATGCGGGCATCACCCTGATGCACTACGCCAGTCACCGATTCGCGGCCTTGTGGCGTCTGCATGCGGTGCATCACAGCGTGCAGCGGTTGTACGGTTTCAATGGCTTGATGAAGCATCCGTTGCACCAGATGCTCGAAGCCACGGCGGGCTTGTTGCCGCTGATCCTGCTGGGCATTCCCACGGACGTTGCGCTGCTGCTGGCCCTGGCGATTGCCGTTCAGTTGCTGTTGCAGCATTCCAATGTCGACATGCGCCTGGGGCCGCTGCGCTGGGTATTCGCCTGGGCGCCGGTGCATCGTTTTCATCACATGAAATATGGCCGGGCGGGGGATGTGAATTTCGGCTTGTTTTTCAATCTATGGGATCGGCTGCTGGGCACCGCATTTTATAGCCATGACTATCGAATGGGCCAGGGCGACTTGGGGATTGGCAGCCGGCCGGATTTTCCGCAGGAGTATGTGACGCAGTTGTGCGATCCGTTCAGGACGGTGCGCTTGAGCAGGGAGCCGCCGGTTCCCGTCGGTCTAATCCAGGATTCGTACGTGCAGGTTGCGCAACGACGCCCCGGCCGTGACGCCAAATAGTTGCTTCATGGTCCGTGAAAAATGCGCCGAATCAGCGAACCCGGCGCCATGGGCTGCCTCGGTCAAGGTGCTGCCGCCGAGCGCCAGTCCGAGCGCCACCCGCAAGCGCCGCCACAGCACCAGGCGGCGCACGGGCAAACCCAGTTGGTTGGCGAACAAACGTTCCAGTTGGCTTAACGAAACGTGCGCTGCCTGCGCCAGGGCGTGGGCTGAGACCTTGCCGCTCAGTTGCTGATCCAGCGCCAACAGCGCGCGCTCCACCCGGGCGTCGTCCAGTGCGCGTCTCGGCAACTGGCGCAGCGTGTGCTCGAGTGCTTCCAGGGACAGTTCACTGTCGGCCAGGGCGGCCTGCAAAGAGTCGAGGTCAAATGCGCCGGGTTCGGCATACACCATCAACACCTCACCATGGGCGTGGAGGAGGGCGTGGGGCATTCGTGAGGGGATGAACAGGCGATGGGCCGTGGTGACACGGCCATCGAGGCTGGCCGTGACCGGCCCGCCCGGGGAGAACATCAACTGGTGGGCATAGTGTGCATGAGGCGCGGTGCGCCCCGGGATGCCCAGGATCAGCCCGTAGTCAGGCCCCAGCCACAGGCGACCTGACCATTCGGAACTCACTCAGTAACCGTTGTCCTGCAGCAGGTCGGCCACACTCGAGGACGGCCAGCGTTTGTAGTACTTCAGTAGTTCGGCGGCGCGGTTGGTGAAGATGCCGTCGACGCCGGCTTTCATCACCTTATCGAAGTCCACCGGCTCATCCACGGTGTACACGTGCACCAGCATGCCTTTGTCGTGGGTCAACTGGTTCATCTCGGGTTTGACCAGGTCGGAATAGCTCTGGTCGCCCAGGTTGGTCAGTTGTGCCGAAGGGCCAGTACCGATGGCGCCCAGGCTCTTGGCCTCGTCGACCCATTTTTCGAACTCGGCGGCGTCCTTCGGTTCTTGCTTGGCGTAGTAGGCGGCTTTGCTCGGCTCGCCGGACTCGGCGAAGGTCACCTTGGATTTCGGCTCGATGCTGCCTTCACCGACCCACAACAGCAGGATTTTCGGGGTGTTGGGCATCTCTTTTTGCAGTTCTTTCAGGCTGTCCTTTTCAAAGGTTTGCAGCACTACGCGGCCCTTGCCCTGGCCGACGCCGATGTTTTTCTGGGCCTGGTTGGAGCCGGTGGAGCTCAACCAGCCTTTGTCCAACAGCTTGTTCTTCAGGTCGGCTTCGATACCCGGGAATTGCTTCGGCTCTTTGGTTTCGATGTACAGGCCGGGTTTGTGCTGCGGGTTGCCTTCGGCGATCTTGATGATTTCGTCCAGGCTGAGGATTTTCAAGCCGACGAAGCCTGGGCGGGCGCGATCCGGGTAGGCGGCGTTGAACCAACTGCCGGCATCCAGGGTTTTAAGCTCGGCCCAGGTGAATTCGTTGGCCGGGCTGTCCTTGCGCTCGGGGAACTTGGTGGCGACGTCGGTGGTGCGTTGCAGGTTGTTGTCATGCAGGGCAAACAGCACGCCGTCCTTGCTGCGTTGCAGGTCCATTTCCAGGTAGTCGGCACCCAGGTCGCGCGCGACTTTGTAGGCGGCGGCGGTGGATTCCGGTGCATCGAAGGACGCGCCACGGTGGGCAATGACGGCAGGGTTTGGAATGCCTTCGTTGGCCGCGAGTTCGGTAGGGCTGATCGGGCTTGCCGCCTGTGCGTGGCCAAGGCCCAGCATCAGGGCCAGCAGCAGGGCACTCTTGGTAAACGTGACAGGCATAAGCGAAGTCCTTTCGTGGAGGTAACTTTGAGAAGGGCTCCTTTTTAACAATTGCTTGCGAATGGCGCTATCACCAAACCGACATTAACGTGTTCACAGGCCATTTTTCTGCACTTTTGTGCGGTGCCATGCAGTACTCTTGCCCTCAGCTGCCCCATCAGAGGGCAGATTATCTGCCATGCGTGTAAACCATCTTTCCAGTCCAAACAGGACTTTTCAGTGAGGTTTACCATGCGCATCACCTCCGAGCTTATCTGCCAGGCCGCCGACCAACTCCACGGTTTTGTCGGCCTGAACCGCAAGACCCACCAGTACATCGTCCGTTTCAGCGAAGACGCCTTCGGCATGGACGTGGCCGACGATGGCATCATCCCGACCGCCGAGTTTGTCTGGCAGCCGGTTGACGAGCAGGCCATGACCCTGTCCCGCGAGCGGATCCAACTGCTGCTGGACCAGAACATCGACGATCGCATCAACATCACGGAACCGCTGCGGGTGTACATGCGCCGGGTGGAGATTCCGCAGATCAGTGCGGTGCGCAGTCTGGTGGGTTGAACGCCACATTGTCCCTGCGGCTGGAGCGCTTTTTGTGGCGAGGGAGCTCCCTTGTCCACATTGAGTGTTTTACATAGGCTGATGTTTCAGCGCTCGAACGCGTAAGACCGCTCCACCTTGCACACCCGCGTATGGCACGCCGAGTACCAGGTGGAGCGCCCCTGTTCGCGCACTTCGGTGTGTTCGGCGTGCTGCTTCCAGGCCAGGATCGCGGCTTCGCTGCTCCAGTAGGACACGGTGATGCCCAGGCCATCTTCCCCTCGCGCCGATTCCACGCCGAGAAAACCAGGTTGTTGCCGGGCCAGTTCCAGCATGCGGTCAGCGGCTTGTCCGTAGCCGTTGTCGCCTTCAGTACGCAGGGAACTGAACACCACCGCGTAGTACGGCGGCTTGGGCGTCTTGGCGATCATACGCAGGCCTTCAGCAGTGCAATTGCCAGCGGCGGTGTGATGCCTGTGAGGGCCGCACGTTCCGGCTGGAACAGGGTGGCGACAAAAAACGGATGGTCCAGCAGCTCCACCGCCCGCAGGTCGCCCGCCGAGTCATGGCCGCTGGCAATCAGGTCGGCTTCCAGCAGTGCGCTTTCGAAGTCGGGATTGATGCCATAGCGGCAACGGTAGCCTTCATGGATATCCAGAGTGGCGTAGGCCTCGGCGATGCGGGTAAAGGCCATCAAGCGGATGGTGTCAGTCGCTTCCACCAGCGCACAGGTCAGGGGCGTGAGTACTGCACGGGGCGAATCGGGAGCCAGTTCGCCGTGTTCTGCGTCGGCCCAGCCCAACACGTTGCGGGCATATTCCAGCACCGCGTGTTGAAAACCGCCGCAGGTGCCGAGGAAAGGGCGCCGCTGTTCTCGGGCATAACGGATGGCCCGCAGCGCGCCGTCGAGGTCACGGTAAGGGCTGGCGGGAACGCACCAGAAGCCATCGTAGTGCTGCAAGTGTTCGGTGGATTTGATCGTGTCAGTGGCCAGCCAGTCGAACCGCACCGTCAGGCCCAAAGTCGCGCCGGCCTGTTGCAACGCCAAGGGAATGGCCTGGTGGGCGGTGACTTGTGCATCGTAGTCGCCGATCAGGGCCAGGTGCAGGGTGGTTTTATTCATCAAGGGTATCCGTGGCTTGTTGAGTCCTGACGCTCACTATAGATTGGCGTTCACGCAATCAATATTGGCGTTAGTCCATATGTTCAATGCAGCGACGCACTATCAGATCGATTACTCCGACCTTTCCCTGATCCTCGCGCTGGTGCGAGGCGGCACGCTCGCCCGTGCAGCGGCGTTGCTGCGTGTGGACGTGTCGACGGTGTTTCGCGCGGTGCGGCGGCTGGAGGCGGCGCTGGGCCAGACACTGTTCGAAAAGAGCCGTGCCGGCTACCTGCCCACCACCCTGGCCACGACGCTGGCCGAGCAGGCCGAACGTGCCGAACAAGCACTGTAGGCGGCGCGCGTGGGGGTGGAGCAGGGCGGTGAAGTGATCAGCGGCACGGTACGCCTGACCTGTACGGATTCGGTGTTGCAGTCACTGTTGTTGCCGGCCCTGGCGCAGTTTATGCCCGGCTACCCCGCGCTGACCCTGGAGCTGAGCACCTCCAATGACTTTGCCAATCTCAGCCGCCGCGATGCGGATATCGCCCTGCGCCTGACTAAGACTCCGCCCGAGCATCTGGTAGGACGTTGCCTGGGCACGGTGTCGTATCGGGTGTGTGCCAGTGCCGACTATGCCCGCCAGCATGCAGGCAAGGAGCTGGCCGCCCTCAACTGGATCGCGCCGGATGACTTTCTGCCAGACCATCCCACCGTCACCTGGCGGCGCCAGCACTTGCCCGGGGTGATGCCGGCCTATCGCTGCAACAGCATGGTTTCGGTGACCGAACTGGTGCGCGCGGGGCTCGGTGTGGCGGCGTTACCGGATTACTTGCTGGGCGCAGGCCTGCAACCGTTGAGCCCACCGCTGACGGGGCACGACACGACCCTGTGGCTGCTGACACGCCCCGATTGCCGGGCGCTGCGCTCGGTGGTGACGTTATTTGATCAGTTGGGCCAGCATGTGCACTTGCCGGAGCACTGACTGTGCGAGCTGGCTTGCCTGCGATACAGGCGCTGCGGTGCATCAGGCATACCGCGGTGATGCAATCGCAGGCAAGCCAGCTCCCACATTGGATGTGTGGCAGGGTCAGGTTTTGCGCACGAAGTGCTCGTGCATCTCAGTGGTCAACCCTTCGATGCGCTCGGTCAGTTGCTTGGTCATCTCGGTGAGTTTTGTGTTCTGTTCCAGCAGCTCCAGCAATTGCTTGGTGGTCTGCGCTGCCTGGGCCTGGCGTTCCGTGTTGGCCACGGCCAGGGCTTCGCGGTGCTGGGCGTCGGCGTCGGACTGGGCCTTGTCCCGTGCGGCCTGGCGGGTCTGGGCCAGCAGGATCAGCGGTGCGGCATAGGCCGATTGCAGGCTGAACGCCAGGTTCAAGAGAATGAACGGATACACGTCAAAGTGCGTGATGCCGGTCACGTTGAGCACGACCCACAGAATCACGATTGCCGTTTGCGCCCCCAGGAAGGTCGGGGTGCCAAAGAAGCGCGCGAAGGCTTCGGCTTTCAGCGCAAAGGTGTCATTACCGAAGGTCGGTTCGAGATGGGCGTGTTTACGATGAAAGCGCAGGTGGTCAACTTTGGCGTCAGGTTTATCCGGGGTCATGGCGGGCTCGAATCCGTGGTGTAAGACAAGCCACCACTATAGACCGAGCCCTCCACCAGGCACATGAAGAAGCCTGTCGCTTACCTGTTGCCCCGCTCATTGGCAAACGCACTCACCGCCTGCACCGCTTCGCTGGCGCCTTCGCGAATCTGCAGGATCACGGTGCCGGCCTGGTTCGCCAGGTCCACGCCCTGGGCGGCGCGGTCGCGGGTGCCGTCCATGCTGTCGATGGCCTGGCGGGTTTCGCTCTGGATCATCTCGATCATCGACGAAATCTCCGCCGTTGAGCCGCTGGTGCGCGCCGCCAACTGGCGCACTTCATCGGCCACCACCGCAAACCCGCGGCCTTGCTCGCCGGCGCGGGCGGCTTCGATGGCGGCGTTCAAGGCCAGCAAGTTGGTCTGGTCGGCGATCCCGCGAATGGTGTTGACGATGGCGGTGATCTGCTGCGAACGCTCGCCCAGCTTGGCGATCAGCGCGGAAGAACCGTCGATGTTGGCGGCAATCTCGCGCATGCCCGTGGCGGTCTGCTGGATCACCTCGGCGCCTTTTTCGGCGAAGTCCCGGGTTTGCAGCGAGATGTGATAAGCCTGGGTGGCGCTTTGGGCGTCGGCGGCGTGTTTCTCCACCATGGCCGTGACGTCGGAAGCGTACTTCACCACCTTGCACAGGCGCCCGCTGGCGTCATACACCGGGTTGTAGTTGGCTTCCAGCCACACCACATGGCCGTTTTTGTCGATGCGTTCGAACTGGCCGTTGAACAGCTCGCCCTGATTCAGCCGTTGCCAGAAATCGCTGTAGGCGCTGCTGTTGGCCAGCTCCGGTGTGCAGAACATGCGGTGATGCTTGCCCTGGACCTGCGCCAGGCTGTAGCCCATGCGATGCAGGAAATTCTGATTGGCGCTGATGATGGTGCCGTCGAGGTTGAACTCGATCACCGCCATGGCGCGATCGATGGCCTGCAACTTGGCGTTGGCTTCGCTCTCCGCCTGCATTTTCGAGGTGACGTCCATGGCGTACTTCACCACTTTCACCACGTTGCCGGATTCGTCGCGCACCGGGTTGTAACTGGCTTCCAGCCAGATCGGCTGGCCGCTGCTGGTCACCCGTTCGAAGGTGCCGGACTGGAATTGGCCGTTGCGCAGTTGTGTCCACAATTGGCCGTACTCGGCGCTGCGGGCAAAGGCCGGGGTACAGAATAGCCGGTGGGACTGGCCCACCACTTGATCGGCGTTGTAACCCATGGCCTTGAGAAAGTTCTCATTGGCTCGCAGGACCATGCCTTGCAGGTCGAATTCGATCACTGCCATGGAGCAGTCGATGGCGTCGAGAAGGCTGGCTTGCTGGGCAAGGGTGGCTTGCAAGGTACTGATGGTTTTTTTATGGGCGTTGAATAGCATGGTCGTGTGCTCGGGGGAAGCAAGCGTCAGGGGTATCCATGGGGGCGCCTGCCACCGTATGGCTCAAGCCTACGGCGAACGTGCTCATTGCCAGCTTCCTTGTGCTGACAGAGGGTGGAACAGCGGGTTCTGAGTCGTATGGTCAGCAAGAAGTTCTACGGCGACCGACCAATGGCGGCATTATGCTATCGGTCGGTGGTAGCTGCGTTTAATTCAGACGAGGTGTAGTTCGCGGGATTCAAGCGCTATGAGCGACCACATAGTCGCTGATATTCACGCGGTTACGGCCAGTGTCCTTGGCCGCATACAGCGCGCGGTCCGCTGCGTTGAGCCACGTGGCCGCGTCGGTGAAGGTGCTTTGAAAAGACGCCAGGCCAATGCTCAGGCTGACCCGCAACTCCGGGATTTCCGGGTTACGGTAATTACTGAACACCTCGCGCATGCGTTCCATGACTTGCGCCGCCTGTTCCATGGGCATGTCCGGAAGAATCACGCAGAATTCGTCGCCGCCGTAACGCCCGGCCAGGTCGTTTTCCCGCAGGTTGCGGCGCAGCTCCAGGCTCAGTTGGCGCAGAACCTGGTCACCGATGATGTGCCCGTAGGTGTCGTTGATCTGCTTGAAATGATCGATGTCGATCAGTGCAATGGTGGCGTGGACCTGTTGTTGCTGGCACTTGTGAAACTTCAGGTGCAGCAGGTCTTTCCACGAGCCGTGATTGAGCAGGCCGGTAAGGCTGTCGGTGCGAGTCAGGGCGCTCAGGGCACGTTTGTGTTCCGACAGTTTGATCGCCAGGCGGTAGCAGACCATGCCCAGCGCCATGGGATACAGCGTCAGCATGGGCAGGCAGGCGTAGACCTGGACCAGGCTGACGTCGGGGTTGAACTTGATACCGAATAACAGCCATGACACGCCGATGCCCACCAGCTGCGCGACTATCCCGTGGAGGAACAGGCGTTTGCCTCCGGCGGCGACGTTGTTCATGGCCATCATGGACAGGATGGTCACGGTAGTGAGGGGCGTGAATTGGGTGGTGGCCGCCCAGAATCCGCCGAGCAGCGAGTCGTACAGCAGGTTTCGCCGTTCCGCCTTGTAGGGGAAATCGGAGCGAGTGGACAGTTGATACGCCAGGTGCGCCCAGCCAAAACCATTGAACAGCAGCAACGCCCAGACCCAGCCAGGCATGTGCAGTGGGTAAAGTGCAGCGATGACGCTGATGCAGCCGATGCCCAGGCCGATGATCCTTGGCCTGTAGATACGTCTGGCAAATGACAGCCCTTTGCCTCGTTGGTTTTCCATAAATTCCTGGGTCGATTCTTTTTTTGCAGGTACGACGGCACACGTGATCGGAAAAACCACTGGTCGGATAATACGTGTGAATATTGTCAGTTATTCGCGTGGGAATAATCAGTGTCCTTCCAAGCCATTTGCAAAGGACACAGGGCGAATCAGACAAAAAACGACCTTGGATGTCGTTCCTGTAACAGGTCAGTGCTGCGGCACGACCTCATAGCCCGCCAGGAACAGGTCGATGGCCGACTCGATGACGTTCGCTTGGGCGTCGGCGTCCAGGGTTGGCTGGCCGAGGGTGATCTGTGGCCAGAAGGCAAAAGCCTTGAGCAGGCTTTGCACTTGGTGGGCCGCGAAGCACGGGTCGGTGCAACTCAGCCGGCCGTCTTCCTGGGCGGCGCGCACCCATTGGGTGAACCCTTCTTCGCGCTTGCTCAGGCGGTTGACCATGTCCTGGGCGCGTTCCGGCGAGTGAATAGTGGCGGCAATCGCCACGCGGGCCAGGTCGAGGAAGTTGGCGTCCGACATCATCGCCATCTTGGCCTGCAGCAACCCGCGCAGTTGCTCACGCAGCGGGCGGTCGCTGGCGTAGCTGACGTCCAGTTGCGCCACGCTGCTGGCCCACAGTTGATGCAGGATCTCGGCGAACAGTTCTTCCTTGCTGGGGAAGTGGTTGTACACCGTGCGTTTGGAAACCCCTGCGGTGGCGGCAATCTTGTCCATGCTGGTGACCTCGAAACCGTTGTCGCGAAACTCGGCGATGGCGGCTGCCACGATGGCTTCGCGTTTACGGTCGGTGAGGCGCTGAGGTGCAGTCATGGGGGAATTTCGGCTCTGAAGGGAAAATTACACTCGGTAGTTTACTTGCTCCGGGTTTTGTTGCAATCTAGAAACTACACTGTGCAGTGTAATTTCAAGAGCAGTCTGCAGGAGTTCCTCGGTAATGGCCACGATCTCAACCCGTCTCGACAGTTCTTCTTCAGCGCCCAAGTCTTCCGAACAACAGCAAGGTCACTTCACCAATCAGAAGCCCATCCAGCATGGCGGCTTGGGCAAGACCTTGGGCATCATGTGGAAGATGCTTTTCCAGAAGCCCCGCAGCACGCGGCCGGTGGGTGAGATCCCGGTGCAGCCGCTGACCCGTGAGCAACTGTTCGCCGCTCCCGACCACAGCGTGTTCCGCCTTGGGCACTCCACTGTACTGCTGAAAATGCGCGGCAAGTTCTGGCTGACCGACCCGGTGTTCGCCGAGCGCGCATCGCCGTTCAGTTGGGCCGGCCCCAAGCGTTTCCACCAACCGCCGATCAGCCTTGAAGACCTGCCGCCGATCGAGGCGGTAATCCTTTCCCACAATCACTACGACCACCTGGACCACAAGGCCGTGGTGCAACTGGCGGACAAGACCCGCTATTTCCTCGCGCCCCTGGGCGTGGGCGATACGTTGATCAAGTGGGGTGTGGATGCCAGCAAGGTGCGGCAACTGGATTGGTGGCAGGGCACTGAAGTGGACGGGATTCGCTTTGTTTCCACGCCGGCCCAGCACTTTTCCGGGCGTGGCCTGTTCGATGGCAACCAGACGCTGTGGTGTTCGTGGGTGATGATTGACGGCCCGCGGCGGATTTTCTTCAGCGGCGATACCGGCTATTTCGAAGGCTTCAAGCGCATCGGCGAGCAGTACGGTCCGTTTGATCTGACCCTGATGGAAACCGGCGCTTACAACGTCGACTGGCCCCACGTTCACATGCAACCGGAAGAAACCCTGCAGGCGCACATCGACCTTAAGGGCCGCTGGTTGCTGCCGATCCACAACGGCACCTTCGACCTCGCGTTTCATGCGTGGCACGAACCGTTCGACCGGATCATGGCGCTGGCGTGGGAGCGTAATGTGTCGATCACCACGCCGGCGATGGGGCAGGCGTTCATGCTCAATCAGCCGGAGCGCGGGCAGGCCTGGTGGCTGGAAGTCGAGCACGCGGGTAACGAGCAACACGTCGGCGGGTGATAGCGATTTAGATGCAATCCCGCCGCTGAGTTGCAGGTTGTTTCCGACCTACAGCCGTCCCGATAAAAGGATGCAATCATCCCTCGAAAATCAGTTTCGAGGCGTGGGCGTATATGGACGACAACGGTAGGAAGGTCACAGCGTCGGGCGCGTTGTGTCTGTTCAAACAGACAGTCTCGGGGGACAGCTCTGTTCCCCCGGCTTGCGCTGCGACCGTCAGCAAGGGCGTCGTGTTTGGCGCTGATACTGGCGGTGTAATCGTCAGCTCCGGCGATCACCCGAGCGGCCTGGAGTTTGGCTCCGCGAGCGGCTACGGCCCCAGGTTCGATATCCCTGGCCCCATGATGCGCGCCGTGCGCGACCCTTCGTTATCACTGATCGCCCTCGGCGGCGTCGACCCTGAGGGGCCGGTGATGGTGGAGATCCCGCCGGTCGCCGATACGGGTCATCAGATCAACACACGCCCGTTGGCGGGCAGCCGCATTGGTTTTGCCAGTGAATATGTTGCAGGTGATGTTCGGGAAACGATCAAACACAGCGCGCACTTTGCTCAAGTACTGAACGTACTGCGTACAGCCGGTGCGGAGTTGGTGCCTGTGTTTGCGCGGGTGATGGATGACGCGCGCCATTTCACCCTGGACCCTGGCAACGAGATTAACGATCGGGTCACGGAAAATCGGCTCGATGGGTTGGTGTCCGATGCGCAAAGTGCCGCCTTTCATCATGCAGCCACTGCGGGTAACCCGAGGATACGTATACCCATTGGTACTGGCCCGGATGGGGTTTCAACGTTTGTGTGGTTCTATGGCGCTTATTGGGCCGGTGATGGTCTGGCAGCGCTGGCGCAACGCTGTCGGTTGGTATTGTCGGCGCAGACGCCCCAATGATGAACAGGCTTCCCAGGCAATCAGGAAGCCTGCGTTTACCTCCGGCCTGCGCCAGCCCGGCTTACTTCAACCCATAACGAGCGGCGGGTTCACGGTGTGACAGGTTCGGGCCCAGGGCCAACCGGGCGCTTTCGTAGGTGTCCCAATCTGCGCTGTCCGGCAGGGACGGAATCGTCACGGCTTCGCCTTGAGCCAGGCCGGCGAGGGCTGCGTCCACCAGGTTTTCCGTGGTCATTACCATGGTTTCCGGCAGGTTGTTTACCGGCAGGCCGGCGATGTCCCAGAACTCCGTGGCGGTGGCGCCCGGCAGTACCACTTGAACCACCACGCCCTTGTCGCTCAGCTCATGCTGCAACGATTCGCTGAAGGCCTGCACAAACGCCTTGGTGCCGCCATACACCCCGTTCAGCACTTTGGGCGCGAGGGCGACAATCGAGCCAATGTTGATAATCGTCCCACGGCCCTGGGCGACAAAGTTGGTTGCCGCCGCTTTGGCCAGGCGGGTCAGCGCCAGTACGTTAAGCAGAATCATCGCGTCCATTTTGTCGGCGTCAGACTCCAGCAGCGAAGCTGTGGCGCCCACACCGGCGTTGTTCACCAGCAGGCTGATACGGCTGTCGTCCTGCGCAAGCCGAGCAATACGCGCCAAGTCGGCCGGCAGATTGAGATCGGCCGCTATCACTTCAACGTCGCGTTGGGTGCTGGCTTTCAAGCGTATTGCCAATTGCTCCAGGCGTTGCTGGTTGCGGGCTACCAGAATCAGATCGTAGCCGGCACGGGCCAGGCGGTCGGCATACACCGCGCCAATTCCTGACGAAGCACCGGTAATCAGGGCATAACCTTTATGTTGCGACATGGCAGTTGCTCCAAAGGGGCCGGGGAGGGGATCGGCCTTGTTGGAACCAAGATTATGGGTGTAATGTGGTGGCCGCAATGTCATATATCCCTCCTTTAGAGACATGAGGTTTGGCCATGGTGTCCGTCGGTATCGTGCTGTTTCCCGGTTTCCAGGTGCTGAGCCTGTCCACCAGCAGCGTGTTCGAATTTGCCAACTTCGTGGTAGGACGACCGTTCTACCGCGTGGATTTGTTGTCGGAGCACGGCGGGCCGATCAGAAGCTCCATGGGCTTTGCCATTGATAGCTTGGCGTTCGGGCAGCAGGACTACGACACGATCGTGGTGCTGGGGGATAACGAATTACTCGAGCCCACCCCAGGCATGGTGGCGTATCTACAGGCGTCGTTGACGGCGTCGCGCCGGGTTACGTCGGCCTGCACCGGTTCGTTCCACCTGGCAGCGGCAGGGCTATTGGAAGGGCGCAAGGCAACTACCCACTGGTACCACGCCATGACGTTTCGCCAGCGCTACCCCAACGTAAAGCTGGAGGAAGACCGGATCTTCACCGTCGACGGTCCGCTCTGGACGTCGGCCGGGATGACCGCCTGCATCGACCTGGCCCTGGCCTTGGTCGAGCACGACCTGGGCGTGGAAGTGGCCCGCGACGTGGCGAAAAAACTGGTGGTCTACCATCGCCGTGCCGGTGGCCAGTCGCAGTTCTCGGCGCTGCTGGAACTGGACCCCAAGTCCGACCGCGTACAAACCGCCCTGGCCTGGGCCAAAGGGCATCTGCGTGAGGACCTCTCGGTAGAGCAACTAGCCGAAGCGGCACACCTCAGCCCGCGTCAATTCAGCCGACTGTTCCGCACCGAAACCGGCCAATCCCCGGCCAAGGCGGTGGAACACCTGCGCATTGAAGCCGCGCGCTTGATGCTCGAATCCGGCAGCCACTCCATCGACGTCGTCGCCCGAGAGACGGGCTTCGGTGACCCGGAGCGCATGCGTCGAGCCTTCCTGCGAGCGTTTGGCCAACCGCCACAAATGATCCGTCGGGCGTTGCAGTTGCAGGCGTAAGTTGATGGCCTTGCGCGCTACGCACCATTGGGCTGAGGTGTTGTTGGGTCAATGGATGCCGCTGTTGAATCCAGAAACCGGGAGATGATCCCTTTGGCGGCAGGTTGTGCCGGAGTGCTGGCGCGGCCCCGCACATTCATCCCCCAACCCGGAGCAAACCCCGGGAAAAACACCAACCCTTCAGCTTCCAGACGAAACGCCACACTCAGGCGGACTTCATCGTCCACATCGGCATGGCTTTCAAAACGTTGAAGGGCGTCCACTTCCACATCCGCTTCCCGGGCCAGGTCTTCCCGGCTCCAGCCCAGCATCAGGCGGGCCTGAACACTGTGCCGTGGGGTGAATTGATGAAGGACGATCTGCTGTTCTACGGTGTTGCTCATTGCCAGAGAGGACATGGGCTTTCTCCAGGTTCGACGGGGGAAGGCAAACTATACTGTGTTTTTGTACAGTTGTTTCTACCGCTCATCAACTGGATGGTTTCGATAGGGCTGCCGCCGGTCTATTTCGCCCCATCCAGGTAGGTGCTCGGCGACTGGCCAAGCACTCGCCGAAACATGCTGGAAAACGCCGCCGGGTTTTCGTAGCCCAGGTCCAGGGCGATCCGGGTGATGGTTTCGCCGCTGGCCAGGCGTGCCAGGGCCTGCACCACACAGGCTCGTTGGCGCCATTGCACGAAACTCAAGCCGGTGTGTTGGCGAAAATGCCGGCTGAAGGTGCGCAGGCTCAGGTGCGATTGTTCAGCCCATTGAGTCGGTGACTGGTGCACGTCCGGCCGCTGCAGAAACGCCAGGCACAGGGCAAGCAGGCGTGGGTCCTCCGGCAGCGGGATATGCAGGGGCAAGTGCGTGGCGCGAGCCAGTTCATGCAACAGCAGGCTGACCAGCGTACCGTCGCGGCCGGTCTCGTCGTATTCCAGCGGCATTTCCACCGACTCCATCAGCAACTGTCGCATCAGGGGTGAAACGTTGATGACGTGGCAGCTGGCGCCCAAGTCGGTGACGGCGTGCGGTTCGATATACAGGCTGCGCGTCGACACACCGATCATCAGCACCTCATGGGGCACCTGGGCGGGAATCCACACCGCACGCTGGGGCGGCACAACCCAGTTGCCTTGCTGGGTGCTGACTTGCATCACCCCGGTGGCGCCATACAACAGCTGGCCGCGCCGATGGCTGTGGCGCTTGAGCAGATAGCCGTGGGGATAGTCGGTGCCGATTGCCACGACCGTTCGGAGCGTCAGGTCCAGTTGAGCGATGGAGACGTTGCGCATGGAGCTGATTCCGGAAGTGGCAATATCTCGCACATTATTGGCCGACTTGCGCAAGCGGGCCAAGCCTTGAATCGCTATCGTCGACAGCTCTCCCTGATGCTGAAGGCGATTCTCGATGTTCTATCTATTACTGGCACTGTTCGGCTGCATGACCGGCGTGACGGCGGTGCTGTTCGGCTTCGGCGGCGGGTTCGTGGTGGTGCCGTTGCTGTACGGCATGCTCAAGCTCAGCCACGACGCGGGCGTGAGTGCATCGGCGATGCATATCGCGGTCGCCACCTCCACTTGCGTGATGATCGTCAACGCGCTGATCGCCACTGGAAAACACCGTCGCAAAGGTAATCTGATTCGCCATTACCTGTGGCCGTTGGGCGGGTACATCGGGATCGGCGCCGTGCTGGGCGCAGGGGCTGCGATGTTCGCCAGCGGCGATTTCATGCGGTACGCCTTTATCGCCTACCTGGCCGTCACCATCGTCGATTGCCTGTTGCGCAGGGGCTTTCTCAGCCAGGACGACAGGCTCCAGCCACGACGCCTGAGCGGCGCGGAAGTGACGGGTGGTGGCATCGCCATTGGCGTGATCGCCACCTTCCTGGGCGTGGGCGGCAGCGTGATGACCGTGCCACTGTTGCGCCGTTGCGGCTTGAGCATGTCCCAGTCCACGTCCATGGCTAACCCGTTGAGCGTGCCGGTGGCGCTGGCCGGTACGTTTACCTACATGCTCATGGCAGGATTCGCCAAGGTGGAATTGGGCGCGTGGTTTGTCGGCTATGTCGACTTGCTGGCGTTTGCCATCCTCACCCTGGGTTCGCTGCTGGGCATTCGCCTGGCCACACCGTGGATCGGCCGCATCCCGGATGCACTGCATGCGCGGGTGTATATCGGGTTGTTGGGCGTGGTGATGGTGAGCATGTTGCTCTAGGTTTCCAACCCCGGCGCCTCGCGAATAATCAGGTGATCCAGGTTCTCGATATTGGCACTGAACACCCCGAACGTCTGCTCGGGGTTCTTCTTGCTCGGTACCTGTTTCAACTCCGGCGTCACCCCGTAGAAGAAGCAATACAACGTTCGATCACTGTCCACCGCCGCCTTGATCTGCTCCAGGAACGCTTTACGCTTGCGGTAGTTCTCGATCAGTTTTTTGCTCAGGTAAACATTGATGGAGTAGGGCTTCTTGTCGAGCCAGGCTTTCTTTTCGAAGTCGATGCGAAAGCTGCTGGTGTAGTCCTTGATCTCCTTGATCTTGCCCCAGTAGATCAGGCCTTTGTTGTCTTGCAGGTATTCGATCTTCTTGAAAAACGTCCAGTAGGTCGCGATGTGATCACCGATCTTCAAGGGCATGCTTTTCAGCTTTTCCTTGTCGTCGATATTCGACACGTAGCATTCCACTGGGTGGGCAAAGACGCTGGTCTTGTCCGGGGTGGTGTCGCTTGAGCTGTGAGACAAGGCGTTGCGGGTTGCCGGCGTTTTCGGTGGTTCTTGTGGGGTGCCAGCCTCAGCACCGATGACCGGTGTTTTGCGTTCGTACTGGCGTCGCGTCAGGACAAATTCCGACGGGAAATTTTCCTCCGGCCCATCCTCAGCTTCGCCTTTTCCGGCAGGGCGACTGGCGTAACGGCAACCTTCGATATGCCGG
The DNA here is from genome assembly GCF_019352905.1 of Pseudomonas sp. Xaverov 83. Taxonomy (NCBI): domain Bacteria; kingdom Pseudomonadati; phylum Pseudomonadota; class Gammaproteobacteria; order Pseudomonadales; family Pseudomonadaceae; genus Pseudomonas; species Pseudomonas sp. Xaverov 83. The sequence goes on along the minus strand of NZ_JAAAFU010000029.1, from coordinate 216,717 downwards.
GTACTGGGAATGTTCTTGAAGTGCGGCGTGCGCAGGTAATTGACGTTTTTTGCGTTGAAGGTGCCCAACACATTGCCCACTGCAAACGCCGCCCGGCACTCGTCGTTGGGGCACAGGAAACTGTCCTTGTCGGAATTGAAGGCGGCGGTTTCGTCGAAATTCAGGTCGCGCACGTCATAGATCGACAGCTTGTCGTCGAGACTCAGGCTGTAGGCCGTGTCGAATTTCATGGGGCTCGGGTCCGTGAGAGGTTTCGCTATTAATAGCGGGATATTGCGCAAATATCAGCAGAAATCACGTACGCACCGTCACCCGCCGGCCACTCAAGAAACACAGGGTACCGCCCACTGCCGTCAGCCCGCTCAATACATAGAACATCGAGGCGGGCGATGCATTGATCAGCAGGTAGCCGCAGATCACCGGGCTCAGTGCGCCGCCGAATGCCGCCAGGTTTTGTGCTCCGTAGTAACTGCCGCGCAGGGCGTCCGGGGCGATGGTGTCGATAAACAGGAACTCGGAGGGGTAGATGATCATCTCCCCGAGGGTGAACACAAACATCGCGACACACCACGACACCAGGCCGTCCGCCATACTGAAGCCGATCAACCCGGCAATAAACAACGACGTGCCGAGCACGATCCAGTAGCGCAGTTGTTCGCGCTTGAGGAAGCGGCCGATCTGGTACTGCATCAGGATCACCGTGATGGCGTTGCACGCCAGCACCGCAGAAAGAATTTTCAGCGCGCTCTCCGGCTTGTAGGCCACCAGCAGAAACTGCGACAGATACAAGGTGTAGCGCCCGTGGACAATGGTGCTCAACAGGCTGCCGCTGGTAAACAGGATCAAGGTGCGATCGCTGCGCAGGGTCCGCAGGGTGCTGAGAAAACTTAAGGGTTTGTTGCTGTCGTCGCGTTGGGTCGGCGGGATGCCGATCATCAGGAACAGGCTGCCAAAGGCAATCGCGCTGGCGATCAGGAACGGTGCCAGGGGCATCTGCCCGGCAATCACCACGCCGAGCATCGGGCCGGTGGCGTAGCCGACATTGGTCAGGGTGTAGCGCAGGGAAAACACCTTGGCCCGCTGGCCCACCGGCAGGTTCTCGCTGATGATCGCCTTGGAGCCGATCAGGAACAGCGCCGAAGCAGCTTCGGTGATCACCAGGGTCAGGGTGGTCAGGTAGAGGTTGCTGGCAAAGGTCAGCAACAGAAAACCGATGGAGCTGGAGAGCATCGCCAGGATCAGCAGCTTGCGTTTTTCCAGACGGTCGATGATGTAGCCACCGTAGAGGCCCAGCAGCGTGGCGATGAACACGGCGATGCCCATCAGCAAGCCGATATCTTGCTGGTTGAGGCCCAGGCGGGTGCTCAGCAACAGCGCGAGCAATGGGCTGGTCATGGCGCGGCTGACGACGATGGTCACCGAGCAGATCATCAGGCGGCGGATTACCAGGGAGTACGTGGCCACGGTGGGGCGGATGTCCTTATTCTTGGGGCTGACGATGATCTTTCATACACAGTTGATCCCTGTGGGAGCCGGGCTTGCCCGCGATTGCGGTGTGTCAGCCACGGGAAATATCGACTGACACGCCCTCATCGCGGGCAAGCCCGGCTCCCACAGGGTTATAGGGTGTTACTGGCCGGCGTTGATGCTGATTTTTTCCACCGCACCCTGCTCCAGATCCCACTTCTGCAGAATCTTGCCGTACGTCCCATCATCAATCATGCCCTGCAGCGCCTCACTGATGGCCGTGACCAACTCGGTATTGCTCTTCTCAATCCCAAGCCCCGTGAACTGCTTGGAAATCGCCAGGCCCACCGGCTTGTACTTACCCTTGTCCAGCGACATCAGGTAAGGAATGGTTTCACTGCCCTGCATCGCCGCATCCAGACGGTTCTGCTGCAACTGCGCCCGCGCATCCGCCGAGCCCTCGGTGCCAATCACCACGATGGCTGGCTTACCGGCCTTTTCGCAGTTTTCCTTGCTCCACGCGGCAATTTCCGACGGCCAGGTGGTACGTCGGCTGGTGCCGACTTTTTTACCGCACAGGTCAGTCAATTCCTTGAGGTCTTCACGCTTGGCCAGGGTGTACAACTGCGGGCCGCTGGTGAAGTAATCAATGAAGGTCACCGACTTCTGGCGCTCGGCGGTGTCGGTCATGCCCGACAGCACAATGTCCACACGCTTGGTGGTCAGGCCGCTGAGCATCTGTTCGAATCCGGTTTCCTGCCACTTGATCTTCACCCCCAGGCGCTCGGCCAGAGCGTTGCCCAGGTCAAAGTCCAGGCCGGTGAGTTTGTTGGTGGCGGTGTCCTTGAAATCCATCGGCGGGTAGTTCGGCACGATGGCCGCGCTGATCTCACCCTTGTCCTTGATCGCTGCCGGCAATGCCGCCAAAACCGAAGTGGAGGCCATCAGGCCTACGAGCAAACTTGGAAGAAACAGATTTTTCATGGGGGCGTTCTCGTTAGTTTTTTAGTTAAGTGCGAACGGCAGAAATAAAGCTTTGGGTACGCGGATTTTGTGGGCTTATTAGAATTTCTTCAGGGCTGCCGGCTTCCACAATCTGGCCGGCATCCATAAACACCATGCGGTTGGACACTTCGCGGGCGAAGCCCAATTCATGGGTGACCACAATCATGGTCATGCCGGTGGTGGCCAAATCACGCATCACCGACAGCACTTCTCCTACCAGCTCCGGGTCGAGGGCTGACGTGGGTTCATCGAACAACATCAGCTTGGGACGCATCGCCAACGCACGGGCAATCGCCACACGCTGTTGCTGGCCGCCGGACAATTCCACCGGGTAGGCATTGCGCTTGTCCGCCAGGCCAACCCGGGCCAGCAACTCCAGGGCGTCCTCGGTGGCTTCCTTGGGCGAGCGCTTGAGCACCTGGCACGGGCCTTCGATGATGTTCTGCAACACGGTCATGTGCGGGAACAGATTGAAGCGCTGAAACACCATGCCGGTGGCCAGGCGCTGACGAGCAATCTGTGATTCATTCAACTCATGCAGCTTGTTGCCGACGACCCGGTAACCCACCAGTTCGCCGTCGACCCACAGGCCGCCCTTGTCGATTTTTTCCAGCTGATTGACGCAGCGCAGCAGGGTACTTTTGCCGGAACCGGACGGGCCGATAATGCACAGCACTTCGCCTTGTTCGACTTCCAGGTTGATGTCCTGCAGCGCGTGATACTGGTCGTAATACTTGTTCAGGTTCACGGCCTTGACGATGCTTCTCATGGGCAAATCTCCTCAGTCAGGGCTTACGAACGCTTGCCGGCGCCGCGGGCAAAACGACGCTCAAGGCGGCTCTGACCGAATGAAAGAACAGTCACCACCGCCAGGTACCAGATGCCGGCAACAATCAGCAGCTCCATGACCCGGGCGTTGGCGTAGTAGATGTTTTGCGCGTTGTGCAGCAGCTCCGAGTACTGGATCACACTTGCCAGGCTGGTCATTTTCACCATGCTGATGAACTCGTTGCCTACAGGCGGAATGATCACCCGCATCGCCTGGGGCAGAATCACCCTACGCAGCGCCTGAAGGCTCGGCATGCCGATAGACTTGGCGGCTTCGTACTGGCCGGTGTCCACCGACAACAGGCCGGCGCGCACCACTTCAGCGGTGTAGGCACCCTGGTTGATGCTCAGGCCGAGGAGGGCGGCCACGAACGGCGTCATCAGGTCCACGGTGTCGATGCTGAACAGCCCGGGAATCGCGATCACCGGGAAAATCAGCGCCAGGTTGAACCACAACAGCAGTTGCAGAATCAGCGGCGTACCCCGGAACAGCCAGGTGTAGGTGATGGCCACGTAGCGCAGGATCGGGTTGGCCGACATGCGCATGATTGCTGTGATCACCCCGATCACCACACCCAGCGCCATGGCCAGGATCGACATGATGATGGTGTTCACCAGGCCCCAGATGATCGCCTCGGACGTGAGGAACTGACCGATGTAGGACCATTCGATCTGGCCGTTGGCGAATGCACGCAACAAGGCGGCCAGTGCGATCACGATCAAAGTGGCGAACACCATCCGACCGTAATAGCGACGGGGCACATGCTCGTACTTCGTGATATCGAACTGGTTCTCGGTCTGCTGGCGCTCGGCTTGCAAGCGCTCTGCCGGGGTTTGTTTCATGGTGACTCTCCAAAACAACTGAATACACTGATCGTTCCCACGCTCTGCGTGGGAATGCATCCCGTGACGCTCCGCGTCACCACCTGCATTGGCGGCAGGACGCGGAGCGTCCAAGGCTGCATTCCCACGCAGAGCGTGGGAACGATCTTTACGATCTTTAAATTCGAAAGCCGGTGTAGTTTTCTGCCCACTTCTGTTGCGCAGCCAACGCCACCTTCAACCGCCCAATCTGCTCCCTGACCCGCTCCGGCGCCGTACCACCCCAACCACTGCGCGCCGCAATCGCCGCTTCCAGGGTCAGGCACTCACGCACTTCCGGCGTCAGCCGCGTATCCACCTCCGCCAACAACGCCGGCGAGGCTTCCCACAATTCAATCTCATGCTTCTCACAGGCCTGCACCAACGCGCCGGTAATCTCGTGGGCCTCCTTGAACGGCACACCGCGAGTGGCCAACCAATCCGCCACCTCCGTCGCCAGGGTGAAACCCATCGGCGCCTGACGCCGCAGCTCTTCCACCTGCACCTTCATCGTCGCGACCATCCCGGCCATCGCTGGCAGCACCAGCAGCAAGGTATCCACGCTGTCCAACACGCTGTGCTTGTCTTCACTCAAATCGCGGTTGTACGACAGCGGCAAGGACTTGAGCGTCGACATCAACCCGGTCAGGTTGCCAATCAACCGCCCGGCTTTACCCCGCGCCAATTCGGCGATGTCCGGGTTCTTCTTCTGCGGCATGATCGAGCTACCGGTGGCGTAGGCATCGTCCAGCTGCACCCAGCGAAATTGCCGCGACGACCACAGGCAAAACTCCTCCGACAGCCGCGAAATATTCACCCCGAGCATGCCCGCCACAAACAGAAACTCCGCCACGTGGTCACGACTGGCTACAGCATCGATAGAGTTTTCGCACGGCCCGGTGTAACCCATCTCCTTGGCCGAATGCTCCGGCTGGCGAGCAATTGCCGAGCCCGCCATCGCCGCAGCACCCAACGGCGACAACGCCGTACGCGCGTCCCAATCCACCAGGCGCTGCACATCCCGCAGCATCGATTGCGCATGCGCCAGCAAGTGATGGGCGAACACAATCGGCTGCGCCTGCTGCAAGTGGGTGAAACCCGGGCAGATGCTCTCGATATGCTGCTCGGCCTGGTCCACCAGCGCCTGCTGCAACCCCAACACCTCGGTGGTGATGGTGCGCGCGTGATCCCGCAGGAACAGGCGCAAATCGTTGGCCGTCTGGTCATTACGCGAACGCCCGGCGCGCAACTTGCCGCCCAGGGCGCCCAAGCGCTCGGTCAACACCCGCTCGATGAAGGTGTGCACATCCTCGTCATCCAGCGTCGGGTGCAGGCGGTCGGCGGCAAAGTCCTCACCGATGCGGTCCAGCGCTTCCAGGGTGCGCAAGGTTTCCGACTCATCCAGCAACCCGGCGCGCTGCAACTCACGGGCATGGGCCCGGGAGCCGGCCAGGTCGTAGGGCGTCAGGCGAAAATAGCGCTCGGGGCAACGGGACAGCGCCGCCAAAGCAGCGGACGGGCCGGACTTGAAACGAGCACCCCAGAGGCGATCGGTGGGCTGAGACATGGTGTTCCTCACGCTTGTTTTTAGAAGTGACAAGCCCGGTGGACGTGGCTTGGCCTTATGGATTCGGAGGGCAGTAGCAAAACGAAAAATCCTGATCGAAGTGTCAGGTTTTTATGGGCGTTAAAGCAGCCGGTAAAAGCTGTTCAACCCGCTATATTCAAGGTTGCCAAGGGCGGTTAAGTATGTTCATTATTGCCGCCCGGCGATGTTCATGGAGTAGGTCAAAGCCTGTTGAAGATGGCACTTGAGGTCAACACGTATTATGGAAACCCCACTTTCCAATTCTGGAAACATACCGCCAAAACCCGGCACAAGACCTGCGCTGCAACTCAGCGGCCTGGACTTCAAATTGCTGCGGGTGTTCAAGGCTGTGGTCGAAGCGGGCGGCTTCAGCGCGGCGCAGAATGAGCTGAATGTGGGCCTGGCGGCAATCAGCAAGCAGATTTCTGACCTCGAAATTCGCATCGGTATGCGCTTGTGTACACGAGGGCGAGAAGGGTTTGGCCTGACCGAAGAAGGCAAATTAGTCTATCAAGCGTCCATTGAATTATTTGCCTCGGTAGACAGTTTCAGAGACAGGCTTAGTTCGGCACAGAACGAACTGATCGGCGACCTTAGTGTGGGTGTTATTGATAACACCGTATCGGACGTTAATTCGCCGCTTATTAAGGCGCTGGGGAAATTACATACAGAATCGCCAAAAATAAGATTACGCCTGCATGCCTCGCAACTGGACGAAGTTGAGAGGGGCGTGGTGGAAGGGCGGCTGATTGTCGGCATCGTCCCGGTGTACCAGCGGCGGGAAGAATTCGATTATTTCCCGCTGTACGAAGAAAAGTCCCACGCGTACTGCGCCCTCGGCCATCCGCTGTTTGAAGCGAGTGACATCAACGCAGATGTGTTGCGCCAGTATGAAGTGGTCAACCATCGTTACGCGATCCACAGCGACAAGGCCAACTTCGTCAGCTACGACAGCCAGTCCGCCTCGGCCTCTCAGGTAGAAGCCGTCGCCATCCTCATCCTCACGGGCCGCTTCCTGGGCTTCCTCCCCGAACACTACGCCGCGCCGCTGGTGAGGGAAGGGCGCCTGCGCGTGTTATGCCCGGAGCAGATCCACCTGAGCACACCGTTCAACCTCATCCTGCGCCACAACGCCCCACGAAGCCCGCTGGTCAAAGCCTTCGCAACGGCACTAGGCGTGGATCTCAAAGCGCCAATCTAACCCTAAGGATGTACAGAGATAACCTGTGGGAGCTGTCGAGCCCCAGCGAGGCTGCGATGGCATCAACTCGGTCTACCTTCCTGCCCCATCCACCCGCATCACCGCTGCAACCTGGCCCGCTTCTTCTTCCCATGAAAATGCCGAAAATGCGCATCCTGCGCCGCCGCCAACAATTCCCGATCCCCGCGCGTATCACCCCAGGCCCTGAGCCGATACTCCCCCAGATCCCCATAAACCGCCTCAAGCCGAAGCACCTTATTCTCACACCGGCAATTATTCCCCGTGAGCTTGCCCGTCAACACCCCGTCCACCACCTCAAGCTCAGTACCAATCAACCGGATCCCAAGCCGATCCGCAAACGGCTGCAACACCAACGCTGGCGACGCCGAACACAGCGTCACCACCGCCCCGGACTTCACCTCATCGGCCACCGATTGCAGCCCTGTTGGCCGCATCAACTTGTTCCAATACGCCTGGCAATACGCTTCAGCCTTCTGCTGAACCCACGCCTTGTCCACGCCGGTCATAAAGGTGCGGATCAACTGCGCCTTGAGCTCATCACGGCTAATGACCCGCAACAGGAACTGCGCGCCAGGCACCGCCAGCTTCACTATCCTGCGTATGAACTCGCCTTTACCAAAGGCGAACTTCAGGAACGGTACGAAGCTGTCGTGGTGGGTCAGGGTGCCGTCGAAGTCAAAGACGGAGAGTACTTTGGCATCCAGGGGGCCGGATTCGAGCATGTCTGGGTTCACGGGCGGGTCTCGGTCCTATCTAGTAATTTTGGTAACGCATGAGCTGTGACCGCAGAATTCTACTCCTCTCTCAATCTTTTGATTTTCGAGTAAAGCCCTTTGGTGAATTCACCACGGTCATTTGAGCGGTGACAACGCTGATGGCAATTGGGGCACAAGGCTACAGCATTGGTAACGCGATCCGAACCCTTCTGGGCGAGGTGCTTGACGTGATGTACTTCAAGAAATGGCTCGCCATCATCACCTGTGAACGGTGCCGGCTTATCGCAACCCTCGCAAATACCACTTGCTAGCCGTCGAACCTGCTTTCGTACATGGAGCGCGCGCGCAAAGGAAATGCTGACAGTAAATAGTTGCCGTGGATTAAGAATGCCCTGAGGCTCTATTTGAAGTAAGGGCTTCGAGACAGTGGGGGGGCTTCTAGGTAGCGGTTTATCTGCCGTAGCGATATCAATCTCTGGATAGAGGCATATTTTCGAAACCAATACTTTGCGAATACGCTCATTCACTCTGGCTCCGACATTTTTTGCAGGCCTGTATCCGGTGATACACCGCAGGCCCATTAGCTCGATTACGGCTGATATGTTTTGCATGCGGTACTCGACAGACGAAGCGCTACGCAGCCTCAGTGGCCCCTCGCGTAACAGTCGATTTTCGACCGATTTGTTGAAGGCTTTTCCGTTCTGTTCAAGCGCCCACATTCTCAAATAAGCGTCGACTGAGGCTTCAAGCTCGTCGTCACTCCAGCCAGTCTTAGCTTTTTTCGTATCCATACAGCCGCCGAAGGTAGAAAACCCTCGGACGATACTGAGTGGCCACTAGCACGTCCACGAAATTTCCTACGAGCCTGTAGGAATTGGCACTCTGCAAATACAAAAAAGCCCTGAACAAGTCAGGGCTTTTTAGTTGGCTCAGGAATCAATCCCAGCTCAACGCACCGCCGGTCTGGTACTCGATAACCCGAGTCTCAAAGAAATTTTTCTCTTTCTTCAAGTCCATGATCTCGCTCATCCACGGGAACGGGTTAGTCGTCCCTGGATACTCTTCCTTCAAACCAATCTGCGACAGACGACGGTTGGCGATGAACTTGAGGTAATCCTCCATCATCGCCGCATTCATCCCCAGCACCCCACGCGGCATAGTGTCACGCGCGTATTCGATCTCCAGCTGAGTCCCTTGCAGGATCATCTGGGTTGCTTCTTCCTTCATCTCGGCATCCCACAAGTGCGGGTTTTCGATTTTGATCTGGTTGATCACATCGATACCGAAGTTCAGGTGCATCGACTCATCCCGCAGGATGTATTGGAACTGCTCGGCCACGCCGGTCATTTTGTTGCGACGGCCCATGGACAGGATCTGGGTGAAGCCGCAGTAGAAGAAGATGCCTTCCAGGACGCAGTAGTACGCGACCAGGTTGCGCAGCAGCTCTTTGTCGGTCTCGACGGTGCCGGTTTCGAACTTCGGATCGGAGATCGAACGGGTGTACTTCAAGCCCCAGGCAGCCTTTTTGGCGACCGATGGAATCTCGTGGTACATGTTGAAGATCTCGCCTTCATCCATGGCCAACGATTCGATGCAGTACTGGTAGGCGTGGGTGTGGATCGCTTCTTCGAAGGCCTGGCGCAGGATGTACTGGCGGCACTCCGGGTTGGTGATCAGGCGGTAAACAGCCAGTACCAGGTTGTTGGCAACCAGGGAGTCGGCGGTGGAGAAGAAGCCGAGGTTGCGCATCACGATGCGACGCTCGTCGTCGGTCAGGCCTTCAGGGTTTTTCCACAGGGCGATGTCGGCGGTCATGTTGACCTCTTGCGGCATCCAGTGGTTGGCGCAGCCGTCAAGGTATTTCTGCCAGGCCCAGTCGTATTTGAAAGGTACAAGTTGGTTGAGGTCGGCGCGGCAGTTGATCATGCGTTTTTCGTCAACGGCGACGCGGGCGGCGGAGCCTTCGAGCTCGGCGAGGCCTTCGGCGACGTCGAGTTTGTCGAGGGCGGCCTTGGCGCGCACGATGGCGGCGGAGTCAGCGGCGGTGACGGCGCGGGCTTCGATGGCGGCAGCAGCGCCGGCACCGTCGAGGCGGTCCATGTTGGCTTCGGTGGCGTGGCCGGCGTTGGCGCCTTTGGCAACTACTTCGCCGTCTTCTTCTTTGTCGAATTCGTCCCAGCTCAGCATGACGTGTCGTCTCCTGCGTGAGGGCTCTAAGGTGCCCGTGTGAAACCGGATGGTTGGGTGTTCACACGGCCCAAAGGCCGCGGTGGATCTTAAGGAATCGTTTGTTGCAGCTAACGCACGCATTAAACGGAATCAGGGTTACGGGTGTTCTGCTTGAGGCTTGAGGGGCGGAGCAATGCTTGCTGGCTCCAGCGGGGGCCTCAGGTCTGGCTCTTCATCCCAGTGTAAAGGGATATTGCAGGCCCGATTTACCCGCGCATTATAGGGAAAAATTCGACTTTGTGTTGCGGCGGATGGTCTCGGTGAGCGGCCAAAATGGTGGTGTTTGCAGCCAAGGTCCGGGTTTACAAGGCTTTGCCTGGCTTGGATTTTTTTGACGGGCGGTAGGCGTTTGTTTCAGTGCGCCGAACTGGGGCGGATTCGGTCTGGAAGTTCTTGCGCCGTTTGGCGCAAGAACGGGTCGCGGGGGGTTACTGGGCTGCGGCTTTGATGCTGGCAAACATCTGCTTGCCAGCCTTGGCGGGGTCCGCGTCTTTATTGCTCATGAAGTTGCTGACCACATCAAACACCGCCCCTTGCACCGCCTGGGACGTGGACATGTTGAAGGCCATGCTCGGCTCCAGCGTGCCGGCGTTCTCGGCTTCGGCGAAGTCTTTGGCGGAAGCCTGGGCACAGCTGTCGAACTGGCTCATGTCCAGGCCCTTGATCACCGGGATGGAGCCTTTGTTCTGGTTGAACACCGTCTGGAACTGCGGCTCCAGGGCGATCTTGGCCAAGTCGTCGCGAGCCGCGTTGTTGCCCGGCGTATCATTTTTACTGGACGGTTTGAACATGGCCAGTGAGTCGATGGTGTAGCTATAAATGCCTTGTGAGCCGGGGAAGGGCACGCATTCATAATCGGCCCCGGCTTTTTTACCGGCCGCACTCCACTCACTTTTGGCCCAGTCCCCCATGATTTGCATGCCGGCCTGGCCATTGATGACTTTGGCGGTTTCCATATTCCAGTCCTGGCCTGCGCCATTGGGGTCCATGTAGGTCTTCAGCTTGCGCAGCGCGACAAAGACTTCGGTCATTTTGGGGCCGGTGAAGGTGGCTTCGTCGTTATCGATAAAGGCTTTCTGGAAGCCTTCTGCGCCCAGGATGCTGAGCACCAGACCTTCAAATACGGTGGTGTCCTGCCAGGGTTGGCCGCCGTGGGCGATGGCGATGAAGCCGGCGGCCTTGAGTTTGTCGCCGGCGGCGTAGAGTTCTTCCAGGGTTGCCGGGGCTTTGGACACGCCGGCTTTCTTGAGTACCTCGGGGTTGATCCATAACCAGTTGATGCGGTGGATGTTGAGCGGCACGGCGACGTAGTGACCGTCGAATTTCATCAGTTGCGCAATGCTTTCGGGCAGCAGGCTGTCCCAGTGGTTGGCCTTGGCGACGTTGTCGACGCTGGTCAGCAGGCCCAGCTTGCCCCACTCCTGAATGTCTGGTGCCTTGATCTGCGCAGCAGAGGGCGGGTTGCCAGAGACGGCGCGGCTCTTGAGGACGGTCATGGCAGCAGCGCCACCGCCGCCGGCGACGGCGCTGTTTTGCCAGGTGAAACCGTCTTTCTCGATCAGTTGTTGCAGCACCTGCACAGACTTGGCTTCCCCGCCTGAGGTCCAGTAGTGGACGACTTCAACAGTGCCTTTGCTGTCGGCTGCGTGGGCGGCGAACGTGCAAAGGCTGGCGAGGGAGATGGCAACGGCAAGGCGATGGGGGATTTTCATGGGGGATAACCCTTTTTGTTGTTTTGGGGGGGCGGTGCTTATTCCAGCCCCAGCCCTTTGCGGCCGAGGGTGTTCAGTTGCGGCGTCATGAAGCGGTCTTTCCACTCTTTCTCGTAGTCCTCCCGGGCGAAATCATCCGGTGAGGCACCTTGCTCGAAAGCCCTGAGCACATCCTTGGCGTACCGCAGGTTTTTCGGGCACATGGGCGCGGCGGGCACGTACATCACGTTGCCCCAGCCCTGTTGGTTTTCGACGGGGGCGACGCTGTGGATCACGTCGCAGTGCCACCACACCGAATCGCCGGCCTGCACGTCCGGAATCGGGGTCATGCCCTGGACCAGCAGCGGGTGCCATTTCTCTGAAACTGGCAGCACCTTGCCCGGCGCAACGCCGCACAACTCATCTTCGGGGACGTCGTCCAGCAGCGGGCGCAGCAGCATATAGGCCATGGCTTTGGGGATCGGCAAGGTATGCAGCACGCCCTGGTCGGCCTGCATGTCGCACAGTGCGGTCCAGCCCTGGAAGGTGCGGAAGGCGGAGCATTTCACCGTGTCCTTGTAGGCGTATTCATCGACTTCTGTGCGATATGCAGCGTCCCAGGGGTCGTAGGACTTGAAGTCGTTGCGGTAGATCTTGTCGAACACCTTGAGGTAGGCCGGGTGCAGCCAGCGTTCCAGGGCGCCCGAGTCGGTGTGCGGGCCAAGCCCTTTGGAGGTGGTGCCGGGTGGGCGGCGGCGGACGCGGTCGGGGTACAGCGCATTGATGTCCGGGTCGAACCATTGCCGGCCTTGGGAATCGATGGTCCACAGGCGGTTCAGGAACGACTGTGCAGCGCCCATGCGTTCGTGTTGGCGCAGTTGCATCTGGGCTTGCGACCAATAGATCGGGAATATCTCCGGGCGCGAGGCTTCGAGGTTACCGAAGAAATTGTCGGCCGGGCCGCGATACACCTCGTCAAAATGGTTGTGGTCGAGGTAGTCCAGCAGGCTCTTGTCCCACCCCAGCACCTGTTCCCTGGGGAAGTGGTTGCGGATCACCAGGCAGCCCCGGCGCTTGATGAGTGCCCGTTGTGCTTCGGTGACCTGGCCGTTGGCGATGGTTTCAAAGTCGAGCTCGGGCCAGGCGCACTGCTCGGCCTTGATCGAGGCGATTTCAGCCCTGATGAACTCGCTGACCTCGTCAAACAGCCCAGGCACATCGCCGATCTGCGCGCGCAGGGCCTTTTTCATCGCGACGATGCTGCGCTTGTAGTCGTCCGGCAGCTCGGCGCATTCGAAGGCGTGGTAGTTGCTCATGAGGTGACCTGTCTTGTTGTTGTGCGTACAGGTATGGAATCACCCCGGCCCGCCTGGGCGGCAGCCTGATTTGGAGCGTTTAGCAGTACGATTATGGCGTTTGTTGCGAAGCGAATAGAAGAATCGGCTTATTGGAAGTGATGCCCGTGCTGAAGCCGAAACTGTGACGGCGTCATGCCCTTGTGCGCCTTGAACTGCCGATTGAACAACGCCTGGGAGGCATAGCCGACCTGTTCGGAAATCGCGCTGACCGCCAGATTGCCCTGCATCAATAAAGCGCAGGCATGTCCGATGCGTAGCCGGACGATGTAGTCCAGCGCCGTGCAGCGTGTGTGTTTGCGGAACATGCGATGGAAGGCTGAAACGCTGACGCAGGCCATCTGCGCCAGCTCGGGAATGCCGACAGGTTGCGCATAGTGGCCGTGCAGGTAGTCCAGAACGCGGCGGATGCGAGCGTCTTCAACGATATGAGGGGCGGCGTTTTCCGTCGCGATGCGCTGCGCGGCGATATCCCGGGACAATGTGTTGAGTACGGTGAGCAACGAGATCAAGCGCTGGGAAGCGTCTTGCTCGACCATGGCTTCGATCACCGGGCGCAGCGCCTGGGACGTAGCGTCACTGAAACTCAGCGCCTGTCGCGCTGCAGCCAATAGCGCGCGCGTCGACCCCATCTCCGGAAACAGTTGCACTAGCGAGTCCGCCCAGGCCTCGGAAAACCAGATGACCAAGGCAATGTGCGGTTTGGCGGGGTCGATCAGCTCGGCGGAAGACCAGCTATGGGGCACGTTCGGGCCCACCAGCACCAGGTCGCCATCATCGTAGAGCGCCACATCGTTGCTGATATAGCGGTGCCCGCGGCTGTTGAGGGTGAGGGTCAGTTCGTATTCGGGATGGTGATGCCATTCAAACGGAATCGCCTCCGGTAGACGCCTGTTCAGCAGGGTCCAGGAGGTGTTCGCCTCGGTGGGGATTTTTTCGAAACTGGCTCGCATGAATGCATCCTGCCTTGCAGGTGAGGTGGCGGCGCCACAATCGTAGCATTCGATTCGAGGGGGAGGGCTCTTTGCCGCAAGAACGATTTCTTGCGGCGAATAAGATCAGGTTCAGTTCAAACTAACGAAGTTATTATCCGTTAGAGCAACCGTTACCCATGACCTGATATTGAAGAATATGACGCTGGCCTTGGGAGTCTTCATATTCCATTTTTACCGGTACAACTTTGCATACATCCGGGACTTCACTCATGGACACTACTTTGGCGACGTCCAGATGGGTGCTGTAAGTGTAATCTTCAACAATCGGGGTGCTCTGGCTGGCTACGTCAGTCGGGGCTTCGTCGGCCAGGGCGGCGGTGGCGCACAAGCTGCTAAGGGCCATAACTAATAACGCTTTCATTTGACTATTTACCTTTTGGCGGTCGAAAGGGGTCACGGGGCCCTTGTGAGGCCACGTGTGTAACTTGATTGGGAAGTTCGGATTAACGTTGCCTTCGTGGGGGCTGTTACGTTGTTAATCACAGTGCCTTGATGGCGAGGTTGATTTTAGGCGTGCGAGTTATATTCATATACCCGTGCTTTTGATAAACACTATTGGTGGTTTTTGTAACAATCCCGAGATGAAGGTTTTTTCAGAAACCTGCAAAGCGCCACAGGCCACGGGCCAGAGCGCTGCCAGGGGATAGGTGGGCAATTTGTAGGGGCTTGTTACTACCATCGTCGAATGGTTCTATAGGGCCGGCCCGGCTACAACAGGGCCATACAACAACAACTATGTCACCGAGGTAAGAAAGATGAGTGCGGCTTCTCTGTACCCCGTTCGCCCCGAAGTAGCAGCCAACACGCTGACTGACGAGGCGACCTACAAGGCCATGTACCAGCAGTCGGTGGTCAACCCCGACGGTTTCTGGCGCGAGCAAGCCAAGCGCCTTGACTGGATCAAGCCTTTCACCACGGTGAAGCAGACCTCCTTCGACGATCACCATGTCGACATCAAGTGGTTTGCCGACGGCACCCTCAACGTTTCCTACAACTGCCTGGACCGCCATCTCGCTGAGCGTGGCGACCAGCCGGCAATCATCTGGGAGGGCGACGACCCTACCGAAAGCCGCACCATCACCTACCGCGAGCTGCATGAAGAAGTCTGCAAGTTCGCCAACGCCCTGCGCGGCCAGGATGTGCATCGCGGCGACGTGGTGACTATCTATATGCCGATGATTCCCGAAGCTGCGGTCGCCATGCTGGCCTGTGCCCGGATCGGTGCGATTCACTCGGTGGTGTTTGGCGGGTTCTCGCCAGAGGCCCTGGCCGGTCGGATCATCGACTGCAAATCCAAGGTGGTGATCACTGCCGACGAAGGCATTCGTGCCGGCAAGAAAATTTCCCTGAAGGCCAACGTCGACGACGCCCTGACCAACCCGGAAACCAGCAGCATTCAGAAAGTCATCGTGTGCAAGCGCACCGGCGGCAACATCAAGTGGAACCAGCATCGCGACATCTGGTACGAAGACCTGATGAAAGTGGCGGGCACCGTGTGTGCGCCGAAAGAGATGGGCGCCGAAGAAGCGCTGTTCATCCTTTACACCTCCGGCTCCACCGGCAAGCCGAAGGGCGTGCAGCACACCACCGGCGGCTACCTGCTGTACGCAGCCCTGACCCACGAGCGCGTGTTCGACTACCGCCCGGGGGAAATCTACTGGTGCACCGCTGACGTTGGCTGGGTCACCGGCCACACCTATATCGTCTATGGCCCACTGGCCAACGGCGCGACCACGCTGATGTTCGAAGGCGTGCCGAACTACCCGGACATCACCCGGGTGGCGAAGATCGTCGACAAGCATAAAGTCAACATCCTCTACACCGCACCGACCGCGATCCGCGCCATGATGGCTTCCGGCACCGCTGCCTGCGAAGGCGCCGATGGCAGCAGCTTGCGCCTGCTGGGTTCGGTGGGTGAGCCGATTAACCCGGAAGCGTGGGACTGGTACTACAAGAACGTCGGCCAATCCCGTTGCCCGATCGTGGACACCTGGTGGCAGACCGAGACCGGCGGCAACATGATGAGCCCGCTGCCGGGCGCCCATGCACTGAAGCCGGGTTCGGCGGCGCGTCCGTTCTTTGGTGTGGTGCCGGCGCTGGTGGATAACCTCGGCAACCTGATTGAAGGTGTGGCCGAGGGTAACCTGGTGATTCTGGATTCGTGGCCGGGCCAGGCACGTACCCTGTATGGCGACCATGACCGGTTTGTGGACACCTACTTCAAGACCTTCCGTGGCATGTACTTCACCGGCGACGGTGCGCGTCGTGACGAGGATGGCTACTACTGGATCACCGGTCGGGTGGACGACGTGTTGAACGTGTCCGGCCACCGTATGGGCACCGCCGAGATTGAAAGCGCCATGGTTGCCCACCCGAAAGTCGCGGAAGCGGCAGTGGTGGGTGTGCCCCACGACATCAAGGGCCAGGGCATCTACGTGTATGTCACGCTGAAAAACGGCGAAGAGCCGAATGAAGCGCTGCGCCTGGAGCTGAAAAACTGGGTGCGTAAAGAGATCGGGCCGATTGCTTCACCGGATGTGATCCAGTGGGCGCCGGGCTTGCCGAAGACCCGTTCGGGGAAAATCATGCGCCGGATCCTGCGCAAGATTGCCACCGCTGAATACGACGGGTTGGGGGATATCTCCACCCTGGCGGACCCAAGTGTGGTGGCGCATTTGATCGAAACGCACAAGACCATGAACGTCGCGTAAGGCGGGTTTGTGGGACAAAGCCCCATTCGGCGTAGGCCGGGTGGGGCTTTTTTGTGCGATCGGACAGACGACCTATAACCCCTGTGGGAGCGGGCTTGCTCGCGAAGGCGGCGTGTCAGCCAGCACATCACTCACTGATACACCGCCTTCGCGAGCAAGTCGAATCGTCGCACCGCCGCTCCCACATTTTGATTGCATTCCAAGATTGGTCATTCAGTGGAGCGACTTACACAAGGCCAATAAATATCGGATTGTGTGGTGGGATATTTCTGAATGTTACCGAACCCGGTAAATGTGTAACCCCACGCCCAAACATGAGGCAAAGTGCTACGCCGTTGCCCCGAAAACCCGCGTTTTAGACGCCCCGAAAAATTAGATCCAACGCTACACTTGCCGTGCTAGAAGGGTTTGCGAATAATAGGCCCGCAACTTGCAGCGTTAACAGGTTTAATATCTTTTGCCTCTGCATAAAATCCAGAGGCTGTCAATGTGCTGGAACCGCTTTCTCGGTGCTTCTGTAAATTGTTGTCGCATTGAGGAAATATCGGCTTCCGGCCTGTCGTTAGAATGCCGATCACTCGCTCGTCGTCGCCGATGCTGAACTGGCGCAGGACGCAGCACCGCTATTCGGTTTCACTCATTCGCATCGTGGGCCCTGGCTCATACTGCTGTTTTGCCCTATACCGATGGAGTCCCAAGATGAAGAAACTCGTGCTGTTGGGCGCCCTGGCGCTGTCCGTGCTGTCCATGCAGGCTTTCGCTGATGAAAAGCCCCTGAAGATTGGTATCGAAGCGGCTTACCCTCCGTTTGCCTCGAAGGCGCCGGATGGCAGCATCGTGGGTTTTGACTACGACATCGGCAACGCCCTGTGCGCAGAGATGAAGGTCAAGTGTGTATGGGTCGAGCAAGAGTTCGACGGCCTGATCCCAGCGCTGAAAGTGCGCAAGATCGACGCGATCCTGTCGTCCATGTCCATCACTGAAGATCGCAAGAAGTCCGTGGACTTCACCACCCGCTACTACCTGACCCCAGCGCGCCTGGTGATGAAGGAAGGCACCACCGTCAGCGAAAGCCTGGACGAACTCAAAGGCAAGAAGATCGGTGTGCAGCGCGGTTCGATCCACGACCGTTTCGCCAAGGAAGTCCTGGCCCCTAAAGGCGCCACGGTTGTTCCTTACAGCTCGCAGAACGAAATCTACCTGGACGTGGAAGCCGGTCGCCTCGATGGCACCGTGGCTGACGCCACCCTGCTGCAAGACGGTTTCCTGAAGACTCCAGCCGGTAAAGGCTACGCGTTCGTGGGCCCACAGTTCACCGACGTCAAATACTTCGGCGACGGTGTAGGCATCGCAGTACGTAAAGGCGACAAGGCCGAGCTGGACAAGATCAACGCGGCCATCGCAGCGATCCGTGCCAACGGCGAATACAAGAAGATCCAGGACAAGTACTTCGACTTCGATATTTACGGCGCTGACCCTAAGTAACTCGTCGCAGCTGTCTGTCCAGAATGGCGCAAGCACCAGGATCTCTGAAGTTTGCGCCATTTTTTCATCCCCCTTTTCGAGGACCTGAATCATGTTGAAAGGCTACGGGGCTGTCATCCTCGATGGCGCATGGTTGACGCTTCAGCTCGCCTTGTCGTCCATGGCCTTGGCCATTGTTCTGGGTCTGATCGGGGTCGCGTTGCGCCTCTCGCCGGTGCGCTGGTTGGCCTGGCTGGGCGACCTGTACTCCACGGTGATCCGCGGGATCCCCGACCTGGTGCTGATCCTGCTGATTTTCTACGGCGGTCAGGACCTGCTTAACCGCGTTGCGCCGTTGCTCGGCTACAACGACTACATTGACTTGAACCCCTTGGCCGCCGGTATCGGCACCCTGGGTTTCATCTTTGGCGCCTACCTTTCGGAAACCTTCCGTGGCGCCTTCATGGCCATTCCCAAGGGCCAGGCCGAAGCCGGCCTGGCGTATGGCATGAGCCCGTTCCAGGTGTTTTTCCGGGTGATGGTGCCGCAGATGATTCGGCTGGCGATCCCCGGGTTTACCAACAACTGGCTGGTACTGACCAAGGCTACTGCGCTGATTTCGGTGGTGGGCCTGCAAGACATGATGTTCAAGGCCAAGCAGGCGGCAGACGCCACCCGCGAACCTTTTACCTTCTTCCTCGCAGTGGCGGCGATGTACCTGGTGATCACCAGCGTGTCGTTGCTGGCCCTGCGTCATCTTGAGAAGCGCTACTCGGTAGGCGTAAAGGCGGCTGATCTATGATCTTCGACTACAACGTCATCTGGGAGGCCATGCCGCTGTACCTCGGCGGCTTGCTGACCACCTTGAAACTGCTGGCCATTTCGCTGTTCTTCGGCTTGCTCGCGGCCTTGCCCCTGGGCCTGATGCGCGTGTCCAAGCAGCCGATTGTCAACGGCGTTGCCTGGCTGTACACCTACGTGATTCGCGGCACGCCGATGCTGGTGCAGTTGTTCTTGATCTACTACGGCCTGGCCCAGTTCGAAGCGGTGCGCGAAAGCTTCCTGTGGCCACTGCTGTCCAGCGCGACCTTCTGTGCGTGCCTTGCGTTTGCTGTGAACACCAGCGCCTACACCGCCGAAATCATCGCCGGCAGCCTCAAGGCCACGCCCCATGGCGAGATCGAAGCGGCCAAGGCCATGGGCATGTCGCGCTACAAGCTGTATCGCCGGATTCTGCTGCCATCGGCCCTGCGCCGCGCGCTGCCGCAGTACAGCAACGAAGTGATCATGATGCTCCAGACCACGAGCCTGGCCTCCATCGTCACCCTGATCGACATCACCGGTGCCGCGCGCACGGTGAACGCCCAGTACTATTTGCCGTTCGAAGCCTATATCACTGCGGGTGCGTTCTACCTGTGCCTGACCTTCATCCTGGTGCGCCTGTTCAAGTTGGCCGAAGGCCGCTGGCTGAGCTACCTGGCTCCACGGAAGCATTGATATGGAACGTGTCGATCACCTGTTGCCCTGGGGGCATTTGGGCTGCGAACGCCAACTGACGGTGTTCCGTTTCGGCAGCGGCGAGCGCAAGGCTTATATCCAGGCCAGCCTCCACGCCGATGAATTGCCCGGCATGCGCGCCGCCTGGGAGCTGAAAAAGCGCCTGACGGAACTGGAACAGCAAGGCGCCCTCAACGGCGTGATCGAGCTGGTCCCCGTCGCCAATCCGATGGGCCTGGGGCAGTTGCTGCAAGGCAGCCACCAGGGCCGTTTCGAGATCGGCAGCGGCAAGAATTTCAACCGCGATTTCGTTGAGTTGAGCGAGCCGGTTACAGAGTTGCTCAACGGTAAGCTGGGGGATGATCCTCACGCCAATGTGCGCTTGATCCGCCAGGCCATGAGCGACGCGCTGAACGCCTTGCCGGAGCCGAGCAGCCAACTGCAAGGCATGCAGCGGGTGTTGCTGAGCCATGCCTGCACCGCCGACGTGGTCCTCGACCTGCATTGCGACGCCGAAGCCGCGTTGCACATGTACGCGCTGCCGCAACACTGGCCGCAGTGGCGTTCGCTGTCGGCGCATCTGAATGTGAAGGTCGGCCTGCTGGCGGAAGATTCCGGCGGCAGTTCGTTTGACGAGGCCTGTTCGCTGCCGTGGTTGCGGCTGTCCCGGGCATTTCCCGAGGCGCAGATTCCATTGGCGTGCCTGGCGACGACCTTGGAGTTGGGCGGCCAGGCCGATACCGGCCGTGACGAAGCGATTTTCCACGCCGAAGGCATCCTGGCGTTCCTCGCCGAACAAGGCCTGATCCGTGGTGAATGGCCCGCGCCGCAATACGAAGCCTGCGAAGGCCTGCCCTTTGAAGGCACCGAGTTGTTGTTCGCGCCCCACGCCGGTGTGATCAGCTACCTGCGTAAAGCCGGGGATGTGGTGGAAGCCGGCGACCCGATATTTGAAGTGATCGATCCCTTGTCCGACCGCGTGAGCATTGTTTGCGCGGACACGCCTGGGGTGTTGTTTGCCGTTGAACGGCTACGTTATGCCCAAGCGGGTTTCTGGCTGGCCAAGGTGGCGGGGCGCGAAGCGCTGCGGCACGGGCGCTTGCTCAACGACTGACCAACTGTTTTTGTGAGAACCGACCGCATGTACAAACTTGAAGTCCAAGACCTGCATAAACGCTATGGCAGTCATGAAGTGCTCAAAGGTGTGTCCCTGGCCGCCGCGGCCGGTGATGTGATCAGCATCATCGGGTCCAGTGGCTCGGGCAAAAGTACCTTTTTGCGCTGCATCAACCTGCTGGAGCAACCCCACGCCGGCAAGATTCTGCTCAATAATGAAGAGCTGAAACTGGTGGCCAACAAAGACGGCGCCATGAAGGCTGCAGACCCGAAACAGCTGCAACGCATGCGTTCGCGACTGTCGATGGTGTTCCAGCACTTCAACCTGTGGTCCCACATGACTGCGCTGGAAAACGTCATGGAAGCACCGGTGCACGTCCTCGGCATGTCGAAAAAAGACGCCAGGGAAAAGGCCGAGCACTACCTGGCTAAAGTCGGTGTGGGCCATCGTAAGGATGCGTTCCCTGGCCACATGTCCGGCGGCGAGCAGCAGCGCGTAGCGATTGCCCGGGCCCTGGCGATGGAGCCTGAGGTGATGCTGTTCGACGAACCCACCTCGGCCCTCGACCCGGAGCTGGTGGGCGAAGTGCTCAAGGTGATGCAGGACCTGGCCCAGGAAGGCCGGACCATGGTGGTGGTGACCCACGAAATGGGCTTTGCCCGTGAAGTCTCCAACCAACTGGTGTTCCTGCACAAAGGCATCGTTGAAGAACGTGGCAACCCGCGCGAAGTGCTGGTAAACCCACAGTCCGAGCGTTTGCAGCAGTTTCTTTCCGGCAGCTTGAAGTAAACAGGACTGCTTTTATGCACTGAATTAGTGCAAGCTTCACAGCTTTAAGGCTGACCCCGATCCCCTGTGGGAGCTGGCTTGCCTGCGATAGCGGTGGGTCAGTTTGCCTCTCTGGCACAGACACGCCGCCATCGCAGGCAAGCCAGCTCCCACATTAGATCTCCATATGGTTTGAGATTTGTGTCGGTTTACGGGCTAGCATTGGCCTTTGTCTTCATTACTGTTACTCGCTTCGGATAGCACTCCATGACTGCCCATCGAATTGGTTTCCTGATTTGGCCCAGCACTAAAGCACTGACGCTTGCGCTGGCTGAGGAGGCCTTGCGCGTTGCTCAGCGGGTGCATCCGGACGTGGTGTACGAACTCTCGTTTTTGCAGGCCGAACCGCCAATCGACGGTGCCTGGCAGCTGCCGGGTGAACCTTGGGCCGGCAAGCTGGAAGGCTTTCAAAAGCTGTTCCTGCTGGCGGATGAACCACCGACCGTCATTGCTTCCCAGCTCAGCACCGCCCTCAAGCAACTGGTGCGCGCCGGCTGCGTGATTGGCGGTCTGTCGGCCGGTGTTTACCCGCTGGCCCAACTCGGTTTGCTCGACGGCTATCGCGCCGCCGTGCACTGGCGCTGGCAGGACGATTTCGCCGAGCGTTTCCCCAAGGTCATCGCCACCAGCCATCTGTTCGACTGGGACCGTGACCGCCTGACCGCCTGCGGTGGCATGTCGGTACTCGACCTGCTGCTGGCGGTGCTGGCCCGTGACCACGGCGCCGAACTGGCCGGTGCCGTCTCGGAAGAACTGGTGGTAGAGCGCATCCGCGAAGGCGGCGAGCGCCAGCGCATCCCGCTGCAAAACCGCCTGGGTTCCAGCCATCCAAAGCTGACCCAGGCGGTTTTGCTGATGGAAGCCAACATCGAAGAACCGCTGACCACCGACGAAATCGCCCAGCACGTGTGCGTATCCCGACGACAGCTCGAGCGGATCTTCAAGCAATACCTCAATCGCGTCCCCAGCCAGTACTACCTGGAACTGCGCCTGAACAAGGCCCGCCAGATGCTCATGCAAACCAGCAAGTCGATCATCCAGATCGGCCTGTCCTGCGGCTTCTCCTCGGGGCCGCACTTCTCCAGCGCCTACCGCAACTTCTTCGGCGCCACCCCTCGTGAAGACCGCAACCAGCGCCGCAGTAGCAGCCCGTTCGAGTTGTCGTCGGTGCCGTCCGAGCGCGGCTAGGCATCAATGCTCGGCTGGCATCTCCAGGCATGGCGCTGTTCCTGTGCACGGATGAGATCAACAGCAGACCAAAACGGCCATCGGCGACGGCATTAGATAGTTGTGCCTCACCGACCGCCCAAAACAGGCCCGGGCGGTTTAAACTGCGCCATTGCGATGCTATTTGTCGCATTGGCGTAAACCCGCGAAAATCGCGGGTTGGCGCTATAAGAAGTTGTCGCTTGGCGGCAAGGCCGCGCTGAAAACTGTCCTTACAATCCCTGCATCGCCCGCCAGTTTCAGGCAGGCGTTCCTCTTCAGGAGACTCCGATGTCCGTTGAGCAAGCCCCGGTGCAACGTGCCGATTTCGACCAGGTCATGGTTCCCAACTACGCACCTGCCGCTTTCATCCCCGTGCGTGGCGCAGGTTCCCGCGTATGGGACCAGGCGGGCCGAGAGCTGATCGACTTTGCCGGCGGCATCGCGGTCAACGTATTGGGCCATGCCCACCCGGCGCTGGTCGGTGCACTGACCGAACAGGCCAACAAGCTGTGGCACGTGTCCAACGTCTTCACCAATGAGCCGGCCCTGCGCCTGGCCCATAAGCTGATCGACGCCACGTTTGCCGAGCGTGTGTTCTTCTGCAACTCCGGCGCCGAAGCCAACGAGGCCGCTTTCAAGCTGGCCCGTCGCGTAGCGTTCGACCGCTTCGGCACCGAAAAATACGAAATCATCGCCGCGCTGAACAGCTTCCACGGCCGCACCCTGTTCACCGTGAACGTGGGTGGCCAGTCGAAGTATTCCGACGGCTTCGGTCCGAAGATCGTCGGCATCACCCACGTGCCGTATAACGACCTGGAGGCGCTGAAAGCCGCCGTCTCGGACAAAACCTGCGCCGTGGTGCTGGAGCCGATCCAGGGCGAAGGCGGCGTATTGCCGGCAGAACTGTCGTACCTGCAAGGTGCCCGTGACCTGTGCGACGCGAACAACGCGCTGCTGGTGTTCGACGAAGTGCAAACCGGCATGGGCCGCAGCGGCGAGCTGTTCGCCTATCAGCATTACGGCGTCGTACCGGACATTCTCACCAGCGCCAAGAGCCTGGGCGGCGGTTTCCCGATTGCCGCCATGCTGACCCGCGAAGACCTGGCCAAGCACCTGGTGGTCGGCACCCACGGCACCACCTACGGCGGCAACCCGCTGGCGTGCGCGGTGGCGGAAGCGGTGATCGACGTGATCAACACCCCGGAAGTGCTGGCTGGCGTTAATGCCAAGCACGACTTGTTCGTTTCCCGTCTGGAGAAGATTGGCCAGCAATACGGCATCTTCACCGAAGTGCGTGGCCTGGGCCTGCTGCTCGGTTGCGTGCTGAGCGATGCCTGGAAAGGCAAGGCCAAGGACATCTTCAACGCCGCCGAGCGCGAAGGCTTGATGATCCTGCAAGCCGGCCCGGATGTGGTGCGTTTCGCCCCGAGCCTGGTGGTGGAAGATGCCGATATCCAGGAAGGCCTGGACCGCTTCGAGCGTGCTGTTAAAAAGCTGACGCAAGCCTGATAGACCGTTTGGCGCCTGGCGATCCTGGCGTCGAACAAAAATTTTAAGGCCGGACCGGATCAAGTGTGGGAGCTGGCTTGCCTGCGATGGCGGTGCCACAGGCAACCTCTGTGCTGACTGACACACCGTCATCGCGGGCAAGCCCGGCTCCCACATGGATCTGCTTACACAATAAGTCCTGTGTAGGCAGTTCCCCTGTCCGGCATTTTTCCCTCTGTGAGTTTTTCGAGTTAAGGAGTGACACCATGCTGGTGATGCGCCCCGCGCAAATGGCTGATCTGGGCGAGGTACAGCGTCTGGCTGCGGACAGCCCGATTGGTGTCACCTCCTTGCCGGATGATGTCGAACGCCTGAGCGACAAGATCGCCGCGAGCGAAGCGTCCTTCGCCGCCGAGGTCAGCTTCAACGGCGAAGAAAGCTATTTCTTCGTGCTTGAAGACACCGACGCCGGCAAGCTGGTGGGCTGCTCGGCCATCGTCGCTTCGGCGGGCTACTCGGAACCGTTCTACAGCTTCCGCAACGAAACCTTCGTGCATGCTTCCCGCGAGCTGAAGATCCACAACAAGATCCACGTGCTCTCGCAGTGCCATGACCTCACCGGCAACAGCCTGCTGACCAGTTTCTACGTGGTGCCGGAGCTGGTGGGTTCGCCGTGGTCGGAACTCAACTCCCGTGGCCGCCTGCTGTTCGTGGCCGGTCACCCGGAGCGCTTCGCGGATTCCGTGGTCACCGAGATTGTGGGCTACAGCGACGAGAACGGTGATTCGCCGTTCTGGGACGCCATCGGCCGCAACTTCTTCGACCTCAACTACGCCGCTGCCGAGCGCCTGTGCGGGTTGAAGAGCCGGACCTTCCTGGCCGAACTGATGCCGCATTACCCGATCTACGTGCCGCTGTTGCCGGACGCCGCCCAGGAAGCCATGGGCCAGGTGCACCCACGGGCGCAGATCACCTTCGACATCCTGATGCGAGAAGGCTTCGAGACTGACCATTACATCGACATCTTCGACGGCGGCCCAACCCTGCACGCGCGGGTCTCGGGCATTCGCTCGATCGCCCAGAGCCGTGTGGTGCCGGTGAAGATCGGTGAGATGGTCAAGGGTGTCGGTCGCCAGTACCTGGTCAGCAACGGCCAGTTGCAGGATTACCGCGCGGTGATGCTGGAACTGGACTACGCACCGGGCAAGCCAGTGACCCTGGACCTGGAAACCGCCGAAGCCCTGGGCGTCGGCGAGGGTGCCAGCGTTCGACTGGTAGCGGTTTAAGAATGAGTTTCGCGGGTGGCTTGCAAGGCGGCCCGTTTGAGGAGATAGCATGATCGTTCGTCCCGTACGCAGCAGCGATTTACCGGCCCTGATTGATCTGGCGCGCAGCACCGGCACCGGCCTCACCACCTTGCCGGCCAACGAAGAGCGCCTGACCCACCGGGTCGGCTGGGCTGAAAAGACCTTTCGCGGCGAAGCCGGGCGTGGTGATGCGGACTACCTGTTCGTGCTGGAAAACGACGAAGGCCGCGTGGTGGGGATTTCCGCCATCGCCGGTGCCGTCGGCCTGCGTGAGCCTTGGTACAACTTCCGGGTCGGCCTGACGGTCAGCGCCTCTCAGGAGCTGAACATCTACCGTGAAATCCCGACGCTGTTTCTGGCCAACGACCTGACCGGCAACTCCGAGTTGTGCTCGTTGTTCCTGCACGCCGATTACCGCAACGGCCTTAACGGTCGCATGCTGGCCAAGGCGCGCATGCTGTTTATCGCGGAATTCCCGCAGCTGTTCGGCAACAAGATCATCGCCGAAATGCGTGGCATGTCTGACGAAGCCGGGCGTTCGCCGTTCTGGGAAAGCCTGGGCCGACACTTCTTCAAGATGGAATTCAGCCAGGCCGACTACCTCACCGGCGTGGGCAACAAGGCGTTTATCGCCGAGCTGATGCCGAAGTTTCCGCTGTACACCTGCTTCCTGTCTGAAGACGCACGCAACGTGATCGGCAAGGTCCACACCGACACCGAGCCGGCCCTGAGCATGCTCAAGAGCGAAGGCTTCAGCTACCAGGGCTACGTCGACATCTTCGACGCGGGCCCGGCGGTGGAATGTGAAACCACCAAGATCCGCGCCGTGCGCGACAGCGAAGCGCTGGTGCTGGCGATTGGTACGCCGGGCGACGACGCCACGCCGTTCCTGATCCATAACCGTAAACGCGAAGATTGCCGCATTACCGCCGCACCGGC
The DNA here is from genome assembly GCF_019352905.1 of Pseudomonas sp. Xaverov 83. Lineage (NCBI taxonomy): Bacteria > Pseudomonadati > Pseudomonadota > Gammaproteobacteria > Pseudomonadales > Pseudomonadaceae > Pseudomonas > Pseudomonas sp. Xaverov 83. The sequence goes on along the minus strand of NZ_JAAAFU010000029.1, from coordinate 190,200 downwards.
GCGGTTGGCTGCGGGCACCCTGGTGGTCGATCAACAGACCGCCAAGCGCCTGCAACTGATCGCTGGTGATCAAGTGCGTGCCGTACCGTTGTCCGCTGCCCGGGAGTCGAAATAAATGAATTCGCTATACATCGCAGGTGAGTGGCTGGCTGGCCAGGGTGAAGTGTTTGAGTCGCTGAACCCGGTGACCCAGCAGGTCGTGTGGTCGGGTAATGGCGCTACCACCGAGCAGGTCGAGTCTGCCGTTCAGGCTGCACGCCAGGCGTTTCCGGCCTGGGCCAAGCGCTCCCTGGAAGAACGCCTGAGCGTGCTGGAAGCCTTCGCCGCCAACCTGAAAAGCCGTGCCGACGAACTCGCCCGCTGCATCGGTGAGGAAACCGGCAAGCCATTGTGGGAATCGGCGACCGAAGTCACGAGCATGGTCAACAAGGTGGCGATCTCGGTGCAAAGCTACCGCGAACGTACCGGCGAGAAGAGCGGCCCACTGGGCGACGCCACTGCCGTATTGCGTCACAAGCCCCACGGTGTGGTGGCGGTATTTGGCCCTTACAACTTTCCGGGTCACCTGCCTAACGGCCACATCGTGCCGGCCTTGCTGGCGGGTAATACCGTACTGTTCAAACCGAGCGAACTGACCCCGAAAGTCGCCGAGCTGACCGTGCAATGCTGGATCGACGCCGGCCTGCCGGCGGGCGTGTTGAACCTGCTGCAAGGCGCGCGGGAAACCGGGATCGCCCTGGCGGCCAATCCGGGTATCGACGGTTTGTTCTTCACCGGCTCCAGCCGCACCGGCAACCATCTGCACCAGCAATTCGCCGGGCGCCCGGACAAGATCCTTGCGCTGGAAATGGGCGGCAACAATCCGCTGGTGGTGGACGAAGTGGCCGACGTGGACGCGGCGGTGTACACCATTATCCAGTCGGCATTTATCTCGGCCGGCCAGCGCTGCACCTGTGCCCGTCGCCTGCTGGTGCCGCAAGGCGCCTGGGGTGATGCGTTGCTCGCACGCCTGGTGGCGGTGAGTTCGACCATTGAAGTCGGCGCGTTTGACCAACAACCGGCGCCGTTCATGGGCTCGGTGATTTCCCTCGGTGCCGCCAAGGCATTGATGGATGCCCAGGAATTGCTGCTGGCCAATGGCGCCGTGGCGCTGTTGGAAATGACCCAACCCCAGGCCCAGGCTGCGTTGCTGACGCCGGGGATTATCGATGTGAGCGAGGTGACGGATCGCGCTGACGAAGAGCTGTTCGGCCCGCTGCTGCAAGTGATCCGCTACACCGATTTCGAGGCGGCGATTGCCGAGGCCAACAACACCCAATACGGCTTGGCGGCCGGGTTGCTGTCGGATTCCGAGGCGCGTTACCAGCAGTTCTGGCTGGAAAGCCGTGCCGGGATCGTCAACTGGAACAAACAGCTGACGGGGGCTGCGAGCAGCGCGCCATTTGGCGGGGTAGGGGCTTCGGGCAACCATCGCGCCAGCGCCTATTACGCGGCGGATTATTGCGCGTACCCGGTGGCCTCCCTTGAGACCCCGAGCCTGGTGTTGCCAGCAACACTGACCCCGGGCGTAACGCTTAAGTGAAAGTGACACTGATCTAATGTGGGAGCTGGCTTGCCTGCGATGGCATCACCTCGGTGTATCTGAATGACCGAGTTGCCCGCATCGCAGGCAAGCCAGCTCCCACACTTGATCGGGTTAACAGATACAGATCTGCACTTGATGCCTATAAAAAATACAGATGTTCGTGGAGCCTCGCCGATGAAATCCTGTGAAGTCAATTTTGACGGTCTCGTGGGGCCGACCCATAACTACGGCGGTTTGTCCTACGGCAACGTCGCGTCCCAGAGCAACAGCCAGCAGTCCTCCAACCCGAAGGAAGCGGCGCTGCAAGGCCTGGCGAAGATGAAAGCGCTGATGGAAATGGGCTTTGTGCAAGGTGTGCTGGCGCCCCAGGAACGTCCGGATGTGGCCGCCTTGCGCAGTCTCGGTTTTGCCGGTACCGACGCACAAGTCATCCAGCAGGCCGCCAAGCAAGCCATGCCGCTGCTGGTTGCCAGCTGCTCGGCGTCGAGCATGTGGGTGGCCAACGCCGCCACCGTCAGCCCGAGCGCCGACACCGCCGATGGCCGCGTACATTTCACTGCCGCCAACCTCAACTGCAAATACCACCGCAGCATCGAGCACCCGACCACCAGCCGCGTGCTGGGGGCGATGTTCGCTGATCAGAAGCACTTCGCCCACCACGCCGCATTACCGGCAGTGGCGCAGTTCGGCGACGAAGGCGCGGCCAACCACACGCGTTTCTGCCGTGACTATGGCGAGGCGGGCGTAGAGTTTTTCGTATTCGGCCGCAGTGCGTTCGACACCCGCTACCCGGCGCCGCAAAAGTACCCGGCGCGCCAGACCCTCGAAGCCTCCCAGGCAGTCGCGCGCCTGCACGGCCTGCGGGATGACGGCGTGGTCTACGCCCAGCAGAACCCGGCGGTGATCGATGCCGGTGTGTTTCACAACGACGTGATCGCAGTGGGCAACGGCGAGGTGCTGTTCTATCACGAGGACGCGTTCCTCAATACCGATCAGATGCTCGGCGAATTGCAGGGCAAACTCGGCAAGCTCGGTGGCAATTTCCAGTCGATCTGCGTGCCCCGTGCCCAGGTCGGCGTTGAAGATGCGGTGCGTTCCTACCTGTTCAACAGCCAGTTGCTGAGCCGCGCCGACGGTTCGATGCTGCTGATCGTGCCGGAAGAATGCCGCGCCAACGAACGCGTCTGGCAGTACCTGCAAGGCCTGACGTCTTCCGGCGGGTTGATCCGCGAAGTCAAAGTCTTCGACCTCAAGCAAAGCATGCAGAACGGCGGTGGCCCGGCGTGCCTGCGCTTGCGCGTCGCGTTGAATGAAACCGAACTGGCGGCGGTCAACCCAGGGGTTATCATGACGGTGCCGTTGTACGACACGCTGACCCAATGGGTCGACAAGCACTACCGCGACAGCCTGCGGGAAACCGACCTGGCTGACCCGCAATTGCTGCTTGAGTGCCGGACGGCACTGGATGAACTGACGCAAATCCTTAAACTGGGCTCGGTTTATCCTTTCCAGATCAATTAACGCCGCACGGCTGAGAACTATTTATGACCACCGACACCCTGAAACTGATCCTTGAAGACACCGACGGCACCCAGCTGGAAACGTCCTGCACCCGCGTCGCCGTGGTGTGGCAGGGCAAGGAGATCTGGATCCAGCACGACGGCCGTGGCCAACTGTTGATCGGCGTTGACGTGGAAGAGGGCGACGCGGAATACGCCAACCTGCTGATGCGCCCATTGGCCACCAACCTGATGAGCCTGCAACTGGAAATGGAACCGGCCGACGTTGAAGGTGATGATGACGATCACGTCCACGGTCCTGGCTGCAACCACTAAGGAAGCTGCTTATGCTCGCCCTCGGCAAACTGCTTGAACTGACCCTCGCCGGTCGCGAACCGGCGCAAAAAATTCAACTGACTGTCGACGGCGTGCAACTGCGCTGGCTCAGTGAGGGCGCGCTGGAAGTGCGGCCTCCTGAGGCGCGGGACAACGGCAGCGACGTGCTGCTGTCGTCCGGCATCCATGGCAACGAAACCGCGCCGATCGAATTGGCCGACCGCTTGCTGCAAGGCATTGCCCGTGGGGAGATCAAGCCCCGCACCCGTATTCTGTTCCTGTTCGGTAACCCCGAGGCCATGCGCCGCGGCGAGCGTTACCTTGAACTGGACGTCAACCGGCTGTTCAACGGCCGTCATGAACAAAGCATTGGCCCCGAAGCCATGCGCGCCGCCGAGCTCGAACAGTTGGCCCGTACCTTCTTCAGCGTGCCGGGGCGTAGCCGTTTGCACTACGACCTGCACACCGCCATCCGTGGCTCGAAGATCGAGCAGTTCGCGCTGTATCCGTGGAAAGATGGTCGTCAGCATTCGCGTGCCGAGCTGGCGCGCCTGCGAGCCGCCGGCATGGAGGCGGTGCTGCTGCAGAACAAGACCTCGATCACTTTCACCGCGTTTACCTACGAGCAGCTTGAGGCTGAGTCCTTCACCCTGGAGTTGGGCAAGGCCCGGCCGTTCGGGCAGAACCAGGGCGTGGACGTATCGCGCCTGGAAACCCGCCTCAAGCAGATCATCGAAGGCAGCGAGCCGGCCACCGAGAGCCTGGACGGCTTGAAGCTGTTCAGCGTCTCCCGGGAAGTGATCAAGCACAGCGATACCTTCGTCCTGCACTTGCCGGCGGACGTGGAAAACTTTTCGGAGTTGGAGAAGGGTTACCTGCTGGCCGAGGACATTGCCAAGACCCGTTGGGTAATCGAGGAGGAGGGCGCACGCATCATCTTCCCGAACCCGAAGGTCAAGAATGGCTTGCGCGCAGGGATATTGATTGTGCCGACCACGGATGCTGGCCTGGCCTGACTCCCGAGACTGACTCGGTCAAATGTGGGAGCTGGTGGCTTGCCTGCGATAAGATCAACTCGGTCTGCCAGATACACCGAGGCGATCCTATCGCAGGCAAGCCAGCTCCCACACAAGCCCGGCTCTGAGACTGGGCTTGGTGGTGTTGCTTAAACCGCTACCGCCCGTGGCTCATTGCGACGCAGTGCGCGAACCTTGTGCAGGGTGTCGGCGCAGGTGCGTGCCGCTTCCTGGCCTTTGTGGACGAAGTGCTCATAAAAGAACGTGTGGTGCTCGCTGCCCGCGTGGAAGTGGTGCGGGGTCAGAGATACCGAGAACACCGGCACTTCGGTTTCCAGCTGGACCTGCATCAGGCCGCTGACTACGGACTGGGCCACGAACTCGTGACGGTAGATCCCGCCGTCCACCACCAGGGCGGCCGCGACGATACCGGCATAACGGCCGGACTTGGCCAGCAGCTTGGCGTGCAGGGGCAATTCAAAGGCGCCGCCGACTTCGAAGAAATCGATGTCCGATTCCTGGTAGCCCTGGGCGATCATTTCGGCGAGGAAACCTTTACGGCTCTGATCGACAATATCCTTGTGCCAGCAGGCCTGGATAAACGCGACGCGCTCGCCGTGATGGTTTTTGCTTTTGCTGTCGATTGCGGTGGGTTGCATGTTCTGACTCCTGTTTAAGAAAAAAACAGGGCGTTATGAATCGAATGGGATTTAAGGGTACGCACAGCTGGCTCATGTGAACATGACGTCAGCGCGGCCCTTAGGTGCCAATCCCGTTCTCTCTTCATCCGGACTATGACCGTCGGCCCCGGGATCACACCGGGTCTGCTGACCTTGTCGCCGTCCTGCCGAGGCAGTTCGAGGCGCCAAGCGCTCGCGGGCTATGCACATTGCGTGCAATTACCGCCGGTGGGGAATTACACCCCGCCCTGAGAACGTTGCCGCCAGAACCCTGGCGGCGGAGAGTTTTTATCATGGTTTTTCAGAAACTGCACGGTTGGTTTATCGATAACCTATATCGGTTTGTTTGGTTGGTATTCGATTGTGCAAGCACGGGGCTTGATATTCCGCGGGTTTGCCCGCAGTAATCGTTAACACAAGAAACGCTCCAATCCGCTAGAGGCTAGTTTGATGAACGTGATTGACCTGCGCAGCGACACAGTGACCCAACCGACCCCTGGCATGCTCGAGGCGATGGCCACTGCCGCCAGCGGCGACGACGTCTACGGCGAGGACCCGAGCGTCAATCGCCTGGAAGCCGAACTGGCCAAGCGCCTGGGTTTTGCCGCGGCCTTGTTCGTGCCCACCGGCACCATGAGCAACCTGCTGGCATTGATGGCGCACTGTGAGCGTGGCGAGGAATACATCGTCGGTCAGCAGGCTCACACCTACAAATACGAAGGCGGCGGTGCGGCGGTTCTCGGCTCGATCCAGCCACAACCCCTGGAAGTGCAGGCCGACGGTTCCCTGAACCTGGAGCACGTGCTGGCGGCGATCAAGCCGGACGACTTCCACTTCGCCCGCACCCGCCTGCTGGCGCTGGAAAACACCATGCAGGGCAAAGTCCTGCCCCTTGAATACCTCGCGGCTGCGCGGGCGTTTACCCGGGAGTACGGCCTGGCCTTGCACCTGGACGGCGCGCGGCTCTACAACGCGGCGGTCAAGCTGGGGGTGGATGCGCGGGAGATCGCCCAGCACTTCGATTCGGTGTCGGTGTGCCTGTCCAAAGGCCTGGGCGCGCCGATCGGCTCAGTGTTGTGCGGCTCCACGGCATTGATCGCCAAGGCTCGCCGGTTGCGCAAAATGGTCGGTGGCGGCATGCGTCAGGCCGGTTCGCTGGCGGCGGCGGGGCTGTACGCCCTGGATCACCAGGTGCAGCGCCTGGCCGACGACCACGCCAACGCCCAATGGCTGGGGGATGAACTGCGCAAGGCGGGTTATACGGTGGAGCCGGTGCAGACCAATATGGTCTACGTTGATATCGGTGATCGGGCCCAGGCCTTGAAGGCGTTTGCTGCCGAGCGCGGGATCAAGTTGAGTGCCGCGCCGCGTTTGCGCATGGTCACTCACCTGGACGTCAGCCGGGCACAGATCGAGCAAGTGCTCGCGACATTTGTCGAGTTTTCCCGGAAATGACAGTGCAGACCGTCTAATTGACTGTTTCTATCACATAAACACGCTGTACCACGGGCAAAGGGCCGATATAATGCGGCCCTTTGCCGTCGCTCCGTCTGATGACGTTTAGCACTGGCCTTTGGCCGCAGCCTCCGTGGAAGAACCTAATGAAAAGCGCAGAAATCCGTGAAGCCTTCCTTCGCTTCTTCGAAGAGCAAGGTCACACCCGTGTCGCCTCCAGCTCCTTGATCCCAGGCAATGACCCAACCCTGCTGTTCACTAACGCGGGGATGAACCAGTTCAAGGACTGCTTCCTGGGCCAGGAAAAGCGCGCCTACACCCGCGCCACCAGCAGCCAGAAGTGCGTACGCGCCGGCGGCAAGAACAGCGACCTGGAAAACGTGGGCTACACCGCCCGCCACCACACATTCTTCGAGATGCTGGGTAACTTCAGCTTCGGCGACTATTTCAAGAAAGATGCGATCACCTTCGCCTGGACCTTCCTGACCGGCGTGCTGAAGCTGCCGAAGGAAAAACTCTGGGTGACCGTCTACGCCACCGATGACGAAGCCTACGACATCTGGACCCAGCAAATCGGGGTGCCGGTCGAGCGCATGATTCGCATCGGTGACAACAAGGGCGCGCCTTACGCTTCCGACAACTTCTGGACCATGGGCGATACTGGCCCGTGCGGCCCTTGCACCGAGATTTTCTACGATCACGGCGCCGACATCTGGGGCGGCCCACCGGGCTCGCCGGAAGAAGACGGCGACCGCTACATCGAAATCTGGAACAACGTGTTCATGCAGTTCAACCGCACCGCCGATGGCGTGTTGCATCCGTTGCCAGCGCCGTCGGTGGACACCGGCATGGGCCTGGAGCGGATCAGTGCGGTGATGCAGCACGTTCACTCCAACTACGAGATCGACCTGTTCACCAACCTGCTGAGCGCTTCAGCCGCGGCCATTGGCTGTGCCAACGACAACCAGTCGTCCCTCAAGGTTGTATCGGACCACATCCGTTCCTGTGGTTTCCTGATCGCCGACGGCGTGCTGCCGTCGAACGAAGGCCGTGGCTATGTGCTGCGCCGCATCATCCGTCGCGCGTGCCGTCACGGTAACAAGCTGGGCGCCACCGGCAGCTTCTTCTACAAGATCGTTGCCGCGCTGGTGGCCGAGATGGGCGATGCCTTCCCGGAACTCAAGCAGCAGCAAGCCAACATCGAGCGCGTGCTCAAGGCTGAAGAAGAGCAGTTTTCCAAGACCCTGGAGCACGGCCTGAAGATCCTCGAGCAGGACCTGGCTGAACTCAAAGGCACCGTGGTGCCGGGCGACGTGGTGTTCAAGCTGTACGACACCTACGGTTTCCCGATGGACCTGACCGCCGACATCGCCCGCGAACGCGAGCTGACTATCGACGAAGCCGGGTTTGAGCGTGAGATGGAAGCCCAGCGTGTACGTGCCCGTTCCGCCAGCTCCTTTGGCCTGGACTACAACACCCTGGTAAAGGTTGATGTGGCGACTTCGTTCATTGGTTATGAAGCTACCGTTGGCTCGGCCAAGATCGTGGCTATCTATAAGGACGGCAAGTCGGTCGACGTGCTGAACGAAGGTGACGAGGGCGTTGTAGTCCTGGATCAGACCCCGTTCTACGCTGAGTCCGGCGGCCAGGTCGGTGACTGCGGTTTCCTGAGCTCCACCTCCGGTCGCTTTGAAGTGCGCGACACCACCAAGACCGGCGGTGCGTTCCTGCATCACGGCGTGCTGGTGCTGGGTAACCTGACCGTCGGCGCGCCGGTGGACACTCAGGTAGATGCCGACGTACGGCATGCAACTGCTTTGAACCACTCGGCCACTCACTTGCTGCACGCCGCGTTGCGTCAGGTACTGGGTGAGCATGTGCAGCAGAAGGGTTCGTTGGTGGATAGCCAGCGCCTGCGTTTTGACTTCAGTCATTTCGAGGCGATCAAGCCTGAGCAGTTGAAGGCCCTGGAAGACATCGTCAACGCCGAGATTCGCAAGAACACCCCGGTGGAAACCGAAGAAACCGACATCGAGACCGCCAAGCAAAAAGGCGCCATGGCGCTGTTTGGCGAGAAGTACGGCGACGAAGTGCGCGTACTGAGCATGGGCGGCAGCTTCTCGGTGGAGCTGTGTGGCGGTATCCACGCCAGCCGTACCGGCGACATCGGCCTGCTGAAAATCATCAGCGAAGGCGGTGTGGCTTCCGGCGTGCGTCGTATTGAAGCGATCACCGGTGCTGCGGCCCTGGCCTACCTCAATGCGGCAGAAGAACAACTCAAGGAAGCGGCCGGCCTGGTCAAGGGCAGCCGCGACAACCTGATCGACAAGCTCTCCGGCGTACTGGAGCGCAACCGTCAGCTGGAGAAACAGCTGGAGCAGTTGCAGGCCAAGGCGGCCAGCGCGGCGGGCGACGATCTGTCGGCTTCCGCCCTGGACGTCAAGGGTGTGAAAGTGCTGGCCGTGCGCCTGGACGGTCAGGACGGCAAGGCGCTGTTGGCCTTGGTCGATCAGTTGAAGAACAAGCTCGGCCGCGCAGTGATCCTGCTCGGCAGTGTCCATGAGGAGAAGGTCGTTCTGGTTGCCGGTGTAACCAAAGACCTGACTGGCCAACTCAAGGCCGGTGATTTGATGAAGCAAGCCGCCGCGGCAGTGGGCGGGAAGGGCGGTGGTCGTCCGGACATGGCGCAAGGCGGTGGTGTTGACGCTGGCGCCCTGGACGCGGCCCTGGCCCTGACCGTGCCGTTTGTCGAGGCAGGTATTTAAGACGCTGTTAATGGGCCCGTGGTCTAGTCGCGGGCTCAGTCAGTGCGGGTTGATTGAATAACAGGCGCCCCTTTACGGGCTGAGGCGGCTTAGAAATGGCTTTGATCGTACAGAAATTTGGAGGCACCTCGGTCGGCTCTGTCGAAAGAATCGAGCAGGTCGCCGACAAGGTTAAGAAATTCCGCGATGCCGGCGATGACCTGGTGGTGGTGCTGTCGGCCATGAGCGGCGAGACCAATCGCCTGATCGATCTGGCCAAGCAAATCAGTGGTGATCAGCAACCGGTTCCCCGTGAGCTGGACGTGATCATTTCCACCGGTGAGCAGGTGACCATCGCGTTGCTGGCCATGGCGCTGAACAAGCGTGGTGTGCCGGCGGTGTCCTACACTGGCAACCAGGTCCGCATTCTTACGGATAGCGCGCACACTAAAGCCCGCATCCTGCAGATTGATGACCAGAAGATTCGCGCTGACCTGAAGGCCGGTCGTGTGGTAGTTGTCGCCGGTTTCCAGGGCGTCGACGAGCACGGCAACATCACCACCTTGGGTCGTGGCGGTTCCGACACCACCGGCGTGGCCCTGGCGGCAGCCCTGAAGGCTGATGAGTGCCAGATCTACACCGATGTGGATGGCGTCTACACCACCGACCCGCGGGTTGTGTCCGTGGCCCAGCGCCTGGACAAGATCACCTTCGAAGAGATGCTGGAAATGGCCAGCCTCGGTTCCAAGGTCTTGCAGATCCGTGCCGTTGAGTTTGCCGGCAAGTACAACGTTCCGCTGCGCGTACTGCACAGCTTCAAGGAGGGTCCGGGCACCCTCATTACTATTGATGAAGAGGAATCCATGGAACAGCCGATCATTTCCGGTATCGCTTTCAACCGTGATGAAGCCAAGCTGACTATCCGTGGCGTGCCAGACACCCCGGGCGTGGCTTTCAAGATTCTGGGCCCTATCAGTGGCGCGAACATCGAAGTCGACATGATCGTGCAGAACGTTTCGCACGATAACACCACCGATTTCACCTTCACCGTGCACCGCAACGAGTACGATGCGGCGGAGCGGATCCTGCAGAACACCGCGAAGGAAATCGGCGCCCGTGAAGTGGTCGGCGATACCAAGATTGCCAAGGTGTCGATCGTGGGTGTGGGCATGCGTTCCCATGCCGGCGTTGCCAGCCGCATGTTCGAAGCCCTGGCCAAGGAAAGCATCAACATCCAGATGATCTCCACCTCGGAAATCAAGGTGTCGGTGGTGATCGAAGAGAAGTACCTGGAGCTGGCTGTACGCGCATTGCATACCGCGTTTGAGCTCGACGCTCCGGCCCGACAGGGCGAGTGATGCGTTGCCAGGAAGGCGCGGTGATCCGCGCCTTTCATTTTTTTGCCGGGCGCGTGGTGAAGGCCTGTCCTTTTGCCTGCGTTCGACAATACTTAGGCGGTAGGGCTACGGCCGTTTGGTTGTAGGTCGAATGCCTTTTTTTTGCAGACTGTTGTTCCCGAAATGAAATGCGTGAGGAGAAAGGTATGTTGATTCTGACTCGTCGATGCGCAGAAAGCCTGATTATTGGTGATGGCGAAATCACCGTGACCGTGCTCGGCGTCAAAGGCAATCAAGTGCGTATCGGGGTTAACGCTCCGAAAGAGGTGGCTGTCCACCGCGAGGAAATCTACCTGCGGATCAAGAAAGAGAAGGACGAAGAACCAAGCCATTAATTTTTATCGTTTTTTATGTTTGCAAACGGGGATGAAGCTGGTTAATATACGCCCCGTGTTGCGGAGAGCTGGCCGAGTGGCCGAAGGCGCTCCCCTGCTAAGGGAGTACACCTCAAAAGGGTGTCGGGGGTTCGAATCCCCCGTTCTCCGCCATTATTTGCTTAGTACGTTGCAATCTGGTTTTTTCGCTAAGTTGTTGAAATTAAACGAAAAAATAGCTTTACATAGAGATTGAACGGCCTATAATGCGCGGCAACAAATGCACTCGTAGCTCAGCTGGATAGAGTACTCGGCTACGAACCGAGCGGTCACAGGTTCGAATCCTGTCGAGTGCACCATTTAAGAGTTAGTTGCAGCAATGCAGGTAACTTGGCTTCAACCAGTTGTGATCTGGTCTAAAAACACAATCTGCACTCGTAGCTCAGCTGGATAGAGTACTCGGCTACGAACCGAGCGGTCACAGGTTCGAATCCTGTCGAGTGCACCAAACAACAAAAAGCCCGCCTAGTGCGGGCTTTTTGCCGTCTGGGGTTTTTATTTCCCGTGGCGCCTTTTTCTCCCGCCCATGTGTTTTCCTTTCAAGCGGCGTCGTCGCAGTTCATATGTGTGGCCAATGCTCAGCTTTGTGTCGCAAGCGCTTGTTCTTTCCAGTTTTTTGACGTTAAAAGCGGCCGCCCGGTGTATCATTGCGCCCGTCAGCCCCGCCGGGGCTTGTGGAACACCTCCATGGACTTACCCAGTAGTTACTCAGTACCCCGTTTTACCAATCATGAATTGACTGATTGATCCTTCCGGCGTGCCCCGCTGCTGGGAGTGGAGTTCGCCTATGACCGAAGTTGAAGTAAAGAAAACACAAGAAAGCCTGCAGGATCGCCTGGCTCAAGTCGTCGAGCTGCTGCAGCGCCAGCGTGTGGTCGAAGACCTGACGCATCGCCAGGAAGGCGCGAATCATGACCGGGTCGAGAACCTGGTCCACCGGCAAAACCTTGTCGAGCTGCAACGCAAGCTCGATGATCTGCACTCTGCCGACGTTGCCTACATCCTCGAAGCCTTGCCGCTTAATGACCGTCTGACGCTTTGGCAGTTGGTCAAGGCTGATCGCGACGGCGACATCCTCCTTGAAGTATCCGACTCGGTCCGTGAAACCCTGATCGCCGACATGGACGATCACGAGCTCCTGGCTGCCGCCAAGGACATGGATGCCGACGAACTCGCTGACCTGGCTTCCGAGCTGCCGCGTGACGTCGTCCATGAGCTGATGGAAACCCTCGACGCCCAACAGCGTGAGCGTGTGCGCTCGGCGTTGTCCTACGACGAGGAGCAGGTCGGTGCGTTGATGGACTTCGAGATGGTCACCATCCGCGAAGACGTCAGCCTGGAAGTGGTACTGCGTTACCTGCGCCGCCTCAAGGAGCTGCCAGGCCACACCGACAAACTGTTCGTGGTCGATTACGAAGGCATTCTCAAGGGCGTGCTGCCGATCAAGCGCCTGCTGGTCAATGACCCGGACAAGAAAGTCGCGGACGTCATGGCCAGCGACCCGGTGAGTTTCCATCCGGACGAAGACGCTTACGACGCTGCCCAGGCGTTCGAGCGTTATGACTTGATCTCGGCCCCGGTGGTCGACAAGAACGGCAAGCTGATCGGCCGTCTGACCATCGATGAAATGGTCGACCTGATTCGTGAGGAGAGCGAAAGCGAAGTCCTCAACATGGCCGGTCTGCGAGAAGAAGAAGATATTTTTGCGTCGGTGTGGAAGTCCCTGCGTAACCGCTGGGCCTGGCTGGCAGTCAATTTGATTACCGCGTTTATTGCATCAAGGGTGATTGGGCTGTTTGAAGGCTCCATCGAGAAGCTGGTGGCCTTGGCTGCGCTGATGCCGATCGTGGCCGGGATTGGCGGTAACTCGGGTAACCAGACCATTACCATGATCGTGCGTGCCATGGCGCTGGATCAGGTGGGTACCGGGCACGGTAAGCGTTTGATGCGCAAGGAGCTTGCGGTCGCGCTGATCAACGGCCTGGTGTGGGGTGGCGTCATCGGTATCGTGGCTTACCTGCTGTATGGCAGTTGGTCGCTCGGTGTGGTCATGACGGCGGCGATGACGCTCAACCTGCTGCTGGCGGCTTTGATGGGGGTTCTGATTCCAATGACCCTGGTACGCCTTGGGCGAGATCCGGCCATGGGTGCCAGTGTGATGATCACCGCCATGACCGACAGTGGCGGCTTCTTCATCTTCCTGGGCCTGGCAACCATCTTCCTGCTTTGATCCCTTCTATAGGTCAGGGGGCTTATGCCCCTTGACCCTTTCTTTTCTTTACCAAATCCCAGGCAAAAAAAAGCCAGCCCATGGCTGGCTTTCAGCTTTCGGTTGCCAATCAGTTGGCTTCTGCAGCTGCCTCAACGTCGTGAGCGATAAGCGAGACGAGAGCATTTTGCTGGCGGTGGGAGAGCTGACGAAAACGCTGCAGCAGTTCGCGTTCGTGCAGTGACAGCTCGGGGCTGTCCAGGCGCATGCTCAGCTCTTCGCCCAGCGCACCTTCCTGAATCAGGCTTTGTTCCAGGCGTGCGATGATTTCGGAGTTCATGCTGCGGTGATGATTGCGAGCCACCTCGGCAATGCGTTCCCGCATTCCGTCTGGCAGACGTACGACGAACTTGTCAGCCGTACGGCTGGAATAAATTGCCTGTTTCAATGGGCGCATATATTTAACCGGTTAGTTCAGGGGAGCGGTTTTTGGAATTGGCCGCAAGATGCATGTTAGGACAAGGCTTGCTGCCAAATGTTCAACCTGAATTGCAAAGAGGCCGCATCATGCCTCAGTTTTGCCAGTTCCTTGGCGTCAATTCTGTGACAAATATTGAACCGGCTACCGGCTTTATGCCAGTACTCATTTCAAAATTTGCGGACTGGTTGGAAAACTTTTCCACGGTTGCACCCAAATAGGTGTCGAGGCCGCAGGCCCTAGACGCAAAAGGCTTTTCGGGCGCACATCCTATAGCAATATGGCCTTTTGCCCTTAACTTTAAGATTAGTGGCAAATTGCCAATTTACGAGGGCGGAGCGACATATGGTCAGTCGTTCTGACGGGGAGCCTGAGGTTGACTGCCTTGTGCAGAGAGGGCGACGAGCGGGGAGGATTCAGCGCAGTACAGGATCGAATTTGATGCGGCGGCCAATGATGATTGCCAGCAACCACAAGCTGCCGAATACAGCTGCGGCGACGAAAGCGACGGTCTGTACGTCTTGCGACAATACGTTCAAGCCGAGGCCGACGGCGGCCAGGGCCAGGGTCAGAAACAGCCAGGCAGACTTGGTCATGGAAAACTCCGGTAAGCGGTTCAGAAAACCCAGTGTTCAGTGGCGGGAGCGGCCTGAGTGCCCTGGGTCAGTTGCAGCGGTGATTGCATGTTCGGTTTCATGACCGCCAACTGCGGACGTTGCTGCAGGTGATGGGGAATCGCCTGGCTGACCTGTGCGGCATCATCAGCGGTGGTGGATTGAAAATGGAACATCACCAGCGCAGCCAATGCAACGGTATTAAGGGCTAGTAGAAGTGCGCTGTTCATGGGTATGTTCTCCGCAGGTGGCTGGGCCGGACTGTATTTGTAGGATAAAGGATTGCAGGTGCCGTGCCAGTCTTTATTTGACAATAAATCCTTTTAAATCAGATAGTTATATCTGGTCCATGTTGTCGTGATGTTGCAATTTGCAATGATGGCATTTTGGCGGAGTGCATTTTGCACGATGACGGCGAACTGCCCGTAATCGTTGAGTGGAACACGCGTTAAAGTCACGGGCATAGGCCTACACTCAAAAAGCCCACGGACGACATGACAAAATTGACCTGCGCCGTTAACATGCACGCCGTCCGTCGCCGTGCTCCTTGCCGGTTGGCTGTCATTAGTCCCAGTAGCTCAATTGGATAGAGCATCCCCCTCCTAAGGGGAAGGTTGGCCGTTCGAACCGGCCCTGGGACACCACATAATCGTTCCTGCCCCCGCGGCCGGAACGTCAGCAAGCCCCGATCAGATTTATCTGGCGGGGCTTTTTTGTGGCC
Organism: Pseudomonas sp. Xaverov 83; assembly: GCF_019352905.1. Lineage (NCBI taxonomy): Bacteria > Pseudomonadati > Pseudomonadota > Gammaproteobacteria > Pseudomonadales > Pseudomonadaceae > Pseudomonas > Pseudomonas sp. Xaverov 83. Next base: position 175,092 of record NZ_JAAAFU010000029.1, on the reverse strand, counting down.
GGGCGTTTGAGTGCGGCAGTCTTTTCAAACACCAACCGAACCTTGCCCGCGTTTGAGGTTCACACGGGAGGCATGGGTGGGGCGGAGCAAGTATTCGTCTGCATCGTGTACCTCGCAGGTCACTGTCGAGCGTCTGACACGTAGCCAATTGGCATGAGCAAAATATTCCCCGGCAACCGCGTGTTTTGGCTGTCCGGACCCGACGACCCGGGACTATCATTCCGGTAGTCCTGACACCCACTGCAAGGAGCCGCTCGGAACGCCGATGCGCCAGATCTGGAAACCTTTTCGAGCCCTTTATTTTGCTTCCCTGATGATGCTGATCGGCTCTGGCCTGCTCAGTACTTACCTGGCCTTGCGCTTGGCGGCAGATCACGTCGACAGCCTGTGGGTGGGTGCGTTGATGGCCGCCAACTATTTTGGCCTGGTATTGGGGGGCAAGATCGGTCATCGCCTGATTGGTCGCGTCGGGCATATCCGGGCCTACGCCACCTGTGCAGGGATCGTCGGCGCGGCGGTGTTGGGCCACGGGCTGATCAACTGGCTGCCAGCCTGGATTGTGCTGCGGATGATTGTCGGCCTGGGCATGATGTGCCAGTACATGGTCATCGAGAGCTGGCTTAACGAGCAGGCTGAAGCCAAGCAACGCGGTGCGGTGTTCAGCGGCTATATGATTGCGTCGTACCTGGGCCTGGTGCTGGGCCAACTGATCCTTGTGATGCACCCTGAGTTGGGCCTTGAGTTGCTGATGCTGGTCGCGCTGTGTTTTGCGCTGTGCCTGGTGCCGGTGGCCATGACTCGCCGTATTCACCCGGCACCCCTGCATCCGGCGCCGATGGAGCCGCGCTTCTTTATCAAGCGGGTGCCGCAGTCCCTCAGTACGGTGTTGGGGGCCGGGCTGATTGTGGGTTCCTTCTATGGTTTGGCGCCGCTTTACGCGTCCCAGCAGGGGCTGACTACGGAGCAGGTCGGTCTGTTCATGGGTAGCTGTATTTTCGCCGGGCTGCTGGTGCAGTGGCCGTTGGGCTGGCTGTCTGATCGGTATGACCGCGCGCTGTTGATTCGCTGCTTTGCCTTGTGCCTGGCGGTGGCTGCGTTGCCGTTGGCGATCATGACCCAGGTGCCGTTGGAAGTGCTGTTTGTCGCAGGCTTTCTCTGTTCTCTGGTGCAGTTCTGCCTTTACCCGCTGGCCGTGGCGTTTTCCAACGACCACGTCGAGGGTGATCGCCGGGTGTCGCTTACGGCGATGTTGCTGGTGACCTACGGTATCGGCGCCAGTGTCGGCCCGCTGTTGGCCGGTGTGGTGATGAAGCTGTTCGGCAGCCACATGCTGTATGCGTTTTTCAGCCTGTGTGCGTTGATCCTGGTGTGGCGCATCCGGCCCAAGGCCGTCACCAACCTGCATCAGGTGGACGATGCACCGCTGCATCACGTGGCGATGCCTGACAGCATGTCCAGTTCGCCGCTGGTGGCGTGTCTCGACCCGCGAGTGGACGAGCAGGTGGTGCAGGAGCAGATGCAGACCGCGGTTCCGGACCCTGAGCCTGAAGTCGATCCCGAGGTGGAGGAGCCATCACCCGTCACCGAGCCCCCGGAGCATCCGGACCCGGATGATCACCCTCACGACTTGAGCAGGGCGCGCCCCTGAAAGCAAAAACGGGCAGTTCCCTTGAGGAACTGCCCGTTTTTCTATCGCGATCTTTAGTGTTTAAAAATCATCGTCCTTGTCGAAGCGGCGAGCTTCACGCTGCAGTTGATACACAAACCGCTCGACCTGACGCTGCACCAGCCCGCTCATGTTATGAAAGCGTACGCCGGCGAAGGTGGTGTTGATCCTTTCTTCGAAGTGCAGGTAACGCAGTTCCACCGAGGTGGTCATGCTGCCAAAGGGCAGGGCGGCGATAAACCGGTCGTAGACCTGGCCCAGTTGCAGGCGCTCGGAGATGTCCCCTTCGAAACGCAATTTGCAGCCGGTGGCGGAAATGTCCAGCAACTTGCCACTGATGGGGGCCTTGAGTTTCTCGCCACCCAGTTCGACGCTGACCAGTTGCGCCAGCTTCAGGGCGGCGCGGAAGGCATTGCGACGCTGATGGTAGATCACTTCGTCGGGCATGCTGCCGCGGTAGATGCGGTGGCCGCCAGCTTCGTCGATGGTCAGGGTGCCGTTGCTTTCCCAGGCCACTCGCACGCCATCGTGGAAACCTTCGATACGGAAAGCTTCGCCATTCTCAAGGTAGCGTTCGCCGTCCCGCGGGATCATTTCGTCCAGGGCTAGCGTCTTGCTGTCGCGGTCGATTTCCACCAGGTAGCTTTGAAAGCGCTGGTTGCGTTCGTGGAAGGTGATGATCAGCGGATCATGGCTCTCTTGTAGCATCCGCAAGGTGCCCGCGATTTCCAGCGGCGTGGTAAGTACCTTGGGTGGCTGCGGAGCATCTTCCGCGTTAGGGGCGTTGAACACGGTTCTTCCATCTCCAGACAAAATACGACTACACGCAAGTGCTTTCATTTTGCCAGCATGTGACGCGCCTTGGATAGGGCGCGCGTGAGCTGGTTTCAGGCTTGGCTGCGGGTGCTTGGCTTGGCCAGGCGTGAGGTGGAGCCTTGAGCGTTGTAGAGGGCCGGAGGCTCGCCGCCGTGGAGGATACGCAACTGGTTGGCGGTGGTGGCTTGTTGCAGCTGGATCGCCTGGCCGTTGAGGAGGTTGGTTTCCTGGCACAGGGTCAGCAATTGGTTGAGTTCTTTGCTTTGGGCCAGCAACTGGTCGCCCACCGTAGAGTGGCTGGCGAGTTGCTCCAGGCCTTTGTGGTCGGCCGAAAGGCCCAGGCTGACGAGAATCTGGCTGCGCTTCTTGCCGTGCTGTTCCAGCAGGACGATCAGCGATTGCTTGCGCGCCAGAATTTCTTCCAGCATGCGCATGTCCCGCCCGAACAGGGCCAGGGACTCTTCCCGAAGTAGCTCCAGCAACTGCTGTGCGGGAGGCAGGTCTTCAATGATCAGTTGTAGCAAGTTTTCGTCGTGCATGGCTGGCCTTGGGTTTTAAGCGTCCAAAAGCCTGGCGCAGGCCTTTGCCTAGCGCTCGGCTTCGAAGTTAAGCAGCTTGCTGGCTACACGGTTGCTGTCGACCTTATAGCTGCCATCCGCAATCGCCTGCTTCAATTCAGCCACGCGGGCTTTATTGACAACTGGCTGATCGCTCAGCGAGTCAGTGACCTTCTGCAACTGTTGAGCCTCATTGCTCAGGTGTACCGATTCCCCGCTTTGGCTCGCGCCGGCCTGTTCTGTCTTGGCAGGCAGAGGCTGGGACTTGGCTTCAACGCTGTCTTTGGCACCGTTGGTGCGCGAAGAACCGGGCGTTGGCAGGGCGTTATTCAAACGACTGAAATCGATGACCATGTTAAAAAAACCTCTGGGTATTTGGACGCTTGCCATGTTTTCGGCCATACCCGGACAAACTTTAGGCTCGATTGACAATAAACCTATACGCGATGCCGCGTTGCGCACAGTGTAGGAAAAGCCGGCGTCCGATGCCAGTGATCTATAAAGCCACCTCAACTTGCCCCGGCGCCGTCACCCGGGCCTTGATCACGCGGTTGGAGTTGAGGTTCTTCACGCGAATCTGTTCACTCATGCCGCCATTGGAGAGGGCTTCCCCGGGCATTTTTACATTCAGGCCGCCGCTGCTGGCGGAGATCACCACCTGGTCACCTTTGCGCACCACTTCGGCCTGTTCAAGATGGACCAGGGTAATCACCTGGTCGGTGACCATTGGTCGGGTAAGTTTCTGCCCGAGCGCCTGATCCAGGGACGTGAGATAGCCCTGATTGATCAGGCTGATGTCCCGCTCGCGCATCGCAATGTCCTCATCACCAATGATTCCGGTGCGTTTCAGCGGGCGTGTCACCACCACGACATCGCGGAACAATTTGACCTGGGCCGGCACAAACACCGTCCAGGGCGAGGCGCCTTCACAGCGCACCTTCACGGTCACGCGCCCGATGGGTTGGGCGGGACTTTCCAGCGAAGCTGTCAATTCTCTGTCACACATGGGCATGCGCAAGCGCGGATCCAACTGGTTGACCTGGATTTCATAGCGGCCCGGTGTCTGCGTCGTCGCCAGATAATCTTCTACAGTGAACTCAAGAAAGCCTTGAGTGACGCCGATAAGTAGATCAGGCAAGGTGACGTTATCGGCGCGGGCCGGCTGGCCCGTAGCCAAGGCAAGCAACGCCATCGAGACGCAGAGCAATCTGCGGTACTGTGGGGATCGGAGGCGTCGGGAAACTGTCGTTTTGATGTCCATGGCCAATAAAAAAGCAAAGCTCGTGCCGTTTAGTGTTGGGTACGCGTCGTACCCCTAAGTTTTAGCGTAGGAGTCTGTGCATGGCCGGTGTAATGGATTCAGTGAACCAGCGCACACAGCTGGTGGGGCAGAATCGCCTGGAGTTGCTGCTGTTTCGTCTGGACGGCAAGCAGCTTTACGGGATTAACGTCTTTAAGGTTCGGGAAGTACTGCAGTGCCCCAAGCTGACAATCATGCCCAAGTCCAGCCCGGTGGTTTGCGGTGTGGCCAATATCCGTGGCGCGACCATCCCGATTCTTGACCTGGCCATGGCCACCGGCTCGTCGGGTTTGCAGGATCGCGAGAGTCCGTTCGTGATCATCACCGAGTACAACACCAAGACCCAGGGTTTCCTGGTGCGCTCGGTGGAACGCATCGTCAACATGAACTGGGAAGAGATCCATCCGCCGCCCAAGGGCACCGGCCGCGATCACTACCTCACGGCAGTGACGCGGGTCGACAACCAGTTGGTGGAAATCATCGACGTGGAGAAAATCCTCGCCGAAGTGGCTCCGACCTCGGAGGCAATATCGGTGGGCGTGGTAGACGCCGAAACTGCGCACAAGGCGATCTCGCTGCGGGTGCTGACGGTGGACGACTCCTCGGTGGCGCGCAAACAGGTGTCCCGTTGCCTGCAGACGGTTGGCGTTGAAGTGGTGGCGCTCAATGACGGTCGACAGGCCCTGGATTACCTGCGCAAGCTGGTGGATGAGGGCAAGAAGCCGGAAGAAGAATTCCTGATGATGATTTCCGACATCGAGATGCCGGAAATGGACGGCTACACCCTCACGGCCGAGATACGCAACGACCCACGCATGCAAAAACTACATATCATCCTGCATACTTCGTTGTCGGGTGTATTCAATCAGGCGATGGTCAAGAAGGTCGGTGCCGATGACTTCCTGGCCAAATTCCGCCCTGATGACCTGGCATCCCGGGTAGTCGACCGGATCAAGGCAGCAGATCACGGCTAGGGGCCTTTTCCCTGGCGGTCACACGATTTAAGAGGCGGTATCATTGTCTACGGGTAATTTGGATTTCGAACAGTTCCGGGTCTTCCTGGAAAAAGCCTGTGGCATATTGCTCGGTGAAAACAAGCAGTACCTGGTATCCAGCCGTCTCAACAAACTGATGGAGCAGCAAGGCATCAAGTCCCTCGGGGAGTTGGTGCAACGGATCCAGGGTCAGCCGCGCAGCGGGCTCAAGGAGATGGTGGTCGATGCCATGACCACCAACGAAACCTTGTGGTTTCGCGATACCTATCCGTTTGAAGTGCTCAAGAACAAGGTGCTGCCTGAGGCGATCAAGGCCGCACCGGGACAGCGCCTGCGCATCTGGTCGGCGGCCTGTTCGTCGGGGCAGGAACCGTATTCGATTTCGATGTCCATCGATGAGTTCGAGCGAACCAACATGGGCCAGTTGAAGGCCGGGGCGCAAATTGTGGCCACGGATTTGTCCGGCACCATGCTCACCAACTGCAAGACCGGTGAGTACGACAGCCTGGCACTGGGGCGGGGGTTGTCTCCGGAGCGCTTGCAGCGTTTCTTCGATCCTAAAGGCGCGGGGCGCTGGGCGGTCAAGGCGCCGATCAAGAGCCGGGTGGAGTTTCGCTCGTTCAACCTGCTGGACAGTTATGCCAGCCTGGGCAAGTTCGACATGGTGTTTTGCCGCAACGTGCTGATCTACTTCTCGGCCGAGGTGAAGAAGGACATTCTGTTGCGCATCCACGGTACCCTCAAGCGCGGTGGTTATCTGTTTCTGGGCGCTTCCGAGGCGCTGAACGGTTTGCCGGATCATTACCAGATGGTGCAGTGCAGTCCTGGGATCATTTACCAGGCCAAGTGATGAATGCTTGAGCAAAAAAGGGAGGCCTGCACAGGCCTCCCTTTTTTTATGGCCGCAAAGCGGCAAACCTTCATTGCCGCTTTACTGGCGTTTCGCGGAAACCCTTTGCCGCTTTTCTGGCATTGCCGCCGGCAATTGCCCCGCAAACCCTTGTAATACGGCCCTCAAAAGAATTGGCATGCCGATTGCTATAACCCTGTTACGAAAAGCAGGTCAGTCCCTATAGGTCTCCGCCATGAGCATCAGCTTCGATAAAGCGCTCGGTATCCACGAACAAGCCCTGGGCTTCCGCGCCCAGCGTGCCGAAGTCCTGGCCAACAACATCGCCAACGCCGACACCCCGAACTACAAGGCTCGGGACCTGGACTTCTCTGCCGTGCTCGCCGCACAGCAAGACAAGACCAAGAACGGCACCTTCGCCCTGAACATGACCAACAGCCGTCATATCGAAGCGCAAGGCCTGGGCAATGGTGACGAGTCGCTGCTGTATCGCACGCCGATGCAACCGTCGATCGACCAGAACACCGTGGACGCGCAACTGGAGCAATCGGCCTACGCCGAGAACTCGGTGAACTTCCAGGCCAGCTTCACCCTGCTCAACAGCAAATTCAAAGGGCTGATGTCAGCCCTGCGTGGAGAATAAGCCATGTCCCTCGCCAGTGTTTTCAATATTGCCGGTAGTGGCATGAGCGCCCAGACCACGCGCCTCAACACCGTCGCCAGTAACATCGCCAACGCCGAGACCGTGTCCTCGAGCATTGATCAGACCTACCGTGCCCGCCACCCGGTGTTCGCCACCATGTTCCAGGGCGGCCAAGGCGGCCAGAGCGGTAGCGGCGATTCGCTGTTCCAGAACCAGGATGCCGCGGGCCAGGGCGTGCAGGTGCTCGGTGTGGTCGAAGACCAGAGCAACCTGGATGCCCGCTACGAGCCGAATCATCCCGCCGCTGATGCCAAAGGGTACGTGTACTACCCCAACGTCAACGTGGTCGAGGAAATGGCAGACATGATTTCCGCCAGCCGCTCGTTCCAGACCAACGCGGAAATGATGAACACCGCCAAAACCATGATGCAGAAGGTCCTGACCCTGGGTCAGTGATAAGGGGCGCCAAATAATGGCCATTGTTGATACCAGCTCGACGAACACCGCGGTCCAGGACCTTTTCAATTCCAAGGTCAAGACGGCGACAGATAACAGCAGCGTCGGCGACGCAGCCAAGTCGGCGACGGGCAACCAGTCGTTGGGCAAGGACGCGTTCCTGCAACTGCTGGTCACCCAGCTGAAAAACCAGAACCCGCTGTCGCCTCAGGACAACGGCGCGTTCGTGGCACAACTGGCTCAGTTCAGCAGCCTGGAAGGCATCAACACCCTGAACGACTCGGTGAATGCGATCTCCAGCAACTTCAGCTCTTCCCAGGCGCTGCAGGCGTCGTCGCTGGTGGGCCGCTCGGTGATCACCCAGACCGACAAGGCCATGGTCGACACCAGCAAAAGCATGACCGGTTCCGTGGCGGTGACGGCGGCAACGGGCAACGTCTCGGTCAAGATCACCGACAAGGACGGCAACGTCGTTCGCACCATCGACATGGGCGCCCAGAGCGCCGGCAATTCCAGCTTTGTCTGGGACGGCAAGAACGATGCAGGCGAGACGGCGGGTCCCGGCACCTACACCTTCAATGCCACCACCAAGAATGACAAGGGCGACTCGGTTGCCCTGCTCACCTCGCTGCCGGCAACGGTGACCAGCGTGACCCTGAGCCAGACCGGCGGCGAAATGCTGCTCAACCTGGCGGGCGGCATGGGCAGTATCAAGCTGTCGCAAATTCAGACTATCGGTACATAGAGCCGGCTAAATACGGCAAAAGGAGAGAACAATGTCTTTTAACATCGGCCTTAGCGGCCTCTATGCGGCCAACAAACAACTGGACGTGACCGGCAACAACATCGCCAACGTCGCGACCACCGGCTTCAAATCGTCCCGTGCCGAATTCTCGGATATCTACGCGGCGTCCAAGCTGGGCACCGGCCAGAACAGCATCGGCAACGGCGTGAACCTGGCGGCAGTGTCCCAGCAGTTCACCCAGGGTGACGTCAACAACAGCGGCGGCACGCTGGACATGGCGATCCAGGGCGGCGGCTTCTTCGTGCAGAAGGGCAGCGACGGTTCGCTGGAGTACACCCGTAACGGTGCCTTCCGTGCCGACAAAGACGGCTACATCACCAACAACACCGGCACCTCGCGCCTGCAAGGCTACGCGGCGGACGCCGACGGCAACATCCAGAAGGGCGCCTTGACCGACCTTCAGCTCAACCTGTCGTACCTGCCGCCGAAGGCTTCGAGCAAGGTGGACTCCACCAGTAACCTGAACTCGTCCTCGCCGGTGATCGACCAGACCAAGACCCCGTTTGATCCGACCAAGTCGGAGACCTTCACCACTCAATACTCCACCACGCTCTACGATACTCAGGGCAACGCGCATCCGATGGTGCAGTACCTGGTGAAGACGGACTCCAACACCTGGAAGTCCTACACCCTGATCGATGGGCGCAATCCTGACGGCTCGCCGATCAGTGGCACCGGTACTGACGTCAAGGCACCTGTTGCCTCGACGCTGTCGTTTGACACCGCCGGCAAGCTCTCGGGCATCATCACCCCGCCAGCCACTGCTTCGAACACCACCCTGACCATTTCCGACTGGAAGCCGGGCGCCCTGGTCAATGGTGTCTGGACGTCTAACGGCGCGGCCGCCAACACAGACGGCGTGGCCGTCAACATGGCGAACATCACCCAGTTCAACTCGGCTACCTACCGCAACCCGCCCACCACCGACGGTTACGCCACCGGTCAAATCACCGGGCTGAAAATCGACGGCAGCGGTGTGTTGTTCGCCACTTTCAGCAACCAGCAGAGCAAGGCCATCGGCCAGCTCTCCCTGGCCAGCTTCAACAACGAGCAGGGCCTGCAGCCAGCGGGCGGCACCACCTGGAAAGAAACCTTCGCGTCGGGCCAGCCGGGTTTTGATACCCCGCAAGTCGGGACCCTGGGTTCGATCGTGGCCAACTCCCTGGAGAACTCCAACGTCAACCTGACCAACGAGCTGGTGGACCTGATCAAGGCCCAGAGCAACTATCAGGCGAACGCCAAGACCATCTCCACCCAAAGCACCATCATGCAGACCATCATTCAGATGACCTGATGTTGTCGCCTTAAGCCGCATCACTGGAAAAGCCCCTCGGTCGAGGGGCTTTTTTTTTGCCTGTCGATTGTCCAGGACAGTCACTGGATGACATGGTTTTGGCGGAACGCCCTACGCCTGTTTTTCCACCTACGAAGCCAAGAAGGCTGAGGTCAACGGGTGGAGAGCAGGCTATGGCGAGTGTGGCGGTTTCAGGTGGTGTCATCGGGGGCGCGGTTTTTTCAGGTCGGGGTGTTGCGACGTCGGATCCGCTGGGCGATGAAAAAAACAAGGGTGTTTCTAACGAGGAAACGCTCAAAAAACTGCTCACGGCGTTGGATGATGCCGAGAAAACCTCCAAGAGCCAGCTCGCGCAGGATCTGCGAGACAAGCTCAACGAAGTGCGAGGGGAGATCGGTGACGAGAAATTCAAGGAAATCCTCAGCAAGCTGATTGAAGAGGCTTCCGGGCAATGGCTTGAGTTCCTCAAACAATTGCTGAAGATATTGTTTCCGGACTCGGACGACACGCCGCCCTCTCCTGCGCCATCCCCGGCACCACCACCATCGCCAGGTGGTGGTGGTGGTGGTGGTGGTGGTGGTGGTGGTGGTGGTGGGGCCAATAGAAATGATTTTGGCCCCAGCGAGCCCATGAACAACAAGCCGCTGACCGAAGGTTCAAGGCATTTCAACTACAAGCCCGACAACAGCAATCCTGGAAAGAAGCCGGACAATATCTGGAGTGGCTTCAGCCAGGGCCCTGATGGTAACTGCGTCACCGTTTCCGCGATAAAGGGGGCGATGATGCGTTACGGTCAGAAACCCACGGACGTTTTCAAGGAAGTGAAAGAGACGGGGGGCGGCTATCACGTGAAAATGCGTGACGGCTTCGAGCTTGATCTGTCTAAGAAGGACCTCGAGGATGCGGCCAAATATGCACAATTTAAAGGCGATGATCCGGCGATGCTGACGGATGCCAATTTCATGTTCGCAGCGAGTGCCAAGCGTGCACAGATCGAAGGAAATGGTCTGGACGACAGGCCAGGTGAGGCGCAAAGAAGTTTTGCCCATGCGATGCAGAGCCTGAACAACGGCGAAATGCCCCACGAGGCGCTGGATCGCCTTGGGCTGAAGGGGCTCTATAGGAACTCTTCAAGCAGTGAGCTGGCGAGCGGCAAGCTGGGTGTCGTCGCCTATGATCGTCATTCAATGGCGGTGATTGGTGGGCAAGTCGAGTTGTGGGGGCGGCGAGGCGGCTCGCCAAAGCAGGGTATTGCGTACGCTTTTATTTAAGGGCGATAAACGAAAAAAGCCCGATAAACCCTATGCAGTCGGGGTTTATCGGGCTTTTCAATCCCGGGCATTCAAGCCCGGGACCGGCTCAGCTTATTGGCAAGCTTCGCAATCCGGCTCGTCGATCGCGCAGGCTTTTGGCACTGGCGCTGGACCGGCAGGTGCGGCGAGAACCGAATCATCACCGTGGTTGCCGCCGCTGGAAACAGCGTTCAGCTTGCCGGTGTTGATGGTCGACTTCTCGGTGCTGGTGGCGGCCAGGGCACGGAGGTAGTAAGTGGTTTTCAGGCCACGGTACCAAGCCATGCGGTAGGTCACGTCCAGCTTCTTGCCCGATGCGCCGGCGATGTACAGGTTCAGCGATTGAGCCTGGTCGATCCACTTCTGGCGACGGCTGGCGGCGTCGACGATCCACTTGGTGTCCACTTCGAAGGCAGTCGCGTAGAGCTCTTTGAGTTCTTGCGGGATGCGCTCGATCTGCTGCACCGAACCATCGTAGTACTTCAGGTCGTTGATCATCACCGAGTCCCACAGGCCGCGGGCTTTCAGGTCGCGAACCAGGTATGGGTTGATCACGGTGAATTCGCCCGACAGGTTCGATTTCACATACAGGTTCTGGTAGGTCGGTTCGATCGACTGCGACACGCCAGTGATGTTGGCGATGGTGGCGGTCGGTGCGATGGCCATGATGTTGGAGTTACGAATGCCTTTCTGCACACGGGCACGTACCGGTGCCCAGTCCAGGGATTCGTTCAGGTCAACGTCGATGTACTTCTGGCCACGCTGCTCGATCAGGATCTGTTGCGAATCCAGCGGCAGGATGCCTTTGGACCACAGCGAACCCTGGAACGTCTCGTAGGCGCCGCGCTCGTCGGCCAGGTCGCAGGAAGCCTGGATCGCGTAATAGCTGACCGCTTCCATGGACTTGTCGGCGAACTCGACTGCAGCGTCCGAACCGTAAGGAATGTGCTGCAGGTACAGCGCGTCCTGGAAGCCCATGATGCCCAGGCCGACCGGACGGTGCTTGAAGTTGGAGTTCTGCGCCTGTGGTACCGAGTAGTAGTTGATGTCGATAACGTTATCGAGCATGCGAACGGCGGTGTTCACGGTGCGTTCCAGCTTGGCGGTGTCCAGCTTGCCGTTGACGATGTGGTTCGGCAGGTTGATCGAGCCCAGGTTGCAAACGGCGATCTCGTCCTTGTTGGTGTTCAAGGTGATCTCGGTGCACAGGTTCGAGCTGTGGACCACGCCCACGTGCTGCTGCGGGCTGCGCAGGTTGCACGGGTCTTTGAAGGTCAGCCATGGGTGGCCGGTTTCAAACAGCATGGACAGCATTTTGCGCCACAGGTCTTTGGCCTGGATGGTCTTGAACAGCTTGATCTTGCCTGGGTACTGGGACAGGGCTTCGTAGTACTCGTAACGCTCTTCGAAGGCCTTGCCGGTCAGGTCGTGCAGGTCGGGCACTTCGGATGGCGAGAACAGGGTCCAAGGGCCGTCATCGAAGACACGCTTCATGAACAGGTCTGGGATCCAGTTGGCGGTGTTCATGTCGTGGGTGCGACGACGATCATCACCGGTGTTCTTGCGCAGTTCGATGAACTCTTCGATGTCCATGTGCCAGGTTTCCAGGTAGGCACACACAGCGCCTTTGCGCTTGCCACCCTGGTTCACGGCTACAGCGGTGTCGTTCACTACTTTGAGGAACGGTACAACGCCTTGGGACTTGCCGTTGGTGCCCTTGATGTACGAACCCAGTGCACGCACCGGCGTCCAGTCGTTACCCAGGCCGCCCGCGAATTTGGACAGCATGGCGTTGTCGTGGATCGCGTGGTAGATGCCCGACAGGTCATCCGGTACGGTGGTCAGGTAGCAGCTGGACAGCTGTGGACGCAGGGTGCCGGCGTTGAACAGGGTCGGGGTCGACGACATGTAGTCGAAGGACGACAACAGGTTGTAGAACTCGATGGCACGGTCTTCTTTCTGCTTCTCTTCGATCGCCAGGCCCATGGCCACGCGCATGAAGAACACTTGCGGCAGTTCGAAGCGGATACCGTCCTTGTGGATGAAGTAACGGTCGTACAGGGTTTGCAGGCCCAGGTAGGTGAACTGCTGGTCGCGCTCGTGGTTGATCGCCTTGCCGAGTTTTTCAAGGTCGAAGGTGGCCAGGATCGGGTTCAGCAATTCGAATTCGATACCCTTGGCGATGTACGCCGGCAGGGCCTTGGCATACAGGTCGGCCATCTCGTGGTGCGTGGCGCTGTCGGCGACGCCGAGGAAGCCCAGGCCTTCGGCACGCAGGGTGTCCATCAGCAGGCGCGCGGTCACGAAGGAGTAGTTCGGCTCACGCTCAACCAGGGTACGGGCGGTCATCACCAGGGCGGTGTTGACGTCGGTCAGGGCCACGCCGTCGTACAGGTTCTTCAGGGTTTCGCGCTGGATCAGGTCGCCATCGACTTCTTCCAGGCCTTCGCAGGCCTCGGTGATGATGGTGTTCAGGCGGCCCAGGTCCAGCGGTGCAAACGTACCGTCGGCCAGGGTGATGCGGATCGACGGGTGAGCTTGTACGGCAGCTTCTTCAGCCGGGGAACGTACGGCACGTTCCTTGGCGCGGGAGTCACGGTAGATCACGTAGTCGCGGGCAACTTTCTGCTCGCCGGCACGCATCAGGGCCAGTTCGACCTGGTCCTGGATTTCTTCGATGTGGATGGTGCCGCCCGATGGCATGCGACGCTTGAACGTTGCGGTGACCTGTTCGGTCAGGCGCGCAACGGTGTCGTGGATGCGCGACGAGGCAGCAGCGGTGCCGCCTTCAACTGCAAGAAACGCTTTGGTGATCGCGACGGTGATTTTGTCATCGGTGTAAGGAACGACAGTGCCGTTACGCTTGATCACACGCAGTTGGCCGGGCGCGGTGGCGGACAGATCCAGGTTCGAATCGGCGGCCTGCGGCACGGAGCCTTGCGGGTTCTCGCGAGTTGTGTCGGTTTGCATGGGGGGTTGTCTCCACATTCTATATTTATTTGGGCACCATCACGGTGCCCACCGTTCCGTCCTGAAGCACTTACAACAGGCCAAGGGCCTGGCATAACAACTTCGGGACAGGAGGAAGGGAGCTGTTCGCGCCGCTTCCATGCCGAAGTCTTCGGTACAAGCTTGGGGCTCTTTACCGTATTCCTGGTGGGTGACTGCTTCGTACTGCAACACCCGTACCGTTTTTGCCTGATCGGGGCTAAAAACGGCTGCCATCCGCGTGCGCGGTTTGGTCTTCTGAAAAAGGCTTAAGTTCAACCAAACAGGAGCAAGAAAGAACTTGAGTTTCTTGTCTGATTTGTGTTTGGTCTTTTCGCTCAAAAACCCTACATGTAGGGTTTTTTTGGCGACGACCTACAAGATAATGCGTTTTCGGGGGTATGGCAACGCACTACCTGTGGATAACGCTGTGGGTAAAATGTGTATGAAACGTGGAACAGGCGTGTAGGCCGCAGTACTGCTGCATCGCGCCGTTTGTCACCGAATATTCCGAGGTAAAAACATCCGGTTGGATTTTTGCGGGCGCGAACCCTATCACAAAAAAACACGATGTCCGAACGCATTTGCGCGCTTGTGCCAGAGGGCTGGCCCGTTGCTACAATCGGCCCGGATACACGCTGTGTTATGCACCCCCAACATGACAAAAATACGGGGGGCATCTTCCTTTCTATATGGACATCGAGGTCACCCGTGGAGCATGAAGCCTGGCAGGTATTGATTGTCGAGGACGACGAGCGATTGGCCGAGTTGACCCGTGACTATCTGGAGAGCAACGGCCTGCGGGTGTCGGTGGAGGGTAACGGGGCCCTGGCGGCCGCGCGGATCATTGCCGAACAGCCGGACCTGGTAATCCTCGACCTGATGTTGCCCGGCGAAGACGGCCTGAGCATTTGCCGCAAGGTGCGCGAGGACTACGACGGGGTGATCCTGATGCTGACTGCGCGCACCGACGACATGGACCAGGTGCTGGGCCTGGACATGGGCGCCGACGACTACGTGTGCAAACCCGTACGCCCACGCCTGTTGCTGGCACGCATCCAGGCCCTGCTGCGGCGCAGCGAAAGCGTTGAACCGGCCATCCCCGAAAAACAGCGGCGCCTGCAATTCGGCCCGCTGGTGGTGGACAACGCCCTACGTGAAGCCTGGCTGCACGACGGTGGCATTGAACTGACCAGCGCCGAATTCGACCTGCTGTGGCTGCTGGTGGCGAATGCCGGCCGGATCCTGTCCCGGGAAGAAATCTTCACCGCCTTGCGCGGTATTGGCTACGACGGCCAGGACCGCTCCATCGACGTGCGCATCTCGCGGATCCGCCCGAAAATCGGCGACGATCCGATCCATCCACGCCTGATCAAGACCATTCGCAGCAAAGGCTACCTGTTCGTCCCCGAAGCCGCTGCTGAACTTACGCCGTGAACTCGATCTTCCTGCGTATCTACGGCGGCATGTGCGCGGCGCTGATTCTGGTGGCGTTGCTCGGCGTACTGGCCCTGCACCTGCTCAATGAAGTGCGCAGCGGCCAGTACCGCGAGCGCCTGGCCCATGGCACCTTCGCGCTGATGGGCGACAACCTGCAACCCATGAGCGCCATCGAACGCCGCCGCGCCCTGGCAGTGTGGGAGCGCTTGCTGGGCATCCCGCTGGAATTGCAGACCGTGGCCGAGGCGCATCTGGACCTGAGCCAGCGCACCCGCCTGCAACGCGGCCAGGTGTTGGTGGAGCAAACCGGCCCCCACGCGGCCAGGGTGCTGCGGTTGGTCAGTGATCAGGAGCAACTGTTACTCACCGGCGAAGTCCAGCAAATCAGCGAACAACTGGCCCGCGCGACCATTTACCTGCTGGCCGATGAGCTGGTGCGTTTTCCGGTGGCCGAGCAACCGCAAAAACTTGCGGACCTGAAAGAGGCCAAGGGCTTTGGTTTCGAGATGCACTTGGTGATGCTCGATCAGGCGGACATGGACCAGGACCAGCGCCGCCGCGTGTCCGAGGGCGATACGGTGATGGCCCTGGGCAAGGGCGGTGATTCGATCCGGGTGTTTGCCGGGATGGTCGGCACGCCGTGGGTCTTGGAAATCGGCCCGCTGTACCAGATGAACCCGTACCCACCGCAGTGGCTGATCCTGATCGCGTTGATCAGCCTGACCCTGATCGGCTTGATCGTCTATTTACTGGTGCGCCAACTGGAGCGGCGCTTGAGTGGCCTGGAAGCCGCCGCCACGCGCATCGCCAAAGGCAGCCTGGAAGTGCGAGTGCCGGCCCGGGGTGCCGATTCGGTAGGGCGCCTGGCGGCGGCGTTTAATGGCATGGCCGAACACCTGCAACGTCTGTTGGCGATCCAGCGCGAACTGGTGCGCGCGGTGTCCCATGAATTGCGCACACCGGTGGCGCGCCTGCGGTTCGGTCTGGAGATGATTGGCGACGCGGCCACGCCTGAAGCGCGGCGCAAGTACATGGAAGGCATGGACAGCGACATCCAGGACCTTGATGGCCTGGTGGATGAAATGTTGACTTATGCGCGACTGGAGCAGGGTTCGCCGGCACTGAATTTCCAGCGGGTCGACCTCAGCGCGTTGCTCGATCAGGTGATTGATGAACTGTCGCCGCTGCGCCCGGAAATCAACGTGGCGCGGGGCATCTGCCTGTCTTCTGCCCATTGGGATGATGCGTGGGTGGAGGCCGAACCGCGTTACCTGCATCGAGCGCTGCAAAACCTGGTGAGCAACGCCATGCGCCATGCCCAGGGGAGGGTGCTGATCAGTTACCAGGTGGGTCAGGTGCGTTGCCGCATCGACGTGGAAGACGACGGCCCGGGCGTACCGGAAAGCGCCTGGGAGCGGATCTTCACCCCGTTCCTGCGCCTGGATGACAGCCGTACTCGCGCGTCGGGCGGGCACGGGTTGGGATTGTCGATTGTGCGGCGGATCATCTATTGGCACGGCGGCCGGGCGTTGATCAGCAAGAGCAACAACCTGGGCGGCGCGTGTTTCAGTCTGAGTTGGCCACGGGACCAAGAGAAACCCCGCCCGTAGCAGCTGTCGAGCCCTGGCGAGGCTGCGTTGGCCCCAACTCGGTTTCGCGCCTGGCTCGACATCGGTGGCGCTCCCGATGCAGCCTCGCTAAGGCTCGACAGCTGCTACGGCCACCAGGGTCAATAATTGCCCATCATCCACCGCAAACTGCGCCTCTAGCTCCTTGCCATGGCACCACTCTGCCGACAGGTCTGTCAGCAACCGCAGCCGCGCATGGCCGGTATCCGACCATTCCAGCAACTCGGCATGCTCAAAATAGAAGCGCTTCTGCACGATCGGGTAGAGCGCCTTGAACAGGCTCTCTTTGGCCGAAAACGTCAGCGTCACCAGTTGCGCGATCTGCTCTCGCGGGCCGGCGCCCATGCGCTGCAATTCATCCGGTGTCAGGATTTCCCCGGCCAGGCGTTCCGCGCGCTCCAGGGTCAGCAGGTTCTCCAGGTCCATCCCCAGCCCGCGCCATTGTGTCTTGTGGGCGACGATGGCTGCCGCGTGGCCGGTGCTGTGGGTGATCGAGCCGCTGATATGGGCAGGCCAGATCGGCGCGCGGTCCTCGCCGATCGCCGGCACGCAATCCAGCCCGTCCAACTGTTGCAAGGCCGCGCGGGCACACAGGCGACCGGCCAGAAACTCCGCCTGGCGCTTGGCCACCGACCGCTGGATGCTCGCGGGCGGCGACACGGCGCTGCGCTGGAAGTCGCCGATGGCCAGCAGCGCCGGGTCAAAACGGGTGCTCAGCAAGACCGTGCCGGGCAAGGCAACGGGCAGCGGCCAATGGGCATCAAGTGGGGTGCAGCAGGCGGGTAGGGAATTCATGCCAGGTATTTTGCCGAGTTGGAGGGCCGCTGGATAGCCTGCGGGCGGGGATACGTAAATAACTCTTTACACAGTAGCCGGCCTCGGTTCAGCCCAGGTTCAGAGAGTGTTCAGGGGGAGTTCAGCGGGGGCTGCGTAGTCTGGCCCCGTACCCAAAGCCAAAGCGTATGAGGTAGACCATGACTGCGATCAAGAAGCTGATGTTGGCGTTAACCATGCTCAGCGCCACTGCTGGCGTCCAGGCCTCTGATGCCAGCTTCGCGGGGTTCTCCAAAGAGAAGAGCAAAAAGCCCTACAGCCTTCTCCAGCGGGTGAGCTTCGAGGATGCCGGCGAGCAGGCGGCTCCATGGGGCCAGTCCCTGGGCCAGCACAGCCCGCAGTCGGACTATCGCGTGGGCAATGAAAACCTGTCAGGTCACTTCAACGGCAGTAAACTGCGCCAGCAAGACCTGCAAGGCCGCTATGATATACCCCAGTTGGAAAGTTGATTTGCCTTGGAGAGCTTTATGAAATTGCTGGTTGTCGAAGATGAGGCGTTGCTGCGTCATCACCTGTTGACCCGCCTCACCGACAGCGGTCACGTGGTCGAGGCCGTCGCCAACGCCGAAGAGGCGCTGTACCAGACCGGGCAATTCAACCACGACCTGGCGATCATTGACCTGGGCCTGCCCGGCATGGGCGGCCTGGACCTGATCCGCCAACTGCGCGCCCAGGCCAAGACGTTCCCGATCCTGATCCTGACCGCTCGCGGCAACTGGCAGGACAAGGTCGAAGGCCTGGCTGCGGGTGCCGACGACTATGTGGTCAAGCCGTTCCAGTTCGAAGAGCTGGAAGCGCGGATGAACGCACTGCTGCGCCGCTCCAGCGGTTTCACCCAGTCGACCATCGTCGCCGGGCCCTTGCTGCTGGACCTCAATCGCAAGCAGGCGTCCCTCGACGAACAGCCGCTGGCGCTGACCGCCTACGAATACCGCATCCTCGAATATCTCATGCGTCACCATCAACAGGTGGTTGCCAAGGACCGCCTGATGGAACAGCTCTACCCCGATGACGACGAGCGCGATCCGAACGTCATCGAAGTGCTGGTAGGCCGCCTGCGCCGCAAGCTGGAAGGCCCGGCGGGGTTCAAGCCGATCGACACCGTGCGCGGTCTGGGCTACCTGTTTAATGAGCGCTGCCGTTGATTCGCTCGTTACGTGTGCGTTTGATGCTCGCGGCCACCACTCTGGCCGTGCTGTTTATGCTGGCCTTGTTGCCCGCCATGCAGGGCGCCTTCAGCCTGGCTCTGCAGGACTCCATCGAGCAGCGCCTGGCGTCGGATGTCACCACGCTGATTTCGGCGGCCCGGGTTGAAAACAATCGCCTGTTGATGCCTGCGCAGTTGCCGGATGAGCGCTTCAACCTCACCGACAGCCGTTTGCTGGGCTACATCTATGACCGCGAAGGCCATCTGGTCTGGCGTTCGCGCGCGACCCAGGAAGAGAACATCAACTACAAGCCGCGCTATGACGGGCGCGGCAACGAGTTTGCACGGATCCGCGAGGCCAACGGCCAGGAATTTTTTGTCTACGACGTCGAGGTCAAGCTGCTGGGCGGCAAGAGCGCGGCGTTCAGTATTGTCGCCCTGCAACCGGTGCGCGAATACCAACTGACCCTCGAAGGCCTGCGGGAAAACCTCTACCTGGGCTTCGGCGCCGCCTTGCTGGTGCTGCTGACCCTGTTGTGGCTGGGCCTGACCTGGGGCCTGCAAGCGTTGCGGCGGCTGAGCCAGGAACTGGATGAAATCGAAGGCGGCACGCGGGAAAGTCTCAGTGAACAACATCCTCGCGAACTTTTGCGTCTGACCGGCTCCCTCAACCGTCTGCTCCACAGCGAGCGCGAGCAACGCACCCGTTACCGCGATTCCCTGGATGACCTGGCCCACAGCCTGAAAACTCCGTTGGCGGTGCTGCAAGGCGTGAGCGAAGACATGGCCCAGCGCCCCGAAGATCGGGACCAGGCCTGGGTGCTGCAATCGCAGATCGAGCGCATGAGCCAGCAGATCAGCTACCAATTGCAGCGCGCCAGCCTGCGTAAAAGCGGCCTGGTGCGTCACCAGGTGCGGCTGGAACCGGTGCTGCAAAGCCTGTGCGACACGCTGGACAAGGTTTACCGCGATAAGGGTGTGAAGGTCGCCTTTGAACTGCCGGAAGAATGCGACGTGCCCATTGAGAAGGGGGCCTTGCTGGAGCTGCTCGGCAACCTGCTGGAAAACGCCTATCGCCTGTGCCTGAGCGAAGTGCGCATCACCTTGCAGGAAAGCCTGGAAGGCACCGAACTGTGCATTGAAGACGACGGCCCCGGCGTGCCACCGGACCAGCGTGCGCGCATCCTGCAACGGGGCGAACGCCTGGACCGCCAGCATCCGGGGCAGGGCATTGGCCTGGCGGTGGTCAAGGACATCATTGAAAGCTACGGCGCACGGTTGACCCTTGGGGATTCACCGCTGGGTGGCGCGGCGTTCAAGATCCACTTTCCGGCCGTGTGATCTTTATGGCTGCACCGGCCTCATCGCAGGCAAGCCAGCTCCCACATTGTGACTGTGTTCACAAATCAAACTGTGGGAGCCGGGCTTGCCCGCGATGAGGCTGGTACTGGCAACGCTTATCTAACTCTCTTGTGCTCTGTAGGCCCCCGGCGTCAGCCCGGTCCACTTCTTGAACGCCCGATGAAACGCCGACGGCTCGGAAAACCCCAGCTGCTCGGCGATCTCCTGCAACGACAAATCCGCCCGCCCCAAATGGTAAATCGCAATGTCCCGGCGTAATTCATCCTTGAGCGCCTGAAAGCTGGTGCCTTCCTCCCGCAAATGCCGACGCAGGGTCTGCGGGCTGATATGCAGGTGCTGGGCGACGGCTTCCAGGTCGGGCCACGGCGTGCGGTCGCGGCTCAATAAGCGGCGCAATTGGCTGCTCAGGCTGTCGCCTTCATCCGGCCGTGACAGCAGGTCGGCCGGTGAGCGTTCGAGGAAGTGCTTGAGGGTGCGTTCGTCCTGCAGCAGCGGCAGGCTCAGGTAGCGACTGGGAAATACCAGGCTGCTGGTGGGCGCGGCGAACACCTGTGGGCAGGGGAACAGCAAGTCGTACTCACCGGCGTGGGGCGGCATCGGGTAGCTGAAGGTGGCCTGGTCCAGGCGGATGCGCTGGCCAATCAGCCAACTGCCGAGGCGATGCCAGATCACCAGCAGGCATTCGCTGAGGAAGTGATCCGGGTCCCACAGCTGCGAATCGTCCAGGCTCAAGCGGGCCATTTCCCCTTCACGGGTCAGGCGCCAGCGCGGACCCTGCGGGAATAGGCTATAAAATAATAAGCCGCGTTCCAGAGCCTTCTCGAGGGTGCGGCAGTGAATCAGCGCGTGGCACATCATGGCGAAGGTGCCGCGCTTGCTCGGGCCTTCGGCGAAACCCAGGTATTCGTCATCCAGCGCCAGCCACAGCATTTGCAACAGCCGGGTGAATTGCTCCGGGGCGATGCGGGCGCGGGGTTCGCTCAGCAGTTCCGGGGTAATGCCCACTTGCTGCAGCAGGCCCGAATAGTCGTAGCCGGCTCGACGAGCACCGCCTAGAGCGGCCCGGGCGTAATGACTGGCGATGGTACGTTCACGCATGAGGGGCCTCGTCCATTGAGTGGCGGATGTTAGCCATCCTGTGGGGGTGCAACAAGGCGGATATCCGCCAAATTGTAGGACGAGATCAGATGAGTAGGCGGAAATCCGCCACTGTCTGTAGGCGTTGTCTCAAAATGAAAATCGCCCAAGGGCTGATGTCTAAAGGCCTTCAGCGGTTTTCAGTAAAAGTGGCACGACGCTTGCGATAGAGAGCGCAGGGAGACCGGCCTTGAGCGGGCTCTCAAACAACAAATCCCTCCAGTGCAGGAGGGTTCGCAATTCAAGTGTCGTGGGCAATGGCGGATATTTGCCACACGGGACGATTGAGGAACTTTGCAATGACGACTCGTCAGCCACTGTACAAATCCCTGTATTTCCAGGTGATCGTTGCAATCGTTATCGGTATTTTGCTCGGTCACTTCTACCCGCAGACCGGCGTGGCCCTCAAGCCACTGGGTGACGGCTTCATCAAGCTGATCAAAATGGTCATCGCCCCGATCATCTTCTGCACCGTTGTCAGCGGCATCGCTGGCATGCAAAGCATGAAATCGGTCGGCAAAACCGGCGGCTACGCGCTGCTGTACTTCGAAGTCGTCTCCACCATCGCCCTGCTGATCGGCCTGATCGTGGTCAACGTTGTGCAACCGGGCGCCGGCATGCACATCGACGTGGCTACCCTGGACGCCTCTAAAGTCGCTGCCTATGTGACTGCCGGTGCAGACCAGAGCATCGTTGGCTTCCTGCTGAACGTGATCCCGAACACCATCGTCGGTGCGTTCGCGACCGGTGACATCCTGCAAGTGCTGATGTTCTCGGTGATCTTCGGTTTCGCCCTGCATCGCCTGGGTGCCTACGGCAAGCCGGTGCTGGACTTCATCGATCGCTTTGCCCACGTGATGTTCAACATCATCAACATGATCATGAAGCTCGCGCCAATCGGTGCCCTGGGCGCCATGGCGTTCACCATCGGTGCCTACGGCGTAGGGTCGCTGGTGCAGCTCGGTCAGTTGATGATCTGCTTCTACATCACCTGCATCCTGTTCGTGGTCGTGGTGCTGGGCGCCATCTGCCGCGCACACGGCTTCAGCGTCCTGAAACTGATCCGCTACATCCGTGAAGAACTGCTGATCGTACTGGGTACTTCCTCGTCCGAATCCGCACTGCCACGCATGCTGATCAAAATGGAACGCCTGGGCGCCAAGAAGTCGGTCGTCGGGCTGGTTATCCCGACTGGCTACTCCTTCAACCTGGACGGTACTTCGATCTACCTGACCATGGCCGCCGTGTTCATCGCCCAGGCGACTGACACCCACATGGACATCACCCACCAGATCACCCTGTTGCTGGTACTGCTGCTGTCCTCCAAAGGCGCTGCTGGCGTGACCGGTAGTGGCTTCATCGTACTGGCCGCTACTCTGTCGGCCGTTGGCCACCTGCCGGTTGCCGGTTTGGCGCTGATCCTGGGTATCGACCGCTTCATGTCGGAAGCCCGCGCACTGACCAACCTGGTAGGCAATGCGGTTGCCACCCTGGTTGTGGCCAAGTGGGTCAAGGAACTGGACGAAGACAAGCTGCAAGTCGAACTGGCTTCCGGTGGTCGTGGTATCTCCGACACCCGCGAAGAAGACGACCTGGGCGTGGCCGAAGGCCCGGCTCCAACCGTCGTCAAGTAAGGCTGCACCCTGTGTGAAAACCCATCTTCGGATGGGTTTTTTTATGCCTGCGCAAAACATCAGTCACTCCGGATGATGGTTTATGTGATTGCTGCTGAGCGCCAGGTTTGCCTACTCTGTGGCCAATCGAATCGGAATCGGAGTCCCCATGTCAGGTCCCTTGGCGTCCCTCAAAGTACTGGATTTCTCCACCTTGCTGCCGGGGCCGTTCGCCTCGTTGCTGCTGGCCGACATGGGCGCCGAGGTGTTGCGCATCGAATCCCCCACGCGCATGGACCTGCTGCGGGTATTGCCGCCCCATGACCAGGGCGTGTCGGCCAGCCATGCCTACCTCAACCGCAACAAGCGTAGCCTGGCCCTGGACCTCAAGCAGGCCGAGGCGGTGGAGATCGTGCGGCAATTGGTGGCGGACCATGACATCGTCCTCGAGCAGTTCCGCCCCGGAGTGATGGAGCGCCTGGGCCTGGGTTACGAGGCGTTGAAGGCGATCAACCCGAAGCTGATCTACGTCTCCATCACCGGCTACGGCCAGACCGGCCCCTACAAGGACCGCGCCGGTCATGACATCAACTACCTGGCCCTGGCGGGTGTCGCCAGTTACACCGGGCGCCAGGACAGTGGGCCATTGCCCCTGGGCGTGCAGTTGGCGGATGTGGGCGGAGGTTCGTTGCATGCGGTGATCGGCTTGCTGGCGGCGGTGATTGCCCGGCAGCAGAGCGGGGTGGGGCAATACCTGGACGTGAGCATGACCGACTGCGCCTTCAGCCTGAATGCCATGGCCGGCGCGGGTTACCTGGCGTGCGGCGTGGAGCCGGCGTGGGAGAACCAGGTGCTCAATGGCGGCAGCTTCTATGACTATTACCGCTCGCGGGAAGGGCGGTGGTTGTCGGTGGGCAGCCTGGAGCCGGGCTTTATGCAGCAGCTGTGTACGGCCCTTGGGTGCCCCGAGTTGGCGGCACAGGGCTTGTCGCCCAAACCCGAGCAGCAGAAAGCCCTCAAGCTGGCGCTGCAGGTCGAGTTCGAGAAACGCAGCTTTGATGAGCTGTGTGAGCTGTTTGCCGGGCTTGATGCGTGTGTCGAGCCGGTCCTGAATCTGAGCGAGGCCGTTGAGCACCCGCAGTTGAAAGCCCGGGAGCTGGTCAGCCAGGTGCCGCGGGGCGATGGTTCCAGCCAGGCGCAAATCGCCTGCCCGCTGAAGTTTTCCGAGGGCTTGCCGGCGGCCAGGCATATAGGCGCGGCGGTGGGCGCTCACACGGATGAGGTGTTGGTGGAGTTGGGCTTCAGTGCTCAGCAGATAGATGATTTGCGGCGTGCCAAGGTGATTCAGTAGCGCCTGGGCCGGCCCCTTCGCGAGCAAGCCCGCTCCCACATTCAACCGCATTCCAAAGGTGGAACTCGGTCAAATGTGGGAGCGGGCTTGCTCGCGAAGAGGGCCTTACAAGCACCACAAACCTCACTCGACGCGAGTTTCCCCGGTAAATACCAACGTCTGCCGACACCTGCGACACAAATACCGCCGCCCCTGGCTCACCAGCCCATGACGCTGCGGCGAAAACGGAAAGTCACTGTCCGCACACGGGCAGCGGTAGATATACCGCGTCACGCGCCGTCGCTGGATTTCATAGGTGTGGCAACGATCCGGCGGCAGTTCGTAAACCCCACGCATGATCAACTGCCATTCCTCGCCATGGGGCTGGATGCGCTCGCCGAACAATTGGTGGGCAATCAGGTGCGCCACTTCATGGGCGACCGTCTGTTTAAGGAAGTGCTGGCTGTTTTCACGGTACAGCTGCGGGTTGAAGCGCAGCAGGTTCTCGTGCAAATGCGCGACACCTGCCTTCTGGCCCCGCAGCTTGAGGCTGACCTGGGGGCGTTTGAAGCTTCGTTTGAAAAAGGATTCGGCTTGCAGGAAACAATCTTCGACGCGGGTATTGAGTTGCTCGGGCATGCTGTACATATCTCCAGAGACGTCCAGTATGCCGCAAACAAGGGTGTATCCGAATCTGTCAGGCGCCGAATGGTCATGCATAACGCACAAAGCCACCTTGCGGTGGCTTTTCCTGCGGGTAAACCGCGTCAGTTGGTGTAGATCGGGCCTACGCCCAACCCCCAGACAATCACGGTGAAGGCCATGATCGCCACCAGTACCACCAGGCCTACCGCCAGTACCGAGCTCGAAAACAGGAAGCCCTCGTCCGGGTGGATGTTCATGAAGGTCGGCAGCCCTACATACAGCAGGTACACCGTGTAGCAAATGGTGGCCGTGCCGACGACCATGCCCAACCACATGTGTGGGTACAGCGCCGCCAGCCCTCCGACAAACAGTGGCGTCGCGGTATAGGTGGCAAACGCCACGCATCGCGCCATGCTGGGGTTGGCGTCATAGGTGCGCGCCATCCAGTGGATGAAAGCGCCCATCACTGCCACGCCTCCGAGCATCGCCGCGTAGGACATGACGGTCATCCACAACGCGCTTTCCACCGTCAGCATCACCGGCGCGCGGCTGCCGATGACCCAACCTACCTGAGTGGTACCGATAAAGGCTGATACAGCGGGGATCGCCGCGAGAATCAGCGTGTGGGTGAGGTACATGTGGCCGATGCTTTCTTCTTTATCGCCACGAATTTCCCGCCATTCCTGATCGGGGTGGGTGAAAAGTCCCACGACGTGATGGATCATGCCAGTCACTCCTGTCGTTATTACCATCGCCCCCCAGTGGAGCGCCCACGGGCCAATTGGCCTGAAAGGTCTGGATATATGTGCGACCTTATGTCGCAGTATAGGAAGTCATGACCGGAAAAAGTGTGGGGCTTTAGAGCAAATTGCGCTGTAAACATTGGGCTTAATCGCGGCGGGGTCTGTTGATTGGATTGCGGTCAAATGTGGGAGCGGGCTTGCTCGTGAATGCGGTGGGTCAGCGAAATACCTGGCGAATGACACTTCGCATTCGCGAGCAAGCCCGCTCCCACATTGGAACTCGGTCGTCCATCCCGGTAAAATACCCGGCTTTTCGTCACACACCTTTCGCGGATCCAAGCGCCATGGGCACTCTTACGGTCAACCAGAACAAACTGCAAAAACGCCTGCGTCGCCAGGCCGGTGAGGCAGTCGCCGATTTCAACATGATCGAAGAGGGCGACAAGGTCATGGTCTGCCTGTCTGGCGGTAAAGACAGCTACACCATGCTCGACGTGCTGATGCACCTGCAAAAGGTCGCGCCGATCAAGTTCGACATTGTCGCCGTGAACATGGACCAGAAGCAGCCGGGCTTTCCCGAGCATGTGCTGCCGGCCTACCTCAAGGCATTGGGGATCGAGTACCACATCGTCGAGAAAGACACTTACTCGGTGGTCAAGGAACTGGTCCCGGAAGGCAAGACCACCTGCTCGCTGTGTTCGCGCCTGCGCCGTGGCACGCTCTACACCTTTGCCGACGAGATCGGCGCGACCAAGATGGCCCTGGGTCACCACCGCGACGACATCGTCGAAACCTTCTTCCTCAACATGTTCTTCAACGGCAGCCTCAAGGCCATGCCGCCCAAGCTGCGGGCCGATGACGGGCGCAACGTGGTGATCCGCCCACTTGCCTACTGCCATGAGAAGGACATCCAGGCGTACTCCGACCTCAAGCAATTCCCGATCATCCCGTGCAACCTCTGCGGCTCCCAGGAAAACCTGCAGCGCCAGGTGGTCAAGGACATGCTCCAGGACTGGGACCGCAAGACCCCGGGCCGCGTCGACAGCATCTTCCGCAGTCTGCAGAACGTGCAGCCGTCGCAGTTGGCTGACCGTAACCTGTTCGACTTCACCAGCCTGCGTATCGACGAAAGTGCGGCGTCGCGCTTCGTCAATGTAGTGAACCTCTGAGCCATTTCACTGCTCTGACAGACGGCGCTCCTGGGCGCCGTTTTCATTTCAATCCTTAGGAGAGGGCATGCGCGATTACAAGTGGCTGCACGAATATTGTCTGAACCGGTTTGGTTCGGCGGCCGAGCTGGAAGCCCACCTGCCTGTGCCCCTGACCCCGGCGAAACTGCGCAAGATCAGCGATGACCGCTACCTGTCGACCCTGTCGCTGCGAGTGTTTCGCGCCGGGCTCAAACACAGCGTGGTGGACGCCAAGTGGCCGGCGTTCGAGCAAGTGTTCTTTGGCTTTGACCCGGAAAAAGTCGTGCTGATGGGCGCCGAGCACCTGGAGCGGCTGATGCAGGACACACGCATCATCCGCCACCTGGGCAAGCTCAAAAGCGTGCCGCGCAATGCGCAGATGATTCTGGATGTCGAGAAGGAAAAAGGCAGCTTCGGTGCGCTGATTGCCGACTGGCCGGTGACCGATATCGTCGGCCTGTGGAAATACCTGAGCAAGCACGGCCACCAGTTGGGCGGCCTGTCGGCGCCGCGCTTTTTGCGGATGGTGGGCAAGGACACGTTCGTGCCGAGCTATG
>NZ_JAAAFU010000029.1:143710-147526 GCF_019352905.1 Pseudomonas sp. Xaverov 83 | reverse complement strand
CAACCCTCCCCCCGCCAACCGCCGATTCAGTTGATGCCGGTAACGCACATACATCAGCGCCGTGCAGAACACCGCCAGGCTCGCCAGCATTTCCAGCACACCAAACCACTGCCGGTTCGGGTCATACGCCGCCAGCGCACCCTTGATGAAGTACAAGTTCACCACAAAGCACATCCACGAATGCCCGCGCGCGCTGCCCAGGATCATCCCCGGCGCCAGCAACAGCAGCGGCACCAGCTCGATCAGCAGAATCACCCACGGCCGCGCGCCATGCAGGTCGGCGAACACCAGGTAGTAGGCACACAGCAACCCCACCAAACCCAAAAACGCCAGCAGGCTCAACACCCGCGCCGCCTTGACTCGTGGCTCCAGCCACGCCTGGGGCGGCAGTACCTTAGGCTTCCTGGCCACGGCCGTTCTCCAGTAGCGCGGCGGTCTTCGCCAGGCGCAGGCCGAGGGCGCGGCACAGGGCGATTTCATGTTGATCCAGTGCGCGCTTGCCGTCGGCACCGGAATGGTGGCTGGCGCCATAAGGCGTACCGCCGCCCTTGGTGTCGAGCAGGGCTTGTTCGCTGTAAGGCAGGCCGGTGATCAGCATGCCGTGGTGCAGCAGCGGCAGCAGCATCGACATCAGCGTGGTCTCCTGGCCGCCGTGCAGGCTGGCGGTCGAAGTGAAAACGCCCGCCGGTTTGCCGACCAGGGCGCCGGTCAGCCACAGGTTGCTGGTGCCATCGAGAAAGTACTTGAGCGGCGCAGCCATGTTGCCGAAACGGGTCGGGCTGCCCAGCGCCAGGCCGGCGCAGTTCTTCAGGTCGTCGAGGCTGCAGTACAGCGGGCCGTCTACCGGAATGTCCGGCGCCACGGCTTCGCATTCGCTGGAGATGGCCGGCACAGTGCGCAAGCGCGCCTCAAGCCCGGCTTGCTCGACGCCCCGGGCTATCTGCCGGGCCATTTCGCTCACCGAGCCGTTGCGGCTGTAATACAACACCAGCACATACGGCGCACTCACGAAACCAGCTCCAGGATGTTCTCTGGCGGGCGGCCAATCACAGCCTTGTCGGCGGTTTCGAGGATCGGGCGTTCCATCAGTTTCGGATGAGCGGCGATGGCGGCAATCAGTTGCGCTTCGCTGAGGCTGGTGTCAGCCAGATTGAGGGTTTTGTATTCGTCTTCGCCAGTACGCAGCAGTTGCCGCGCGCTGAGCTTCAGCTTGCCCAGCAAGGCCTGCAATTGCACGGCGTCGAGCGGGGTTTCCAGGTAGCGCACCACGTTCGGTGTGAGGCCACGGGCTTCCAGCAATTCGAGCGCACCGCGGGATTTCGAGCAGCGCGGGTTGTGATAAAGCGTCAGATCGGTCATGTGCGGGTCGCATCTTGCGTAAGGTGGCGGGTATTCTACCCGCGCTGCGTCACGTCCTTAAACCATGAGAGGCGATAGGCCGCAGCCAATGTTCATTTTTACGAAGGATTACCCCATGACGAGGCGACTGTTAGGCGCATTGGCAATCATCGGCACACTGCTGCTCAGTGGCTGTGGCAATGATTATGGCGTTGACCAATACGGTCAGAAAGTGGCCGCCGAACGCCTGGACAAGCAATGGCTGGTGGTCAACTACTGGGCCGAGTGGTGTGGCCCGTGCCGTACCGAAATCCCTGAACTCAACGCTTTGGCTGAACAGCTCAAGGGCCAGTCGGTGGGGGTGTTCGGCGTGAACTTCGACAACGTCCAGGGTGAAGAACTCAAGAGCGCCAGTGAGAAACTGGGCATCAAGTTCACTGTATTGGCGCAGAACCCGGACGGGATCTTCGACATTCCCCGCAGTGAAGCCTTGCCGGTGACCTACATCATTGATGACAAGGGCAAGGTGCGCGAGCAACTGATGGGTGAGCAGACGGCGGAAGGGGTGTTGGCCAAGCTCAAAGCGTTGCGCGGTTAAATGTAGGAGCTGGCTTGCCTGCGATGCGGGCAACTCGGTCTGTCAGCCAGACCGAGGCGATACAATCGCAGGCAAGCCAGCTCCCACAGAAGAGCCGGATTGCCATACGGCTGGATCAGCCTTCTTCCAGCCACAATCGCAACGGCTTGCCATCCGCCGGCCAGAAACGGGTCTGTTCGATCGGCGAGATGTCCCAGCGCTGCACGCCTTGCAGGGCCTGGAAGAAGCGGTGTTCCTGCTCCATCAGCGCTTCGGCGCAGAGTTTGCGGGTGCTGCCGACCTTGCCGAAGCTCAGCTTGTCGCCATCCAGGGTATAGGGCGCGAACCAATGGTTGCAGCCACCATTGCCGTAGGCCCGGCCATCGGCGCCGAGGGTCACGGTCAGGTGCGCGTAATCCATCAGCGGCCGCTCACCGATCCATTCCACCACGTAGCTGTGATCCTGCTTGAGCTTGACCTCGTCGCTGGCGCAGCCCGCAAGGCCTGCACCCAGCACGGCCAGCATCAGCAGGGCTTTCATTGCGCAGCCTGCTGGCATTTCGGGCAACGGTGCTTGTCACCCAGGGTGGCCCAGCCCAACTCGGTGACGCGCGCAGTGGCGGCCGGTTGCAGCGGTTCCTTGGTCAGCTTGGTTTCCACTGCGAATTCAAACTCCAGCACGTTGTCGCAGCTGTCGCAGTTGACCTTCCAGGTGTGAATCTCCAACTCGCCGAACTTCGGCCCCTGGGCCATGGCGACCCACTGGCCCGCCGGGCGGATGGAGTAGCGCGCATCGCCTTCGACGGTCAGGCGCATCGACAGGGTTTTGCTGCCGCGCAGGGTGACGATCAGAACGTCGCCGTTCTTGATCGAGCCACCGTTGCCGGTGACTTGATAACGGCCCGGCACCAGGGCGCGGCATTCGATCAGGGTGTGTTGCGGGCTCAGCAAGCTGAAGCGGAAATCGTGTTCGGCCATGGATCCTCCAAATAGGCGCGGCATCCTATCACGGGCCGCCACCCATCATGGCGCGGCTATGTGACCGCTGATCATCCTTCGACGAGGTTTTTCGCCTGCCCGCCAGCCCACGCCGCGATGTTGGCCAGGGTCGTGCCAGCAATCGCCCCCAGGGCCTCGCGGGTCAGGAAGGCCTGGTGGGCGGTGATGATCACGTTGGGGAAGGTCAGCAGGCGCGCCAGTACGTCGTCTTGCAGGGGCAAGTCCGAGCGGTCTTCGAAAAACAGTTGGGCCTCTTCTTCATACACATCCAGCCCCAGATAGCCGAGCTGGCCGTCCTTGAGTGCGTCGATCAGCGCCGGGGTGTCCACCAGGCCGCCGCGCCCGGTATTGATCAGCATCGCGCCGGGCTGCATATGAGCGAGGCTTTGGGCGTTGATCAGGTGTTTGCTGTCCGCCGTCAGCGGGCAATGCAGGCTGATGATCTGCGATTCGCCCAGCAACTGCGGCAGGCTCACATACCGGGCACCAAGGGCCTCGACCTGCGGGTTGGGGTGAGGATCGTAGGCCAGCAGCTGGCAGCCAAACCCGGCCATGATCTTGGCGAACGTGGCGCCGATCTGCCCGGTGCCGACCACGCCGACGGTCTTGCCTACCAGGTCGAACCCGGTCAGGCCATGCAGGCTGAAGTCACCGTCGCGGGTACGGTTGTAGGCGCGGTGCAGGCGGCGATTGAGGGCCAAAATCAGTGCGACCGCATGTTCGGCCACCGCATGGGGCGAATAGGCCGGCACCCGCACGATAGTCAGGCCCAGGCGTTTGGCGGCGGGCAGGTCGACATGGTTGTAACCGGCCGAGCGCAGGGCGATCAGGCGGGTGCCGCCGTTGGCCAACTGCTCCAGCACTGGGGCGCTGAGGTCATCGTTGCTAAAGGCGCAGACCAA
>NZ_JAAAFU010000029.1:0-143431 GCF_019352905.1 Pseudomonas sp. Xaverov 83 | reverse complement strand
GCCGGGGGGGAGCAACCCCCCTCGCCACATTACCTCGAAAGTTTACGCGCTGACCCGCGCCTCGCTGGCCAGCCGGGCAATCGCCATGTCCAGTTCATCCAGGGCCGGCATGGCCTTGGCGTCGTCCTGTTTGAGCAGGGTCTCGGCCCGTTGGCAGGCCGCGCGCAGTTGCGGCACGCCGCAATACCGGGTGGCGCCGTGCAAGCGGTGCACCCGCTCGATCAGGGCGTTGCGGTCGTTGGCGTCCCGGGCGACGCGAATCGCTTCACGGTCGGCCTCAAGCGAAGCCAGTAGCATAGCCAGCATGTCCGCTGCCAGATCAGCCTTGCCGGCTGCCAGGCGCAGACCTTCTTCGTGGTCCAGCACCGGCAATTGCGCGGCGTGCCCAAAACTTTCGGTGCCGCGTTCCGGGCCTTGGTTGCGCAGGGCCAGCCCGGTCCATTTCAACACCACCTGGGCCAGTTGCCGTTCACTGATGGGCTTGGTCAGGTAGTCATCCATGCCGCTTTGCAGCAGGGCGCGTTTTTCGTTGGCCATCGCATGGGCCGTCAGCGCGACGATGGGCAGCGGTGTGCCATGGCGTTCGCTTTCCCATGTGCGGATCGCCTCGGTGCTCTGGCGGCCGTCCATCCCGGGCATCTGCACGTCCATCAGCACCAGGTCGAAGGCTTCCTGCTTTACCGCTTCGATGGCCGAGTAACCGCTTTCCACCGCCTGGACCTTGGCGCCCATGTCTTCCAGCAGGGTTTGCACCAGCAGCAGGTTGGCCGGGTTGTCGTCGACACACAGCACCCTCGGCGCGCGGCTGGACAGTGGCTCGCCGGGTTCGCTGCGCAACGGGCGCGGGCTGATCAGGTCGGCCAGGGCACGGCGCAGTTTGCGGGTGCAGGCGGGTTTGGCCTGCAACTGGCTGTTGGGGTTCGGCACCGACTGGTTGAACAGCAGCTGTTCGGTGGTCGGGCACAACACCAGTACCTTGCAGCCCAGGTGTTCGAGGTCCCACAGGTGTTGGTTCAAACGCTCCGGCGGGATGTCGTTGGCGGTGATGCCCAGCACCGCCAGGTCAATGGCCTGTTCGGTCTGGTGGGCGCTGGTGATGCCGTTGGTCAGGCTTTCAAGGCTGTTGAATGGCGTAACTTCCAGGCCGCAGTCTTCCAACTGGTGTTGCAGGGCCTGGCGCGCCAGCTCGTGGTTTTCCAGCACGGCCACGCGCCGGCCCAGCAGCGGCGCGGAGGGCAGGTCTTCGATATCGTCACGGGTTTTTGGCAGGTTCAGGCTGATCCAGAATTCAGAGCCTTCCCCCGGCGTGCTGTCGACGCCAATCTCACCGCCCATCTGTTCGATCAGGCGCTTGGAAATCACCAGGCCCAGGCCGGTGCCTCCGGGTTGGCGGGACAGCGAGTTGTCCGCCTGGCTGAATGCCTGGAACAGCGCCCGCACATCCTGGTTCGACAGGCCGATGCCGGTGTCCTGCACGCTGATGCGCAGTTGCACGCTGTCTTCCTGTTCGTCTTCAATCATGGCGCGGGCAACGATGGTGCCTTCGCGGGTGAACTTGATCGCGTTGCTCACCAGGTTCGTGAGGATCTGCTTGAGCCGCAGCGGGTCACCCACCAGGGACAGCGGTGTATCACGGTAGACCAGGCTCACCAGCTCCAGCTGTTTGGCGTGGGCGGCCGGGGCGAGGATGGTCAGGGTGTCTTGCAGCAAGTCCCGCAGGTTGAACGGGATGCTGTCGAGCACCAGCTTGCCGGCCTCGATTTTCGAGAAGTCGAGAATTTCGTTGATGATGCCCAACAGGTTGTCGGCGGATTTTTCGATGGTGCCCAGGTAATCCAGCTGCCGGGGCGACAGCTCGCTTTTCTGCAATAAATGGGTGAAGCCAAGGATGCCATTCAGCGGCGTGCGGATCTCATGGCTCATGTTGGCCAGAAACTCCGACTTGATGCGGCTGGCTTCCAGGGCTTCCTTGCGGGCCAGGTCCAACTCGATGTTCTGGATCTCGATGGTTTCCAGGTTTTGCCGCACGTCTTCGGTGGCCTGGTCGATGCTGTGTTGCAATTCTTCCTGGGCGTTTTGCAGGGTCTCGGCCATGCGGTTGATGCCCGAGGCCAGGTGATCCAGTTCCTGGCTGCCCAGCGGTGGCAAGCGGGTTTCCAGGTTGCCGTCCTTGAGCTGCGCCACGGCCTGTTTGATCAGGCCAATCGGTGAGTTGATCGTACGGCTGATGCGCAAGGCGAGGGCCGCCGTGCAGATCAGGCCGATGGCGATCAGCAGCAGGCTGGCGAACAGGCTGCGGTAGCCCCGCAGCAACATGCCGTTGTGGGACAGCTCCAATTCGACCCAGCCCAGCAGGCGGTCGGATTCATCCGGGATCAGTTCGCCGGCGAGGTTGCGATGGCGGCCGAATACCGGCAGCAGATAGCGGGTTGCGTCATTGCCGGTGCGCTGCAACAGGTGTGAGCTGTTGCCGATCGGCGGCTGATTGAGCATGGTCGGGCCGGCGTGGGCCAGGGGTGTGCGGTCAGGCCCCAGGAATGACACGGCGCGTACGTCGGTTTGCTCCAGGGACTGGGTGGCGATGCGCTCCAACAGGTCGGTGTTTTTGGTGCCCAGGGCCGGGGCGACCAACGGTGCCAGTTGCTCGGCGATCATCTCGCCCCGTTGCAGCAACTGCGACTGCAACTCCGACAGCTGCATCCAGGTGAAATAGCCGCCCAGCAGCAACGCCATCAGGCTGGTAGGCAATAAGGTCAGCAACAGTACGCGGCCTTTTATTCCCATTTTCGTAAGCACGCCACTCTCCTGCTACCACACTGTTGTCGAATTTCACGCAGGCATCCGGCCCGCGCCACCTGCGCAGTGTAGCCATTTGCGCGGCGTGGAATCTTGCAAAATTAATGACCTGAGGCAAACCTTGGGCCCCTGGACGCCCGGCGGCGGTTGCTCATAGGGGGGCAATCTTGAATAATCAGTCATTGAGAATGACTTGCAGACGCTAATGAATCCTGTAGCACCTGGCTTACCCAGTATCCTGGCGATTGAAGACGATCCTGTGCTTGGCGCCTATGTCCATGAGCAGTTGGGCCGCTGTGGCTTCCAGGTGACCTGGTGCCAGAACGGCCAGCAGGGCCTGCAAATGGCCCGCGATCAACGCTTCGACGTGGTGTTGATGGACATTCTGTTGCCGGGCATGGACGGCTTGTCGGTGCTCACGCATCTGCGCCAGAGCCATTCGATCCCGGTGATTCTGATGTCGGCCCTGGGGGCTGAAGCCGACCGCATCAGCGGCTTTCGCCTGGGGGCGGACGATTACCTGCCCAAGCCGTTCAGCATGGTCGAGTTGCGGGTGCGAATCGAGGCGATCCTGCGCCGGGTCGCCCTGGACCGGCGGCCTTTGCCGGCCCTGGCGGCGGTGCGCGACGATGCCCGTAGCCTGCGTTTCGATGATGAGCAGTGTGATGTGTTTCACCGGGAGCAGTGGGCCGGCCTGACCCGCAGCGAGTATCGCCTGCTGGAAACCCTGCACCGCAACGGTGAAGAAGTCCTCAGCAAAGCCTTCCTCTACCAGCATGTCTTTCAGCGCGGCTATGCGCCCCATGACCGCAGCCTGGACATGCACATCAGCCAGATTCGTCGCAAGCTCAAGGCCATCGGCTACAGCGAGCGGGAAGTGCGCACGGTGTGGGGCAAGGGCTATGTGCTGAGCGGTCACGATGACGGGCTTTAAGGCCGCCCTCAAGCGGCTGCCGGGCAAGCATTCGTTATTCTGGAAACTGGCGTGCCTGCTGATCGCTTTCTGTTTGTTGATGATCTGGCTCAGTTGGTCCTGGGGCCGGTACATGGAAGAGCAGAATGCCTTTCTGTCCAACGAGGCTCGCGCCACCTTGAGCGGTTATGCAGCCGGTGCGGAGCTGGCCTGGAACAAGGGCGGCAACGCCGGTGTGGACGAATGGCTGCACACCCTGGGCCAGCGCGAGCGCACCTGGGTGGGTGTTATCGGTAACGACCTGCAATCCCTGAGCAGCTACCCGCTGACGGACAAGGAAAGCCAGCGCCTGACCTTCCTGCGTGGCCTGGACTGGCCCGTCAGCCGGCACGCCAAGGGCTTGCCGTGGTTGAAAATCCCGTTCCCGCTCGACCCGGGGGCGGGGTCCCTGGTGATCGAATTGCCCCGGCGTTTCATGCCTGGGCAAAACCAGCTGTTCTGGCGGATCGTCACCAATGGCGTGATTCCCGGCCTGTTCACCCTGTTGCTCTGCATCGGCCTTTACCGGCTGTTGATCATGCCCCTCAACCACCTGCGGGAGCAGGCGAACGCCTGGCGTGCCGATCAATTGAGTACCCGGCTTTCCCTCGACACCACCAGCCGCCAGGATGAATTGGGGGAGTTGGGCCGCGCGTTTGACCAGATGTCGGAACGCCTGCAAGGCACCGTGGCGCTGCAACAGCAACTGCTGCGGGATTTGTCCCATGAGCTGCGCACACCGCTAAGCCGTTTGCGCGTCGCCTGTGACAGCGAGCAGGACCTGATCCAACTGCGCGAACGCCTGGGAAGGGAAATCGACGGCATGCAGCGCCTGGTGGAAGACACCCTGCAACTGGCCTGGCTCGACACTGAACGTGCGCCGCTGCCCAAGGAAGACATCCAGGTGCAGGCGCTGTGGGACATGCTGCGGGAAAACGCCTGTTTTGAAAGTGGCTGGCCGGCTTCACGTTTGCAGTGCGAACTGGGGGCTGACTGCTGGGTGCGTGGGCATCTGAACCTGCTGGCCCAGGCGTTGGAAAACATCCTGCGCAATGCCATCCGGCACTCTCCGCAATACGGCACAGTGCAATTGGGCGGGCAGCGTGAGGGGGATCACTGGCACTTGTGGCTGGAAGACCAGGGCGGCGGGATCGATGAGGGGGAGCTGGAACGGATCTTTGCGCCATTCACCCGGCTGGACGGCTCACGGCCCGGCGACGGTGGCTTTGGCCTGGGCTTGAGCATTGCGCGCAACGCTGTGCAGCGTCAGGACGGCAGCTTGTGGGCGGAAAACACCGGCCAGGGTTTGCGCGTGCACATGCGCTTGCTGGCCCGCTGACGCCTACAACCTGCGCTGTTTGCGTTTCTTCCACTGGCGGGCCACCCACCAGCGCCAGTAGCCCATGGTCAGGCAATACCCCAGCGCTGCCATCACCAGCCCCAGTACCACCGAACCCAGCAGGAAGGGTTGCCACAACGTCGACAACTGCCCGCTGATCCATTCCCAGGTCAACTCGTCGGGCATGCTGCGGGGTGGCACGTTCATCAGCCAGGCGCCGGTCATATAGGTGCAGAAGAACACCGGCGGCATGGTGATCGGGTTGGTCAGCCACACCAGGCTCACGGCAATCGGCATGTTGCCGCGCACGCTGATGGCGAGGATCGCCGCCAGCAGCATCTGCAAGGGAATGGGGATAAATGCCGCGAACAGACCAACGGCCATCGCCCGGGCAACCGAGTGGCGATTGAGGTGCCAGAGGTTCGGGTCATGCAGCAACTTGCCGAGAAAGCGTAAGGATTTGTGTTCCCGGATGCTGGTCGGAT
Source organism: Pseudomonas sp. Xaverov 83 (assembly GCF_019352905.1). Taxonomy (NCBI): domain Bacteria; kingdom Pseudomonadati; phylum Pseudomonadota; class Gammaproteobacteria; order Pseudomonadales; family Pseudomonadaceae; genus Pseudomonas; species Pseudomonas sp. Xaverov 83. Next base: position 137,859 of record NZ_JAAAFU010000029.1, on the reverse strand, counting down.
CGGGCATGTACCGTTTGAATAAGCGCCGTGGCATAAGGGGTCCAGGTCAGTTCGAGGGGCAAGTATGCCCGCATTCCAAGAACGGTAAATTCAGACTTTGTGACAAATAATAATAGGCCGCGTCGGTAGCCCGGCTAAGACTCAATGGGTCGCTTTCAAGGAACGATCCATGAGAACAGGGATGTTCGCACTCGCGCTGGGGCTGCTCGCCCTGCGTTTTTTACCTGCGTTGCCGTCCAGCGGCTGGCTGCTGCTGATGCCGGTGTTGGCCCTGATGCTGCTGCCTTTTCGCACCTATCCGCTGGCGTTTTTCCTGCTCGGGCTGGGCTGGGCGTGCCTGAGTGCGCAGTGGGCGCTGGACGACCGGTTGGCACCGCGTCTGGATGGCCAGACCCGCTGGGTGGAGGGGCGTGTCAGCGGGTTGCCGCAGCAGACAGGCGACGGTGTTCGCTTTGAACTGACCGACAGCCGGTCACGCAAGGACCTGCTTCCGAAGCGCATCCGTGTGTCCTGGCGTGGCGGGCCAGCGGTTCAGAGCGGTGAGCGCTGGCGGTTGGCCGTGACCCTCAAGCGTCCCTCCGGTTTGCTTAATGCCGAGGGGTTTGACTATGAAGCCTGGCTGCTGGCCCAGCGGATTGGCGCCACGGGTTCGGTCAAGGATGGCCAGAAGCTGGCGCCTGCGCGGCATGCCTGGCGCGACGGAATTCGCCAGCGGCTGTTGGCAGTGGATGCCCAAGGGCGAGAGGCGGGCCTGGCGGCGCTGGTGCTCGGGGATGGTACCGGGCTGGCCGCCGAGGATTGGCGGGTTCTGCAAGACACCGGCACCGTGCATTTATTGGTGATTTCCGGGCAACATATTGGGCTGCTGGCAGGGTTGATCTATGGCCTGGTCGCCGGCCTGGCGCGCTTCGGGTGTTGGCCGAAACCCTTGCCGTGGCTGCCCTGGGCCTGCGGCCTGGGGTTTGCTGCGGCGCTGGGCTATGGCTTGCTGGCCGGTTTTGAAGTGCCGGTGCAACGGGCCTGCGTCATGGTGGGATTGGTCCTGCTATGGCGCCTGCGGTTTCGTCACTTGGGGATCTGGTGGCCGCTGTTGCTGGCGCTGAACGCGGTGCTCATCCTCGAACCGCTGGCCAGCCTGCAACCGGGGTTCTGGCTGTCCTTTGCGGCGGTGGCGGTGCTGATCCTGGCGTTCAGTGGCCGACTGGGCCCCTGGCGTGCCTGGCAGGCCTGGACCCGGGCCCAGTGGTTGATTGCCATCGGCCTGTTTCCGCTGCTGCTGGTGCTCGGTTTGCCCATCAGCCTGAGCGGGCCGCTGGCCAACCTGGTTGCGGTGCCGTGGATCAGCCTGGTGGTGTTGCCCCTGGCCTTGCTGGGTACGGTGTTATTGCCGCTGCCTTATATAGGTGAAGGTTTGTTATGGCTGGCGGGCGGCACACTGGACTGGCTGTTCAAGGCCTTGGCGTTGCTGGCGCAGTACTTGCCGGCCTGGATACCGGCGCAAGTGCCCATGGGCTATTGGTTGGTGAGCCTGCTGGGGGCGGTGCTGTTATTGCTGCCCAAGGGCGTGCCGTTTCGGCTGCTGGGCTGGCCGATGTTCCTGCTGGCGGTGTTCCCGCCTCGGGAGTCGATCCCTCACGGACGCGTCGAGGTGGTGCAACTGGATGTCGGCCAAGGGTTGGCGATCATCCTGCGTACCCGCAACCACGTTCTGCTCTATGACGCCGGGCCGCGCTCCGGTGAGTTCGACCTTGGCGCGCGCGTGGTATTGCCTGCGTTGCGCAAACTGGGTGTCGCGGGGCTGGACATGATGCTGCTCAGTCATGCCGATGCCGATCATGCCGGTGGTGCGTTGGCGGTTGCCCACGGGCTGCCGATCAAGCGCGTGGTGGGCGGCGAGACCGAACGGCTGCCGGCGGCACTCGGTACTCAAGCCTGCGTCAGTGGCGAGCGGTGGGATTGGGATGGCGTGACCTTCGAGCTGTGGCAATGGCCTGATGCGACGGACGGTAATCAGATGTCCTGTGTGTTGCTGGTGCAGGCCAATGGCGAACGGTTGCTGCTGACCGGTGATATTGACCGTGAAGCCGAGCGGGCATTGCTGGCCACCCCCCTGGGGGCTCCTGTCGATTGGTTGCAGGCGCCGCACCATGGCAGTCGCAGCTCGTCGTCCTGGCCGTTTCTCCAGCGCCTTGCACCCAAGGCAGTGTTGATTTCCCGTGGCCGCAGCAATGCCTTCGGCCATCCCCATCCCCACGTATTGGAGCGTTACCAGGCCGTGGGCAGCCTGATTTATGACAGCGCCGAGCAAGGCGCACTCCGTCTGCAACTGGGCACCTTCCAGCCGCCGCAGGCCGTGCGCAGCCAGCGGCGTTTCTGGCGCGAGCCCCCGCCGCAAAACAGCGTTACCAAAGACTGGCTCCTGCGACAGGATGCTCTGGGGCCGGCCAGCCCTTCCGCCGGACCCTTATGGTAAAGTGGCGCACTTTTTCGAGGGGACATTCACTGTGTGGGAATTGGTCAAATCCGGCGGCTGGATGATGTTGCCGATCATTTTGAGTTCCATCGCCGCACTCGGCATCATCGCCGAACGCCTGTGGACCCTGCGTGCCAGCCGTGTAACACCTGACCACCTGCTGGGCCAGGTCTGGGGCTGGATCAAGAACAAGCAACTGGACAAGGCAAAGCTCAAGGAACTGCGCGCCAACTCGCCCCTGGGTGAAATCCTCGCCGCCGGCCTCGCCAACTCCAAGCATGGTCGCGAGATCATGAAGGAATGCATCGAAGAGGCCGCCGCCCGGGTCATCCATGAGTTGGAGCGCTACATCAATGCCTTGGGCACCATTGCCGCCATGGCACCGTTGCTCGGCCTGCTCGGTACGGTGTTGGGCATGATCGATATCTTCAGCTCCTTCATGGGCTCGGGCATGACCACCAACGCTGCGGTGCTGGCCGGTGGTATTTCCAAGGCGTTGATCACCACGGCGGCGGGCCTGATGGTCGGTATTCCGTCGGTGTTCTTCCACCGTTTTCTGCAACGGCGCATCGACGAGCTGGTGGTGGGCATGGAGCAGGAAGCCATCAAGCTGGTGGAAGTGGTGCAGGGCGACCGTGACGTGGACCTGGTTGAGGGCAAAGCGTGAAATTTCGCCGCAAGCAACGGGAAAACGTCGATATCAACCTGGCGTCGTTGATTGACGTGGTGTTTATCTTGCTGCTGTTTTTTGTCGTCACCACCACCTTTACCCGGGAAACCCAGCTGCGCGTCGACTTGCCGGAAGCCGTAAGCGGCTCTCCGGCGGAAGACCAGCAGGCCAAGCAGCTGGACATCGCCATCAGCGCCGATGGCGTGTTCTCGGTGAATAACCAGTTGCTGGAGAAAAACGACCTGGCCAGCCTGATGGAAGCACTGCAGAAGGAGTCCGGTGGCGACACTAACTTGCCACTGTCCATCAGCGCCGATGGCAACACCAAGCACCAGGCCGTGATCACTGCGATGGACGCTGCCGGCAAGCTCGGCTTCAGCCATTTGCGCATGACCACGGTCGAGGCGGCGAGCCAACCCTGATGGCCATGACTGATCGTTTGCTCAAGGCCTGGTACGAAGGCCATCCGGCGCTTGCGTTGTTGCAGCCGCTGGAATCCCTCTATCGCCGGGTGGTGCAGCGCAAGCGCGCGCGGTTCCTGGCGGGCGAGGGCGAGATCTACCAGTCGCCGGTGCCGGTCGTGGTCGTCGGTAACATCACCGTCGGAGGCACCGGCAAGACCCCCTTGATTCTTTGGCTGATCGACCATTGCCAGCGCAGCGGTTTGCGCGTCGGAGTGGTCAGCCGCGGTTATGGCGCCAAACCGCCGGAGTTTCCGTGGCGTGTCGAAGCCAGTCACACCGCTGCGGAGGCGGGGGACGAACCCCTGTTGATCGTGCAACGCAGCGGCGTACCCCTGATGATCGACCCTGATCGCAGCCGCGCCGTAAAGGCGTTGTTGGCCAGCGAAACCCTGGACCTGATTCTCTCCGACGACGGGCTGCAACATTACCGCCTGGCCCGAGACCTGGAACTGGTATTGATTGATGCCGCCCGTGGGCTCGGCAACCGTCGCTGCTTGCCGGCGGGCCCGTTGCGCGAGCCGGTCGAGCGTTTGCAAAGCGTCGATGCGCTGCTTTATAACGGCGCCGGTTCAGACCGTGAGGATGGCTTTGCCTTCCGCCTGCTGCCCACCGCATTGGTCAATCTGCACACCGGCGAGCGCCAACCTGTCGACCACTTCCCGGTAGGTCAGCAGGTGCATGCGGTGGCCGGCATCGGAAACCCGCAACGTTTCTTCAATACCCTTGAGACGCTACACTGGCGCCCAATACCTCATGCTTTTGCCGACCACGCGCCCTACAGCGCCGAGGTCTTGAATTTCACACCGGCGCTGCCGTTGGTCATGACTGAAAAGGACGCGGTGAAGTGCCGCGCCTTTGCCAGGCCCGACTGGTGGTACCTTGCGGTGGACGCGGCACCGTCACCGGCGTTTATCGCCTGGTTCGACACGCAGTTAATGCGTTTGCTGCCCGCTCGCCTTTTGCCTTAAAACGCTGCTCTCCAGGACATACTCATGGACACCAAACTGCTCGATATCCTCGCTTGCCCGATCTGCAAAGGTCCGCTCAAGCTCAGCGCCGACAAAACCGAGTTGATCAGCAAGGGCGCCGGCCTGGCGTACCCGATCCGTGACGGCATTCCGGTAATGCTCGAAAGCGAAGCCCGTACCCTGACCACCGACGAGCGCCTGGATAAATGACCACTGCCTTCACCGTCGTCATCCCGTCCCGCTACGCCTCCACCCGCCTGCCCGGCAAACCGCTGCAGCTGATCGGCAACAAGCCGATGATCCAGCTGGTGTGGGAACAGGCCTGCAAAAGCAGCGCCGAACGGGTGGTGGTGGCCACCGATGATCCGCGCATTATCGAGGCCTGCAAAGGCTTTGGCGCCGAAGCGGTGCTGACCCGTGAAGACCACAATTCCGGCACCGACCGCCTGGCCGAAGTGGCCACCCAGCTGGGGCTGGCGGCGGACGCCATCGTGGTCAACGTGCAAGGCGACGAGCCGTTGATTCCGCCCAGCGTGATCGACCAGGTGGCGGCCAACCTGGCGGCCCATGGCGAAGCCCGCATGGCAACCCTGGCCGAGCCGATTGAAGACATCGAGACCCTGTTCAACCCCAACGTGGTGAAAGTGGTCAGCGACATCAATGGCCTGGCGCTGACGTTCAGCCGCTCCACCTTGCCGTGGGCGCGGGATGCATTCGCCAAGCAGCCCGACGTACTGCCGGCGGGCGTGCCTTATCGCCGCCATATCGGTATCTACGCCTACCGTGCCGGGTTCCTGCATGACTTCGTCAGCTGGGGCCCGTGCTGGCTGGAGAACACCGAATCCCTGGAACAACTGCGTGCCCTGTGGCACGGCGTGCGCATTCATGTGGGCGATGCCCTGGAAGCGCCACCGGCGGGTGTTGACACGCCTGAAGACCTCGAGCGCGTCCGTCGCCTGCTGGGGGCCTGATGCAGGTTCTGTTTGTCTGCCTGGGCAATATCTGCCGTTCCCCGACGGCTGAAGGTGTGTTGCGCCACAAGCTGCGTGAAGCCGGCCTGGCTGATCGGGTCGAGGTGGCCTCCGCCGGCACCGGTGAATGGCACGTTGGCAATCCACCAGACAAGCGCAGCCAGCGGGCAGCGCTGCAACGGGGCTACGACCTGTCGGCCCAGCGTGCTCAGCAGGTGTCCCGTGCCGACTTTTCCCGTTACGACCTGATCCTCGCCATGGACCAGAGCAACCTGCGCAACCTCAAGGCCATGCAGCCGGCTCAAGGTAAGGCGGACCTGGACTTGTTCCTGCGCCGTTATGACTCGGTGGTGGATGAAGTGCCGGACCCCTATTACGAAGGCGACCAGGGTTTCGAAACCGTGCTCGACCTGATCGAGCGCGCCTGTGACCTGTTGGTGATTGAATTGAAGGGCCGGTTATGACATTGCAGGTGCAGGCACAGGTTTCGCTCAAGCCGTTCAACAGCTTTGGCATCGACGTGCGTGCCCGGCTGTTTGCCGAGGCCCGCAACGACGCTGACGTGCGTGAGGCTTTGGCCTACGCCGCCGGACAACAATTGCCGTTGCTGGTGATTGGCGGCGGCAGCAATTTGCTGCTGACCCAGGATATCGACGCGCTGGTGCTGCGCATGGCCAGCCAGGGCATCCGGGTCGTGCAAGACGATGGCGTACAGGTGGTGGTTGAAGCCGAAGCTGGCGAAGCCTGGCATCCGTTTGTGCTGTGGACCTTGGCCCAGGGCTTTTCCGGCCTGGAAAATCTCAGCCTGATCCCTGGCACGGTCGGCGCCGCACCGATGCAGAACATTGGCGCCTACGGTGTTGAGATCAAGGACGTGTTCAGCGGCCTGACCGCCCTCGACCGCCAGACCGGCGAGCTGCGGGATTTCAGCCTGGCCGAATGCAACTTTGCCTACCGTGACAGCCTGTTCAAACATGAAGTCGGGCGCTGGCTGATCCTGCGGGTGCGTTTTGCCCTGAGTCGCGCCGTGCACCTGAAGCTTGAATACGGGCCGGTGCAACAGCGCCTGACCGAACAAGGCATTACGCAGGCCACCCCCAGCGATGTCAGTCGAGCGATTTGCAGCATTCGTAGCGAGAAACTGCCCGACCCGGCGGTGCTCGGCAATGCCGGCAGTTTCTTCAAGAATCCGCTGGTGTCCCAGGCGCTGGCCGCCGAATTGCAGCTGGAATACCCGGACCTGGTGGCTTACCCCCAGGCTGACGGGCAGATGAAACTGGCCGCCGGCTGGCTGATCGACAAGGCGGGCTGGAAAGGCTTTCGTGATGGCGATGCCGGTGTGCATCGCTTGCAGGCGCTGGTGTTGGTGAACTATGGCGCGGCCACCGGCCAGGAGATTGCCGGGCTCGCGCTACGCATCCAGCAGGACATCGAAAAGCGTTTCAAGGTTGTGCTGGAGATGGAGCCCAACCGCTATTGAACTAAGCTGGTTTTTTGACGCACCAAGCCCTGCATAGCGGGGCTTTTTTATTGCCGCTGAGTTAACTTAGCTGACTACCGATATTTTTTAATCAACTCATAGATGCTGTTTATCAAAACCAGCTACGTGTTTGGCAGGAGGCGAAGGCCTGATGGACAGTGTTGATCTGAATGTGTTGCGCAGCGTGCTGGAATGGCGCCGCGCCGGGCAGCGGGTGGTGCTGTACAGCGTGGTCCAGACCTGGGGCAGTGCGCCGCGTCCGCCGGGGGCCATGCTGGCCTTGCGCGGCGACGGGGTGGTGATTGGCTCGGTGTCTGGCGGCTGTATCGAGGACGACTTGATCGCCCGTTTGCAGGATGGCCGGTTGCCAGAAGACGGGCCGCCGGTGCAGCTTGTAACGTATGGCGTCACCCGGGACGAAGCGGCGCGTTTTGGTCTGCCGTGCGGCGGCACCTTGCGCCTGACCGAAGAGCGGGTGGGTGATCCAGGTTGGGTCGCTGAACTGCTGGCGCGCTGCGAGGCTCACGAGATTGTCGCCCGTGAATTGGACCTGACCACCGGTAAAGTGGAGTTAAGCGGTGCGAGCAAGACCGATGTGGTCAGCTTCGACGGCGAGCGCTTGCGGGCGATTTATGGTCCGCGCTGGCGCTTGCTGTTGATCGGCGCAGGCCAGCTGTCACGCTATGTGGCAGAAATGGCCCGGCTGCTGGATTTCGAAGTGCTGATCTGCGACCCACGCCAGGAGTTTGTCTACGGCTGGGAAGAACAGCATGGGTGCTTTGTGCCGGGCATGCCCGATGAGGCCGTGCTGAATATCCAGACCGATGAACGCACCGCTATTGTCGCGCTCACCCATGACCCGCGCCTGGATGACATGGCGCTGCTGACGGCCCTCAACTCTCGGGCGTTCTACATTGGTGCCTTGGGCTCGCGGGTCAACAGCCTGAAGCGCCGGGAAAACCTCGCGGCGCTGGGGTTGAGTGCGGAGGCCATTGAGCGGCTGCATGGGCCGATTGGCCTGCATATCGGCAGCCATACGCCAGCGGAGATCGCCCTGTCGTTGATGGCGGAAATCGTTGCCATCAAGAACGGGATTGATCTGTTGCAGAAAAAGCCGTTGCAGGCAGCGGTCAGTTGACGAGCATCACCGCGATCATCCTGGCGGCGGGGCAGGGCAGTCGTTTTCGGGCCGAAGCAGGTGTGGATCAGGATAAGTTGCTGGCGCCCTGCGTGGGTCGGGATGGCATCACACGGCCAGTGATTGAGCAGGTATTGGTGAATTTGCCGGCGGCGGTTGCCAAGCGCTGGCTGGTGACGTCGCCGGATCGCACTGAAGTCATTCGGCTGGCGCAACTGAAGGGGTGCGAAGTGCTGCTTTTACGTTCACCGGGTATGGGTGACAGCATCGCGGCTGCGGTGGCAGCCAGTGGCCCGTCCGCCGGTTGGCTGGTGGTGCTGGGAGATATGCCGTTCATCCTGCCGGCAAGTATCGAGCACGTGATGGCAGGCCTAGAGGAAGACGGTATCAGCGTCCCGGTGCATGCCGGTCAGTATGGGCATCCGGTGGGGTTTGGCCGTTCATTCGGCCCTGCCTTGATGGCGCTCACGGGAGATCGTGGAGCAAAGCCATTGTTTGCCATGGCTTCGGTGCAGGAAGTCGCTGTCGATGATCCCGGTGTGTTGTGGGATGTAGATGTGCCGGCGTTGTTGAACTTCCGCTAGCGGATAGCGCAGGCATAAAAAAGCCCCGCCTGATCACTCAGGCGGGGCTTTTTAGTGGCCGATGGAATCAGACGAGGGGTTTAGGCTCGTGCTCTTCTTCCAGGGCCTTAGGGTGGTGCTCTACCACTTCTTCAACGGAACGTTGGTTCTCGTCGATAGCAGGGGCAGTGTGCTCAACCACGGCTTCGGTGACCGGAGCAGGGGCTGCTTCGACCACTTCAGCGACGGCTGGAGCGGCTTCGGCAGCGGCCTTGGCAGCAGCGGCGGCCGCTTCAGCTTCCTTGCGACGGCGACGCACTTCACGCGGGTCGTTCGGCGCACGGCCGTTTTCGGTCAGGGCGCTGGCCGGAGCGGCTTCAACCACCGGTGCTGCCACTTCGGCAACCACTGGCGCTTCAACCACAGGGGCAGGCTCGGCAACCACGGCCACAGGTTCAGGGGCGACAACCACTTCAGCGACTGGCGCCGGAGCTTCTTCGACCACTGGAGCAGGCGCTGGTGCTTCAACCGCTTCGACCACTGGGGCAGGTTCGGCAGTCCACTGGAAGGCGGTCTGTTCTTCGCGAACTTCACGCACTTCAGGGGTCGGCTCGGCAACCGGTGCTTCAACGGCGGCTTCAACCACGGGCTGTTGTTCAACAACAGCGGCAGGCTCGGCAACCACTTCAGCTTCAGGCTTAGGCTCGCGAACTTCGCGAACTTCACGCACGTGACGAGCTGGCGCTACTTCCACTTCCGGAACAACCGGGGCTTCGACTGGAGTCGTCGCTTCAACCACAGGTGCTTCGACGGCAGGCGTCTCTACAACAGGGGTTTCCTGAATGGCAGCGGTAGCGGCTTCAGCTTGCTCGTTGGCCTGGGCTTCAGCAGGTGCGCTGATGACCGAGCTGGCAACAGCAGCGGTCACGGCCAGGCCGGCAGCCAGTTCGGCACCAGTCGGTTCGCCAGTCGCGGTAGCTTCACCGGTCTCTTCCGAACCTTCGATTTCATTGCCGTTGGCATCACGTTGACGCTCACGACGGTTGCTGCGACGACGCTGGCCACGGGAGCGGCGGCGTGGACGATCGCCTTCGGCGTTGTCCTGGCCGTCTTCCTGTTGCTGATCTTCGTTGGACAGCAGCTCTTCTTCTTCACCGGCTGGAGCCGCTTGTTCGGCACGTGGTTGACGCTCTTCACGAGGAGGGCGTGGTGCACGTTCTTCACGCGGCTGACGAGCTGGACGCTCTTCAGCAGTGGCAGCGGTGGCAGCAGCAGCGGCTACGGCTGGAGCGGCATCCAGCGGCTCGCGCAGTTCACGCACGCGTTCTTCACGCTCGCCACGTGGCTTGCGGTCTTCACGCGGGGCGCGTGGAGCGCGCGGTGCACGTTCTTCCCGTGGTGCACGCTCTTCACGGGCTACGGTTGGCGTTTCTTCACGGGCTTCGCGCGGTTGGCGCTCTTCACGTGGGGCACGATCTTCGCGTGGCGCACGTTCTTCACGAGGCTTGCGCTCTTCGTCACGGCGACCGTTGCGATTGCGGCTCTGCTGGCGACCGTTGCGACGCTCTTCATTGCGTGCAGGGCGTTCAGCGGCAGGCTTCTCGACCACAACTGGAGCTACCGGCTCTTCCTTGGTGGCGAACAGGCTGACCAGCGACTTCACCAGGCCCTTGAACAGGCTTGGCTCAGGCAGGGCTGCAGGCGCGGCAACCGGCGCGGCAGCTTCAACCGGAACCGGTGCGTTGGCACGGGCTGGCGCGGTCTTGACGGCGGCTTCCTGGCGAACCAGGGTGCGGGTCGCGGCGGCTGGCTGGACTTCTTCCACTTCGGCAGCGGCAGCAGCGATTTCGTAGCTGGACTGATTGACGTGGGCTTCCGGGCTGTCATCACGCAGGCGCTGCACTTCGAAGTGCGGCGTCTCGAGGTGATCGTTCGGCAGGATGACGATGCGGGCACGGGTGCGCAGTTCGATCTTGGTGATCGAGTTGCGTTTTTCGTTGAGCAGAAACGCAGCCACCGGGATCGGCACCTGGGCGCGCACTTCGGCAGTGCGGTCTTTCAGGGCTTCTTCTTCGATCAGGCGCAGGATCGCCAGGGACAGCGATTCAACGTCACGGATGATGCCGGTGCCGTTGCAACGCGGGCAAACGATGCCGCTGCTTTCACCCAGGGATGGACGCAGGCGCTGACGGGACATTTCCAGCAGGCCGAAGCGCGAGATACGTCCGACCTGGACGCGGGCACGGTCAGCTTCCAGGCATTCGCGGACTTTCTCTTCCACGGCGCGCTGGTTCTTGGCGGGGGTCATGTCGATGAAGTCGATCACGATCAGGCCGCCGATGTCACGCAGGCGCAGCTGGCGGGCGATTTCTTCAGCCGCTTCCAGGTTGGTCTGCAGGGCGGTTTCTTCGATGTCGCTACCCTTCGTGGCGCGCGCCGAGTTGATGTCGATGGACACCAGGGCTTCGGTCGGGTCGATCACGATGGAGCCGCCGGAAGGCAGTTCGACTACGCGCTGGAAAGCGGTTTCGATCTGGCTTTCGATCTGGAAACGGTTGAACAGCGGAACGCTGTCTTCGTAGAGCTTGATCTTGCTGGCGTACTGCGGCATCACCTGGCGGATGAAGGTCAGGGCTTCGTCCTGGGCTTCAACGCTGTCGATCAGCACTTCGCCGATGTCCTGGCGCAGGTAGTCGCGGATGGCGCGGATGATCACGTTGCTTTCCTGATAGATCAGGAATGGCGCGGAGCGATCCAGGGACGCTTCTTTGATGGCAGTCCAGAGTTGCAGCAGGTAGTCGAGGTCCCACTGCATTTCTTCGCTGCTGCGGCCCAGGCCGGCAGTGCGCACGATCAGGCCCATGTCGGCCGGAGCGATCAGGCCGTTCAGCGCTTCACGCAGTTCGTTGCGCTCTTCGCCTTCGATGCGACGGGAAATACCGCCGGCACGTGGGTTGTTCGGCATCAGGACCAGGTAGCGGCCAGCCAGGCTGATGAAGGTGGTGAGGGCTGCGCCCTTGTTGCCACGTTCTTCTTTTTCCACCTGAACGATGACTTCCTGGCCTTCGCTCAGGACGTCCTTGATGTTCACGCGGCCTTCTGGGGCTTTCTTGAAGTATTCGCGGGAGATTTCTTTGAGGGGCAGGAAGCCATGGCGCTCGGAGCCAAAATCGACAAAGGCAGCCTCAAGGCTTGGTTCGATACGAGTAATCCGGCCTTTATAGATGTTGGCCTTCTTTTGCTCGCGTGCACCGGACTCGATGTCCAGGTCGTAGAGGCGTTGGCCGTCTACCAGTGCAACACGCAACTCTTCGGGTTGAGTTGCGTTAATCAGCATTCTTTTCATGTTGTACCGTCGGTTTCCGGGCTGCCGGAAACGGCGTTCGGCACACACGACTTCTCACGGTCGGTGTCAGGTGCGTCAAGAGTGGTTGGCCACTCCAGTGTCCAGCAATACCCGCCAAAATGGGCGGTATCGCGACGTACGCTTCCTGCTTGCTGTGGTGACTTAAGCACTCAGTCAGGAGGAGGAATCAACCGGCGACTGTGGACGAGATGAAGCGTCTAAATATAAGCCTAGTGCTACACAGTCCGACGGTTGTGCATCTCCACCCTACACGTATCCCTGATAATTCGGGTGCTGCCGCGCGCAGAATCCGCAGCGGGTTGGCATTTACCGTGTTCTCCAATGGGGAGAACACGCTCATGGCTAAACAAGACCGGGTGTGGGCGACTGTGCTCTCACTCAGCTCGTAACAGGCGTTGTTTCCGAAGCATTCGCCGTGGTCTGGCTCAAGACTGACTGCACTTTGTGAACTGGCCGTAAATATCGGCGCAAAAGGCGAGTAATCACTCTGCTTTTTGCACTCGCTTCAGGCCTCATGTCACCTGCGCTTGTTACAATCTCGAGCCTTCCAAGGTGGCGAAAGCCCCGTAGGACGGCCTCGCGTCCTGATGAATTGCGATGGTCAGGGCCGGCAGTTTGCCGCTAGTCCTCTGTCCAGGCCGCTTTTGGCGGCGTTCGCGACTATAGCAGCAATGATTAAGTGCTTCAATTCCATAAAAAATTGTTATCATCGCCGCCATGACGACTACCGCCCCCCAGACCCCCAGCGTCCAGCTGCTCGAGGTCTCGCCGGAATATGCCGGCCAACGCATCGACAACTTTCTTCTTGCCAGGCTCAAAGGCGTGCCCAAGACCTTGATTTACCGCATTTTGCGTAAAGGCGAAGTGCGCGTGAACAAGGGCCGGATCAAGCCCGAGTACAAGCTGCAGGCGGGCGATATCGTCCGCGTGCCGCCGGTGCGGGTGCCTGAACGGGACGAGCCGGTCCCTCTGGCTCAAGGCCTGTTGCAGCGCCTCGAAGCGTCGATTGTCTTCGAAGACAACAAGCTGATCGTGATCAACAAGCCTTGCGGTATCGCCGTCCATGGCGGCAGTGGCCTGAACTACGGGGTGATTGAAGCCTTTCGTCAGTTGCGCCCGGATGCCAAGGAACTGGAACTGGTCCACCGTCTGGACCGTGATACCTCCGGCCTGCTGATGATTGCCAAGAAACGCAGCATGTTGCGTCACCTGCATGCCGCCCTGCGCGGTGATGGCGTGGACAAGCGCTACATGGCCCTGGTGCGTGGCAACTGGGCAACCTCGATCAAGAGCGTCCGCGCGCCGTTGCAGAAGAGCAACCTGCGCTCCGGCGAGCGCATGGTCGAGGTGGACGAGGAGGGCAAGGAGGCGCTGACCCTGTTCAAGGTGCTGCGCCGCTTTGGTGACTTTGCCACCATGGTCGAGGCCAAGCCGGTCACCGGCCGTACCCACCAGATTCGTGTGCATACCCTGCACGCGGGCCACTGCATCGCCGGCGATACCAAATACGGCGACGAGGATTTCTCCAAGGAAATCCGCGACCTGGGCGGCAAACGCCTGTTCCTGCACGCCTACATGCTGACCGTGCCGCTGCCGGATGGCGGCGAATTGAAGCTGCAGGCGCCTGTCGATGAGATGTGGGCCAAGACCGTGGAGCGCCTGAGTGTCGCACCTTGACTACAAGCTCCTGATCTTTGATTGGGATGGCACGCTGTGTAACTCCATTGGTCGGATTGTCGAGTCGATGCACGCCGCGTCGACCCGGGCCGGCTATGCGTTGTGCGACGACCTGGCGGTCAAGGGCATTATCGGCCTGGGCCTGCCGGAAGCGATCCGTACCCTGTATCCGGAGATTGGCGATGACGAGTTGATAGCGTTTCGTCAGCACTACGCCGATCACTACATGGCGCTTGATGCCCAGCCATCGCCGCTGTTTGAAGGGGTGGCACAGGCCATGGAAGCGTTTCGTGCCGACGGCTATCACCTCGCGGTGGCGACCGGCAAGGCCCGTCGCGGCCTGGACCGGGTGCTCAAAGCCCACGGTTGGGAAAATTATTTCGACGCCACCCGTGCGGCGGATGAAACCGCCAGCAAGCCTCACCCTCTGATGCTCGAACAGATCCTCGCTCAATGTGGCGTGTCGCCTCGGCAGGCGTTGATGGTGGGTGATGCGTCGTTCGACCTGATGATGGCGCGCAATGCTGGCATGGACTCCGTGGCGGTCAGCTACGGCGCCCAGTCTGCCGAGGCGTTGCAAGCGTACGAGCCGAGACTGACGATTGACCGTTTTTCTGAATTGCAGGCCTGGCTCAGCCGGGCCCATTAAGTCTTTGCTGGGGTGGATGGCATGACCGATGAGTGGAAGGCGCCTGAAAAGGCCAATGCCGATAACAATGGCGATGACAGAAGTTGGAAATTGCTGGAGAAGACCCTGCTGGCCAGTGTCCAGGAGCAGCGTCGGTCCCGGCGTTGGGGGATCTTTTTCAAGCTCCTGACCTTTATTTATCTGCTGGGCATGCTGGCGCTGTTCAGTCCGCTGATGGACATGGAGAAGAGCGCCACCCGAAGCGGTAATTACACGGCATTGATCGAAGTGCGTGGGGTGATTGCCGACAAGGAGTCCGCCAGTGCCGACAATATCGTCAGCAGCCTGCGGGCCGCCTTCGAAGATGCCAAGGTCAAGGCTGTGATTCTGCGCATCAACAGCCCGGGCGGCAGTCCGGTGCAATCGGGTTATGTGTATGACGAGATTCGCCGCCTGCGCGCCTTGCACCCGGACATCAAGCTGTACGCGGTGATTTCCGATCTGGGTGCCTCGGGTGCCTATTACATCGCCAGCGCTGCCGATCAGATCTATGCCGACAAGGCCAGCCTGGTGGGTTCCATTGGTGTGACGGCGGCCGGTTACGGCTTTGTCGGCACCATGGAGAAGCTCGGGGTTGAGCGGCGTACCTACACGTCTGGCGAGCACAAGTCGTTCCTGGATCCATTCCAGCCGCAAAAGGCTGACGAGACCCAGTTCTGGCAGGGCGTGCTCGATACCACTCATCGGCAGTTTATTGCCAGCGTCAAGCAGGGGCGCGGTGACCGGCTCAAGGATAAAGAGCATCCGGAATTGTTCTCCGGCCTGGTCTGGTCTGGTGAGCAAGCGCTGCCATTGGGTTTGATCGACGGCCTGGGCAGTGCCAGTTCGGTGGCGCGGGATGTGATTGGCGAGAAAGAACTGGTGGATTTCACTGTTCAGGAATCGCCGTTTGACCGCTTCTCGAAGAAGCTTGGCGCCAGTGTGGCTGAGCAGTTGGCGATGTGGATGGGCTTCCAGGGGCCGACTCTGCGCTGAGACCTTGAGCGCGACATGGCTCAAAGTGTGGGAGCTGGCTTGCCTGCGATAGCATCACCTCGGTGCAACTGATGTACCGAGGTGTCTGCATCGCAGGCAAGCCAGCTCCCACATTTGTTTGTGGTGTTCTCAGGGAATCTGCACGCCTTCGGCCAGTAGCATGTCCACCAGTCGGATCAGTGGCAGGCCGACCAGGCTGGTTGCGTCCGGCCCCTCGGTGCTTTGAAACAGGCTCACCCCCAACCCTTCGGCCTTGAAGCTGCCAGCGCAGTCGTAGGGCTGCTCGATGCGCAGGTAGCGTTCGATGCGCGCCGTGTCCAGCGTGCGCATGTGCACGGTGAAGGGGATGCAGTCGACCTGGCAGTGGCCGGTGGTGCTGTTCAGCACGGCCAGGCCGGTGAGGAAGCTGATGCGCTTGCCACTGGCCGCCAGCAGTTGCTCGCGGGCCTTCTCAAAGGTGTGGGGCTTGCCGATGATCTGGTCGTCGAGGGCGGCAACCTGGTCCGAGCCGATAATCAGATGCCCTGGATGACTGCCGGCGAGGGCGCGGGCCTTTTCTTCGGCGAGGCGCTTCACCAGTGCCACGGCGGACTCGTCCGGGCGGTGGCTTTCGTCAATATCCGGCGAGCTGCAGATGAACGGCAAGTGCAGGCGGTTCAACAATTCCCGGCGATAAACCGAGCTGGAAGCGAGTAATAAAGGCAGCATGGGCGTCTCCTCAAGGCAGTCGCGGATTCTAGCGGGGAGGCCCGGAGACGGACAGGGCTGAATTTCCTTTGACATGGCTGGGTGCATCCCTATAATGCTGCGCCTATGTTGAATGACCCGATTCCACCTCACGTTGACCCGCGCAAATTGGCTGATCGTGGCACTACCCTTCAAGGTGAAGTGCTGCTGGCCGATTTGGAGAGACTCTGCGACCCGCTTTCCGACACTGTCGGTACGGTGCAGGCTAAATTCGTTTTTGAACGAGATGAACGTAAATCTGTGGTAATCCACAGCTTTATCGACACCGAAGTCAAAATGGTTTGCCAGCGTTGTCTTGAGCTGGTCACCCTGCCGATCCACAGCGAATGCAGTTATGCTGTGGTGAAAGAGGGTGCGAATACCCAGTCGTTGCCGAAAGGTTATGACGTGCTGGAACTGGGCGAAGATCCTTTGGATCTGCAGTCACTGATCGAGGAGGAGCTTTTGCTCGCCTTGCCCATTGTGCCTGCTCATCATCCGGAAGAATGCCAGCAGCCGGCGGGTCTCGATGAGCCCGAACCGAGCGAGGACGAGGTAACGCGGTCCAACCCGTTCAGTGTATTGGCGCAGTTAAAGCGTGACCCAAACGTTTAGGAGTTAATCAATTATGGCTGTTCAGCAGAACAAAAAATCCCGCTCTGCCCGTGACATGCGTCGTTCCCACGACGCCCTGACGGCGAGCACTCTGTCTGTAGAAAAAACCACCGGTGAAGTTCACCTGCGTCACCACGTATCGCCAGAAGGCGTATACCGTGGCCGTAAAGTGATCGACAAGGGCGCTGACGAGTAATCACTTGTCTGCTCAAGTCATCGCGATTGACGCAATGGGCGGGGACTTCGGTCCCCGCAGCATTGTTCAGGCCTGTATTGCTTGCCTGTCTGCCACGCCCTCGCTGCACCTGACCCTCGTCGGTCAACCCTCCTTACTTGAAGAACTGATTGCCAGCCATCCGGCGGTGGATCGCGCGCGCCTGACTATTACGCCGGCCAGCGAAACCATCACCATGGATGAAAAGCCTGCACAGGCTTTGCGTGGCAAGCCTGATTCTTCGATGCGGGTGGCCCTGGAGCTGGTGCGTGACGGCAAGGCTCAAGCCTGTGTCAGTGCCGGCAACACTGGGGCGTTGATGGCGTTGTCCCGGCATGTGCTGAAAACCCTGCCGGGCATTGATCGGCCAGCGATGGTCGCGGCGATCCCGACCCAGCAAGGTTATTGCCAGTTGCTGGACCTGGGGGCGAACGTCGATTGCAGTGCCGAGCATCTGCTGCACTTTGCGTTGATGGGCTCGGTGGCGGCCGAAGCGCTGGGCGTGGCCCGGCCTCGGGTGGCATTGCTGAATATCGGCACCGAGGACATCAAGGGTAATCAGCAGGTCAAGCTGGCGGCGACGCTGTTGCAAAGCGCGCGAGGCTTGAACTACATCGGCTTTGTCGAAGGTGACGGGTTGTACCGCGGCGAAGCGGATGTGGTGGTGTGCGACGGGTTTGTCGGCAATATCCTGCTTAAGTCCAGCGAAGGCCTGGCGACGATGATTGCTGCGCGCATCGAGGCCTTGTTCAAGCGCAACCTTGCGTCACGCGTGGTGGGCGCCCTGGCGCTGCCCTTGATGCGGCGCCTGCAGGCGGACCTGGCACCGGCGCGGCACAATGGTGCGAGTTTCCTGGGATTGCAGGGCATCGTGGTGAAAAGTCACGGCTCGGCGGGCGTGCAGGGTTTTCAAAGTGCTATCCAGCGCGCCTTGATCGAGATCCAGGAAAACCTGCCGCAACGCTTGCATGGCCGCCTTGAGGATCTGTTGCCTTAGGCGAATCGGGCCGGAAATGCTTAAATGTGACCGGCCAGTTCAATTGACCATCCAATCTGTCAGTTTCTTGCGCTCCCACCTGTGGGGCGCCAATTTCCGACGACCAGATCATTAGGGGCTTGTTACATGTCTACATCCCTCGCATTCGTCTTTCCAGGGCAGGGTTCGCAGTCCCTCGGCATGTTGGCCGAGCTGGGCGCGGAACATCCGCTGGTCCTGGAAACTTTCAAGGAAGCTTCCGATGCCTTGGGTTACGACCTGTGGGCACTGACCCAACAGGGGCCGGAAGCGCTGCTCAACCAAACCGACAAGACCCAGCCGGCCATCCTGACCGCCTCCATCGCCCTGTGGCGCTTGTGGCTGGCTGAAGGTGGTGCGCGCCCGGCTTACGTTGCCGGTCATAGCCTGGGCGAATACAGCGCCCTGGTGGCCGCTGGCAGCCTGACCCTCGGTGAAGCGGTCAAGCTGGTCGAGCGTCGTGGCCAGTTGATGCAGGAAGCGGTTCCGGCGGGGCAGGGCGGCATGGCTGCCATTCTCGGCCTGGAAGATGCTGACGTGATTGCCGCCTGCGCCGAAGCGGCCCAGGGCGACGTGGTCAGCGCCGTGAACTTCAATTCCCCTGGCCAGGTGGTGATCGCCGGTGCCAAGGCCGCAGTAGAACGCGCCATCGAAGGCTGCAAGGCCCGTGGCGCGAAGCGTGCGTTGCCGCTGCCGGTCAGCGTACCGTCCCACTGCGAACTGATGCGTCCGGCTGCCGAACGTTTTGCCGAGTCGATCGCGGCGATCAACTGGCAGGCGCCGCAGATTCCGCTGGTGCAGAACGTCAGTGCTGCGGTTGCTCCCGACCTGGAAACCCTCAAGCGCGACCTGCTGGAACAGCTGTACAAGCCGGTTCGCTGGGTTGAATCGGTGCAGACCCTGGCCGCCAACGGCGCCACTCAATTGGTCGAGTGCGGCCCGGGCAAAGTCCTGGCTGGCCTGAACAAGCGTTGCGCCGAAGGCGTGTCGACTTCCAACCTCAATACCCCGGATGCCTTTGCTGCTGCTCGCGCAGCCCTGGCCTGACCTTTAATTTCCGAACCTAGGAGAAGCCTGCATGAGTCTGCAAGGTAAAGTTGCACTGGTCACCGGCGCTAGCCGTGGCATTGGCCAGGCGATCGCCCTGGAGCTGGGCCGTCTGGGCGCTGTGGTCATCGGTACCGCAACCTCCGCCGCCGGCGCCGAGCGTATTGCTGCGACGCTGAAGGAACACGGCGTTCAGGGCACCGGTCTTGAACTGAACGTGACCAGCGATGAGTCCGTGGCTGCCGTCCTGGCGGAAATCACGGCGAAATTCGGTGCACCGGCTATTCTGGTGAACAATGCTGGTATCACCCGCGATAACCTGATGATGCGCATGAAAGACGACGAGTGGCATGACGTCGTTGATACCAACCTGAACAGTCTGTTTCGCCTGTCCAAGGGTGTTTTGCGCGGTATGACCAAGGCTCGTTGGGGCCGAATTATCAATATTGGCTCCGTAGTGGGTGCCATGGGCAACGCAGGCCAAGTAAACTACGCAGCCGCCAAGGCCGGTCTGGAAGGTTTCAGCCGTGCACTGGCGCGTGAAGTGGGCTCGCGGTCGATTACGGTCAATTCGGTGGCCCCAGGGTTCATCGATACCGATATGACCCGCGAATTGCCTGAAGCGCAGCGTGAAGCGTTGCTGACGCAGATTCCGCTGGGTCGTCTGGGCCAGGCTCAAGAGATCGCGAATGTGGTCACTTTCCTGGCATCCGACGGTGCGGCATACGTGACTGGGGCTACAATCCCGGTTAACGGCGGGATGTACATGAGTTAAATTGTGACGGATCGCTTCAAAAAAATGTCATACGAGCTGTCTAAAATCCGTTATAAAGCTGCAATCTATTTATAGGCAGATGGCCAATAGGGTACGAGGGTGAAGCTTTCAGTTGAAAAGCTGAAAAGCCTTTCTATACACTTACCCACTGGCCAGCTGCCTGAATTTGTCCATTAGGAGTGAAAACACGGTATGAGCACCATCGAAGAGCGCGTCAAGAAAATCGTTGCTGAGCAACTGGGCGTTAAAGAAGAAGAAGTGACCAACACTGCTTCCTTCGTTGAAGACCTGGGTGCCGACTCCCTTGACACCGTTGAGCTGGTGATGGCTCTGGAAGAGGAATTCGAGACCGAAATCCCGGACGAAGAAGCTGAAAAAATCACTACCGTTCAAGCTGCTATCGACTACGTTACTAGCCACCAGGCGTAATAGTTTGTAATCGTCGCTTGCTGTGATGGAAAAACCGCACTGCCCTATGGCGTGCGGTTTTTTCCTTTAAGCCTGATGCAAAGTGTCGTCATTAGAAAAAGGAGAGTGCTGTGTCGCGTAGACGCGTCGTAGTCACCGGTATGGGTATGTTGTCGCCACTGGGTACGGATGTGCCGAGCAGTTGGCAGGGCATTCTGGCTGGCCGCAGTGGTATTGGTCTGATCGAACACACGGACCTTTCTGCCTATTCCACCCGTTTTGGCGGCTCGGTAAAGGACTTCAATGTCGAGGAATATCTCTCGGTCAAAGAGTCCCGCAAACTCGACCTGTTCATTCAATACGGCCTGGCAGCCGGTTTTCAGGCGGTGCGTAATGCCGGCCTGGAAGTCACCGACGCCAACCGTGAGCGCATCGGCGTGGCCATGGGTTCGGGTATTGGCGGTCTGACCAATATCGAAGAAACCAGCCGCACGTTGCACGAGTCTGGCCCCCGTCGTATTTCACCGTTCTTCGTGCCTGGCTCGATCATCAACATGATTTCCGGTTTCCTGTCCATCCACTTGGGTGCCCAGGGGCCTAACTACGCCATCTCTACGGCGTGCACCACGGGCACTCACTGCATCGGCATGGCGGCGCGCAATATCGCCTACGACGAAGCCGACGTGATGATCGCTGGCGGCGCCGAAATGGCGGCCTGCGGCCTTGGCATGGGGGGCTTCGGCGCGTCCCGTGCACTGTCGACCCGCAATGACGAGCCGACCCGTGCCAGCCGTCCATGGGACAAGGGCCGTGACGGCTTTGTACTGGCCGACGGCGCCGGTGCGCTGGTGCTCGAAGAGCTGGAGCACGCGAAAGCCCGTGGCGCCACCATCTACGCCGAACTGATTGGCTTCGGCATGAGCGGTGATGCGTATCACATGACCTCGCCGCCGTCTGACGGTGCGGGTGCTGCCCGCTGCATCACCAATGCGTTGCGTGATGCCAAGGTCAACGCTGACCAGGTGCAGTACATCAACGCCCACGGCACTTCGACCCCGACGGGCGACCTGGCGGAAGCCGAGGCCATCAAGTCGGTGTTCGGCGAGCACGCCTACAAGCTGGCGGTCAGCTCCACCAAGTCCATGACCGGCCACCTGTTGGGTGCGGCGGGCGCGGTCGAGGCGATCTTCAGTGTGCTGGCCATCAAGGATCAGGTCGCTCCGCCGACCATCAACCTCGATGAGCCGGATGAAGGCTGCGACCTGAACTTCGTACCGCATGAAGCGCAGAAGATGCCGATCGACGTGGTGTTGTCCAACTCGTTCGGTTTTGGTGGTACCAACGGTTCCCTGGTGTTCCGCCGGTTCGCCGAGTGATGGAAAGCTGGGTTGACGGTCAGCCGGCGGGCGCAGTGCCCCTGAAAGACCGTGGCCTGGCGTACGGTGATGGCCTGTTCGAGACCATTGCCGTCAAGGCCGGGCAGCCCGTGTTGCTCGACCGCCACCTGCAGCGCCTCGGTGAGGGCTGCAGGCGGTTGGCGATTGTTGCGGATCAGCCGTTGATCCGCAGCGAATTGCTGGCCTATGCCGCCGCCCTCGGCGACGGTGTGCTCAAATTGATCCTGACCCGTGGCGACAGCCAGCGCGGTTACGGCATCAGCGCTGGCGCTCCCCCGCGGCGTATTCTGCAAGGCAGTCCACCTGCCACTTATCCCCCGGAACATGCAGCGTCAGGCATTCGCCTGTTTGCGTGTACCACCCGTTTGTCCGAACAACCGTTGCTCGCAGGCCTCAAGCACCTCAATCGTCTGGAACAGGTATTCGCCCGCGCCGAGTGGCAGGATGCCGATCACGCCGAAGGTTTGATGCTGGATATGTCCGGTCGAGTCATCGAAGGCGTGTTCAGCAACCTGTTCCTGGTGTGTGACGGCGTGTTACTGACCGCTGATCTGAAGCGCTGTGGGGTCGCCGGCGTCATGCGGGCCGAGGTGTTGGCCCAGGCTCAGGCGTTGGGCATCCCGACCCGTGTGGCCGACATCAGCCTTGAGCAACTGCAACAGGCTGACGAAGTCTTTGTGTGCAACAGCGTATATGGCATTTGGCCGGTGCGCGGATGTGCTGCGATGAGCTGGTCGGTTGGGCCGCTCACCCGTAAACTGCAGGGCATTGTTCGCGCACTATTGGATATTTGATTTGAGACGTAAATTTGTATTGTTGCTGGAGATCGGCCTGGTCCTGGCGGGTTTGCTGCTGGGCGCTTCGGCCTGGAAGCTGAACTCGGCCCTTGAGCAGCCCCTGAATCTGACCCAGGAGCAATTGCTGGACGTACCGGCCGGCGCGACGCCCACCGGCACCTTCAATCGTCTTGAAAATGACGGCGTACTCAAGGATGCGTTCTGGTTGCGTCTTTACTGGCGCTTCAACCTCGACGGCCAGCCGCTGCACAGTGGTGAATACCGCATGACCCCGGGCCTCACCGCCGAGGGCCTGATCGGTTTGTGGCAGCGTGGCGAAGTGGTGCAGTACAGCATCACGCTGGTGGAAGGCTGGAACTTCCGCCAGGTGCGCGCCGCCCTGGCCAAGCATGAAAAGATCGAGCAAACCCTGTCGGGCCTGAGTGACAGTGAGGTGATGGAAAAGCTCGGCCACCCTGGTGTCTTCCCTGAAGGCCGCTTTTTCCCCGACACCTACCGCTTCGTGCGTGGCATGAGCGACGTCGAACTGCTGAAAAAATCCTACAACCGTCTGGACGATGTCCTCGCCCAGGAGTGGAGCAAACGCGCCGCCGATGCGCCGTACACCGAACCCTATCAAGCGCTGATCATGGCCTCGCTGGTCGAGAAAGAAACCGGCGTGCCGGAAGAGCGCGGCCAGATCGCCGGAGTGTTCGTGCGACGCATGCAGATCGGCATGCTGCTGCAAACCGACCCGACGGTGATCTACGGCCTCGGCGAGCGCTACACGGGCAAGCTGACCCGTGCGCACCTCAAGGAAGCCACGCCCTACAACACCTATGTGATCGCCGGCCTGCCGCCGACGCCGATTGCCATGGTCGGACGTGAGGCGATTCATGCCGCGCTGAACCCGGTGGCCGGTAGCAGCCTGTATTTTGTCGCCCGTGGCGACGGCAGCCATATCTTCTCGGATAACCTGGATGCGCATAACGCGGCGGTGCGTGAGTTTCAGATGAAGCGTCGTGCCGATTACCGTTCCAGCCCGGCGCCCGCGCCCGCACCGGCGGCAAAACCTGAAGACGCACCGGTGGATACGCCCGCCGAGCCGTCTCCCGCACCCGATGACACCGCGCCGCAAAGCTCGCAATGACTCTGACTAAGGACTGCCTGTGACTGGCTTGTTTATTACCCTGGAAGGCCCGGAAGGCGCCGGCAAAAGCACCAACCGCGAATACCTGGCCGAGCGCCTGCGCGCCGAAGGTATCGAGGTGCTGCTGACCCGCGAGCCCGGCGGCACGCCGCTGGCCGAGCGTATCCGGGAAGTGCTGCTGACCCCGGGCGACGAACAGATGAACCCCGACACCGAGCTGCTGCTGGTGTTTGCTGCCCGCGCCCAGCACCTGGCCGAAGTCATTCGCCCGGCGCTGGCCCGTGGCGCGGTGGTGATTTGTGACCGGTTTACCGATTCCACCTATGCCTATCAGGGCGGCGGTCGTGGCTTGTCCCTTGAGCGCATTGCGACGCTGGAAACCTTCGTCCAGGGCGATTTGCGGCCCGACCTGACCCTGGTGTTCGACCTCCCGGTGGAAGTCGGCATGGCCCGCGCCACCGCCCGGGGTCGCCTCGATCGTTTCGAACTGGAAACCCGAGTGTTTTTTGAAGCTGTGCGCAGCGAGTTTCTCAAGCGAGCCGAAGCCGACCCCGCCCGTTATTACCTGCTGGACGCCGCGCAACCGCTGACTCAGGTTCAGCAGTGCATCGACGCCCTGTTGCCGAAGCTTGTGGAGCGTGTCCGTGGCTGAAACCTATCCGTGGCAGGACAGCCTCTGGCAGCAACTGGCTGGCCGTGCCCAGCACGCCCACGCCTACTTGCTCCACGGCCCGGTGGGCATCGGCAAGCGCGCCCTGGCCGAGCGGCTGATGGCCAGCTTGTTGTGCCAGCGGCCCAACGGCCTTGAGGCGTGCGGAGAATGTAAATCCTGCATGCTGCTCAAGGCTGGCAGCCATCCGGATAACTACCTGCTGGAGCCTGAAGAAGCCGATAAGGCGATCAAGGTCGACCAGGTGCGTGATCTGGTCAGCTTCGTGGTGCAGACGGCGCAGATGGGCGGGCGCAAAGTGGTGCTGATCGAGCCAGTGGAATCGATGAACATCAACGCGGCCAACGCCTTGCTCAAGAGCCTGGAAGAACCGTCCGGCGATACCGTGCTACTGCTGGTGAGCCACCAGTCCAGCCGCCTGCTGCCGACCATCCGCAGCCGCTGTGTGCAACAGGCCTGCCCGTTGCCGAGCGAAGCCATGAGCCTGCAATGGCTGGCCCAGGCACTGCCGGAGTGTGGCGAGGCCGAGCGCGTCGAGTTGCTGACCCTGGCGGCCGGCTCGCCCCTGGCGGCGGTCAAACTCCAGGCCCAAGGCGTACGTGAACAGCGTGCGTTGGTGGTGGATGGCGTGAAGAAGTTGCTCAAGCAGGAACTGTCTGCAACGCAACTGGCCGAAAGCGCATGGAAAGACATTCCCTTGCTGCTGTTGTTCGACTGGTTCTGCGACTGGTCGAGCCTGATCCTGCGCTACCAGCTGACCCAGGACGAAAACGGCCTGGGCCTGGCGGACATGCGCAAGGTGGTGCAATACCTCGCGCAGAAGAGTGCCCAGGACAAGGTCTTGAACATTCAGGACTGGATCCTCGCCCAGCGCCAGAAGGTCCTGGGCAAGGCCAACCTCAACCGCGTGCTGTTGCTTGAGGCCTTGCTGGTGCAATGGGTCGGCTTGCTCGGCCGCCGTTAATTTCAGTGGCCGACGGGTGTATCGTTGGCCAGACACTTTCCGTGACTCAAGTTGTAGATCCCTATGCTCGTAGATTCCCATTGCCACCTTGATCGCCTCGACCTGGCCCAGCACGATGGCTCCCTCGACGCAGCTCTCGAAGCCGCGCGCCAGCGCGGGGTAGGGCACTTCCTGTGCATCGGCGTCAGTGCGGAAAACGCCGCCGACGTCAAAGCCCTGGCCGATCGTTATGTCGACGTCGATTGCTCGGTGGGCATTCACCCGCTGGACCTGAAGCCCGGCGAAGCCCCGGCCCTCGACTGGCTGCTCGGCGAACTCAATCACCCACGCGTGGTGGCTATCGGCGAGACCGGCCTGGATTACCACTATGAACCGGAAGCCGCCGAGTTGCAGCAGGCGTCGTTCCGTCTGCACCTGCAAGCCGCTCAGCAGACTGGCAAACCCGTGATCGTCCACACCCGTGGCGCCCGTGCCGACACCCTGACCCTGCTGCGCGAGGCCGCGCTGCCCCAGGCCGGTGTGCTGCATTGCTTCACGGAGGACTGGGACATGGCCAAGGCCGCCCTCGACCTCGGTTTCTACATTTCCTTGTCGGGCATCGTGACCTTCCGCAATGCCGATGCCCTGCGGGATGTCGCGCGTCAGGTCCCGGCAGACCGTCTGCTGGTGGAAACCGATTCGCCGTACCTGGCGCCAATTCCTCATCGCGGCAAGCCCAACCTGCCGGAATACGTACGTGATGTGGCGGATTACCTGGCGATGCTGCGGGGCGAATCCTACGAGCGCTTCGCCGAACAGACCACCGAGAACTTCAAGCGTCTGTTCCCGCTGGCCCACGTCGGCCACTAAATCGCAGGCAAAAAAAACCCGGGTTCTGGGGGGTGAATCCGGGCTAAGACCATTAGGAGTAAAACAAGGGCACGCAGTCCGTCGGTACCCAGGTCGACGCGTCACTTGGGGGAGATGCCACGCCGACATTTCAAGTATTGATCAGTATCCGATTCAGTCCAGCCGCATCTGATCGTTTTTTAAACAGATTTGGAATACGCGCGCTTCGGTTGAGTTCTCATGGGGTGCGATGCACAGGTGGCAATCCCCCGTTTTATTTCTGACTCAAATCGGCTGATTCGTTGGCGCACTGTAAGTTAAGTGCAAAGGTTGTTCATATAGGCGTTGCCCAACGACCGTTCAGTCGGGATAATCCCGCGCACCGGGTAAAACGTTCCGACAAGCACCGCTTGGGGCACGCCACCCTCCCAATATCCATCTCTGCAGACCTTTTTCTTATGCACAAAGAACCCCGCAAGGTCCGTGAGTTTCGCCGCCGCGAGCAGGAAATTCTCGACACCGCACTCAAGCTGTTCCTCGACCAGGGTGAAGACAGCGTCACCGTCGAGATGATTGCGGATGCCGTGGGTATCGGCAAAGGCACCATCTACAAGCACTTCAAGTCCAAGGCCGAGATCTACCTGCGCCTGATGCTCGACTACGAGCGCGACCTGAACGAGCTGCTGCACTCGGCCGATGTCGACAAGGACAAGGAAGCGCTGTCCCGCGCCTACTTTGAGTTCCGCATGCGTGACCCGCAGCGCTACCGCCTGTTTGATCGCCTGGAAGAGAAAGTGGTGAAAGGCCATCAGGTGCCGGAAATGGTCGAGGAGTTGCACAAGATCCGCGCCTCGAACTTCGAGCGCCTGACCCTGCTGATCAAGGGCCGCATCAGCGAAGGCAAGCTCGAAGACGTGCCGCCGTATTTCCACTACTGCGCCGCCTGGGCGTTGGTGCACGGCGCCGTGGCGCTGTACCACTCGCCGTTCTGGAGCAATGTGCTGGAAGATCAGGAAGGTTTTTTCCAATTCCTGATGGACATCGGCGTGCGCATGGGCAACAAGCGCAAGCACAGCACCGATTTGCCGAACGCTGAAACGCCGGCCACTTGAATCATTCGCCAGCGTGATGGCGATATGATTTCCTGCCCAGCGCAGTAACCCAGGAATATACTCAGGCAAGGACCTTGCTAAAACTTGATTTTTCAGTCAGGTTTTGGCGTGCCCGAATTATCCTCTGCCGGAGTGATCCATGATCGTTGATCGTCAAGGCAGGCGATTCCGCAATTTGCGGATCAGCCTGACCTCAGCCTGCAATTACGCCTGTACCTACTGCGTGCCCAACGGTAAGCGGCTGGTGGCTGCGCAGGACGAATTGTCGGCCGAGGCGATGGCTCGCGGCGTTGAGTACCTGATTGAGGCCGCCGGCATCGAGCGCCTGCGCATTACCGGCGGTGAACCGTTGGTCAGCCCCAAGCTGGAGGCCTTCATGGGCGCCGTGGGGCAGATGGGGCTGAGTGATATCAGCCTGACCACCAACGGCCAACTGCTGGCGCGCAAACTGCCGCTGCTGGTGGATGCAGGCATTCGCCGGATCAACGTCTCCCTCGATACCCTGGACGCCGACGCCTTCCGCAGCATCGCTCGCGGTGGCGACCTGGCGACTGTGCTTGATGGCATGGACCAGGCCAGCGCCGCCGGAATCAAGATCAAGGTCAACATGGTGCCGTTGCGCGGCCAGAACCTCGACCAGGTGATGCCGCTGCTCGACTACTGCCTGGAGCGTGGCTACGAGCTGCGCTTTATCGAATTGATGCGCATGGGCCACTTGGCCACCGACTCCAACGCGTTCCTGCAGCAATTCGTCAGCCTCCAGCAACTGCTCAGTCTGATCGGCGAACAGCACGAATACCTGCAAGCCAACGCTCCGGTGGACGCCACTGCCGTGCGTTACGAAGTGCCCGGCAAAGGCTTCTTCGGTGTCATCGCCAATGAAAGCGTGCCGTTCTGCCGGACCTGCTCGCGTTTGCGCCTGTCGTCCACCGGCTGGCTGCATGGCTGCCTGTCGTCGAGCAACCGCCACTACGTCGGCGACCTGCTGGACAAACCCCGCCACCAGGCTCTACCGGCCTTGCAGCGCTTGTTGGTCAAGGCCTTGGGCGACAAGCAGGAGGTGGCATTCTCCGGCGGCGCCACCATCATGAAGATCATCGGCGGCTAGTCCCGCAAGCTGGCGCAAAATCTGCATCTCGTGCCCATTCGCCGGTTTTCCGTCACCGGCCTTTGGAGAATTAGGATGCGTAGTCTGGTTTTGGTGCTGGCGTCACTCGCGCTGGGTGGCTGCATGACCGTCAGTGATATGGCCGAAGGCACGCGCTATCAGATGAGCGACGCCGGGCTGCTGGACCACAGCGATACTCGCCGCGTCAATTCGGTCCGCATACAGCCGGACTCCTTCGTTTTCATCGCCCAGGGCGCCTTCACCCCGCCGGGCAGCGCTTATCCACGGCCTAACGTAGTGGCCGAGGAAGCCTTCAACGGCTTTGTCGAATACTTCCCGATGGTCCGCCGCGCCCGCAAACCCGAAGGCCTGGAACAGGCAATGTCTGAAGCACGCGCGGCCGGCGCGCATTACCTGTTGTACTGCCGCTTTGCCCAGGCGGATGACCGGATCGGCAACGCCGATGAATGGTCTGACCAGGAGGCGGTGGATCGCCTGGGTATCGACACCGGCACCATTCAGGTCATGTTGATTGAGACCAGCACCCAGTATTTGATTGATACTGTGCGGATTCACAGCCGTGGCGGTTTACTGACGTTCCACGACAACAAGCCTGATGATCTGATCGGCAAGCCCCTGGCGCACTACGCGCGCAGCCTGTTGGGCATGAGCGATCAGTAAGACACAAGGAGTACAGCATGAGCGATTCGGCCAAGGCCAATGACCTGTTGGCGCAATTGCCCAAGGGCAAGGGGCCCGCACCGGTGCATCTGTGGAACCCGGATTTTTGCGGCGATATCGACATGCGCATTGCCCGCGATGGCACCTGGTTCTATATGGGCACGCCGATTGGCCGCAAGCCGATGGTCAAGCTGTTCTCCAACATCATCCGCCGCGATGGCGATGATTACTTCCTGATCACCCCGGTGGAAAAGGTCGGGATCAAGGTCGATGACGCGCCCTTCGTCGCCGTGACCCTGGAAGTCGAAGGGCAGGGCGGAAGCCAGGTCCTGCGCTTTACCACCAACGTGGATGAGCAGGTCGAGGCCGGTATCGAGCATCCGCTGCGGGTGGTGATCGACCCGGACACCCAGGAACCCTCGCCATACCTGCGGGTGCGCACCAACCTCGAAGCCTTGGTCCATCGCAATGCGTTCTATCAGTTGGTGGAGTTGGCGGTGACCCGTCCGATCAACGGTAAGAACTGGCTTGGCGTCTGGAGCGGCGGGGTATTTTTCCCTATCGGCCTGGAGCCCTGAGGCTGATTTCTCCCTTCCTCTGAAATAATTCGCTTGCTGTAGCCGGGCGCTTTCGGTTATCAATTTGTACATGATTAGACATGTCCGATTTGATAAGAAAAAACGCGTCGTCGACGAGCTGATCCGCCGTATCGAGGGTGGAGTGATGGCTGACGGTGTCCTGCTGCCAGGCGAGCATCAGTTGGCCGAAGAGTTTTCCGTCAGCCGCGGCACCCTGCGTGAGGCCCTGGCCGAGCTCAAGCGCCGCAGCTACATCGCCACCCAAAGCGGTGTGGGCTCCATCGTCACCTTCGACGGCATGGTGCTCGACCAACGCAGCGGTTGGGCCCAGGCCCTCGCCGACACCGGCGCAGTGGTCACCTCCGAAATCCTGCGCCTGGAAGCAGTCACCCGCCCGGACCTGCTCAGCAGTCACGGCAGTGACCAATTCATCGCCCTCGATCGCCGCCGTCGCGCCGCCGACGGCACGTTCGTGTCCCTGGAGCGCTCGCTGATGCCGGCCTCCGGTGGTCTCGAGAGCCTGCCGCAAGTCGGCCTGATCGATAACTCCCTGACCATCACCCTGGCAGCCTACGGCTACGTCGGCGCCACCGGCAGCCAATGGATCGGTGCCGAGCCGTTGAACGAAGAAGACGCCCAATTGCTGGGGCGGCCGGTGGGCACGGTGTTCCTCAAGGCCCTGCGCACCACGTACGACCGGCAGGACCGGTTCATGGAATCCGTCGAAAGCCTGCTCGACCCTCTGCACTTCCGCCTGCACCTTCAATTTGGAACACCGACATGACCGCCACCACCCGCGCCCTCGGCGCCTTCTACGGCCTGGCCCTGGGCGATGCGTTGGGCATGCCCACCCAGTCCCTGAGCCGCGAGCAGGTCAAGGCGCGTTTCGGCGCGATCACCGCCCTGGAAGATGCCGACGCCGATCAGCCGATCGCACCGAACATGCCCAAGGGGTCGATCACCGATGACACCGAACAGGCGATTCTCGTCGGCCAGTTGCTGGTAGACGGCCAAGGCAAGATCGAACCCACCGAACTGGCCCAGCGCCTGATCGACTGGGAAGCGGTGATGCGCGCCAAGGGGTCCCAGGATTTGCTGGGCCCGTCCACCAAACGGGCGATCGACATGATCCTGGCGGGCCATACCCCGGAAGAATCCGGGCGCTACGGCACTACCAATGGCGCCGCCATGCGCATCACCCCGGTGGGCATCGCGGCGGACGTCAATGACCCTGCGCAGTTTATCCAGGCGGTGATCCAGGCGTGCCAGGTCACACACAACACCAACCTGGGCATCTCCAGCGCCGCAGCCGTGGCCGCGGTAGTTTCCGCCGGGATCAACGGTGTCGACCTGGGCGAAGCGCTGAACATCGGCACCCAGATCGCCCAGCAGGCGGAAAACCATGGCCACTGGATTGCCGGTGGGCGCATCGCCACCCGCATCAGTTGGGCGCGCACCTTGAGCGTCGACAGCGGCGACAAGGCGCTGTTTACCGACCTGCTCTACGAATTGATCGGCACCTCGGTGGCGTCCCAGGAATCGGTGGTGGTGTCGTTTGCCCTCGCACAGCAAGTCGCGGTGGGTGAAGTGAATGCCTTCGAAGCCCTGTGCATGGCCGCCAGCCTTGGCGGCGACACCGACACCATCGCCGCGATTCTCGGCGCAATGCTCGGTGCGTGCCTGGGGATGCAGTGCTGGCCTGAGGCGATGATTGAGCAGGTCAAGCAGGTTAACGGCCTGGACCTGGAGCCCTTGGTCCAAGGCCTCCTCGATCTGCGCTGAGCACCGCAGATCAAAAATGTGGGAGCTGGCTTGCCTGCGATAGCGGTCGATCAGTGAATGCATCATCGGCTGACACTTCGCTATCGCAGGCAAGCCAGCTCCCACATTGATCGCGCCGAGTCAGGACGACCGGAACACAGATTCAACTTGCCAACCTGCCACAACCACAAAAAAACAGGCATCAGGAGCACCCCACCATGAGTACGCCCTCTTCCGGCCAAAGCGCCGGGCAATTGGAAACACGCGGCATCGAGCCGGTCCCGGAAGGCGAGTGCAACGGCCATCCGCTGCAACTGTTCTGGGTCTGGTTTGCGGCCAACATCAGCATCCTCGGCTTGCCCCTGGGCGCGACCCTCGTGGCGTTTCGCGGCCTGGCAATCTGGCAGGCAATCATCGTGGCGATCCTCGGCGCCGCCGGCTCGTTTGCGGTGGTGGGCATCATCTCCATCGCCGGCCGTCGTGGCCGTGCACCGAGCCTGACCCTGTCCCGGGCGATCTTTGGCGTACGCGGCAATATCGGCCCGACGCTGGTGTCGCTGATGTCGCGTCTGGGCTGGGAAACCGTCAACACCACCACGGCGGCATTCGTGCTGCTGTCGTTGTGCTCGATCCTGTTCAACTCGCCGGTTGCCGCCAAAAGCGCGCCGGTACTGACCCTGCTGTTCATTGGCATCTTCGTGCTGTTGACCCTCGCCGTATCGGGCCTGGGCCACGCCACCTTGCTGGTGATCCAGAAGTGGGCCACCTACGTGTTCGGCGCACTGAATATCCTGGTGGGCGGTTTCCTCTGCGCCACCATCGACTGGAGCGCGGTGTTCAACGCCACGCCAGCGCCGTTGAGCGCGATGATCATCGGCGTCGGCACCATGGCGGCCGGTACCGGCATCGGCTGGGCCAACGCCGGTGCCGACATGTCGCGCTACCAGCACCGCAGCGTCAAGGCCGTGCGCCTGGTAGCGTCTGCCGCCTTCGGGGCGGGGATTCCGCTGGTGCTGTTGATCACCCTCGGCGGTTTGCTGTCGGTGGGCAACAACGACCTGGCGTCGGCCACTGACCCGATCATCGCGATCCGCGACATGCTGCCGACCTGGATGGCCGTGCCATACCTGATCACCGCGTTTGGCGGGCTGCTGCTGTCCAACAACCTGTCGGTGTACTCGGCTGGCCTCACCACCTTGACCCTCGGCTTGAAGGTCAAGCGCGTGCACGCGGTGATCGTCGACATCGTCGCGATCTTCGCCGGGTCGATCTACTTCATGCTGATCGCCGACAGTTTCTATGGTCCGTTCATCACCTTCATCTCGTTGCTGGCGGTGCCAATCACCGCCTGGGTCGGGATCTTTGTGGTTGACCTGATCCATCGCCATTACTACAGCCCCAAAGACCTGCTGGACGTGACGCCAAGCAGTGCCTACTGGTATCGCGGCGGGGTTGAATGGCGTGCATTTGGCGCCTGGGCGATTGCGATTGTGCTGGGTTTCAGCTTCACCACCATCGGCACGACGGCCGAGAACATCTGGTTCGCCGGGCCGCTGTCCGATTCGTGGCTGGGCCATAACGGCCTGGGCTGGATCGTCACCTTCCTGGTGGCCGGCGGGATTTATGCGGTACTGGGTGGCGCGGCTGATCGTCGTCCGGCTTTGGTAGAGAGCGCTAATGTCTAGATTGCTGCACAGCGGCCAGGTCATCGTCGACCTGGTCATGTCCCTCGACACATTGCCCGCCACCGGCGGCGATGTATTGGCCAACTCCGCCAGCTTCGAAGCCGGCGGCGGCTTCAACGTGATGGCCGCCGCCCGACGCAACGGGTTACCGGTCGTGTATCTGGGCCGTCACGGCAACGGCCGCTTCGGTGATCTGGCACGTGCGGCAATGCAAGCCGAAGGCATTGAAATGGCCCTGGCCGCCAGCGACGACAAGGACACCGGCCTGTGTGTGTCCCTGACCGAAGCCACTACCGAGCGCACCTTCATCTCCCACATCGGCGCCGAAGGTGACCTGCTGGCGCAAGACCTGGCCAATGCGGTACCACGCGACGACGACTATGTGTACGTCAGCGGCTACAGCCTGCTGCTGGAGGGCAAGGCCCGGGCGTTGCTCGATTGGCTGCTGGCGTTGCCGCGGGAGATCACCGTGGTGTTCGATCCGGGCCCGCTGGTGAAGGCACCGGACTCGGCCTTGATGGTCGCCCTGTTGCCGCGTATCGACATCTGGACCAGCAACGGTCCGGAAGCACTGGCCTTCACCGGCGCCAGCGACCTTGCGGGCGCATTGCTCAAGCTCAACGACCACCTGTCCGCCGACACCTTGCTGGTGGTGCGCGATGGGCCGAATGGCTGTTGGGTCAGCCGTAATGGTCAGGCCGAACATGTGCCGGGATTCAAGGTCAAGGCGGTGGACAGCAACGGTGCCGGCGATGCTCACGCCGGGGTGTTTATCGCCGGCCTGGCCAATGGCCTGGCGCCGGCGGTTGCGGCCCGTCGCGCGAATGCGGCGGCGGCATTGGCCGTCACGCGCTGGGGCCCGGCCACCTCACCGGGCACGGCTGAAGTGGATGCGTTGTTGAGTGCGGGCTGATTCGGCAGAATAGTCGCCATTCAGCACGGAGCAGCGTCATGACCCAGAACATCTACGACACCGAGGTTTTCTTCGAGGGCTACAGCAAAATGGGGCGCTCGGTAGAAGGCCTCGCCGGCGCTCCGGAGTGGCCGGCGTTGCAAGCCATGCTGCCGTCGATGCCGGGGTTGAAAGTGGTGGACCTGGGTTGCGGCTATGGCTGGTTCAGTCGTTGGGCCCAAGAGCAGGGCGCCGAACAGGTGCTGGGGCTGGATGTCTCGCAAAAGATGCTGGCGCGGGCGAAGGAGATGACGTCATCTTCGGCCATCACCTACGCCATCGCCGACCTGGAAAAACTCGACCTTCCGGATGCCGCTTTCGACCTGGCCTACAGCTCATTGGCGTTTCATTACATCGTCGATCTGAAAGGCCTGTTCGCGCGCATCCATCAAGCGTTGGTCCCGGGCGGGCGGTTGGTGTTTTCCATCGAACACCCGATCTTCATGGCGCCTCGGCAACCGGGCTGGCTGATTGATGAGCAAGGGCGCAAGAGCTGGCCGGTGGACAGCTATCAATTGGAAGGGCCACGGGTGACCAACTGGTTGGCGGATGGCGTGATCAAGCAGCATCGCACGGTAGGCACGTTGCTGACGCTGTTGATCCAGGCAGGGTTCACCCTGACCCATGTAGACGAGTGGGGCCCCAGCGAAGCGGACCTGAAGGCCCGCCCCGCACTGGCAGAAGAGCTTGAGCGCCCAATGATGCTACTGGTGGCCGCCCACCGCTGATTCCGTGGCTGCAAACCCGATCAAAAAATGTGGGAGCGGGCTTGCTCGCGAAGGCGGTGGGTCAGCCAATGAATCTGGCACTGATACACCGCCTTCGCGAGCAAGCCCGCTCCCACATTTTGATCCGCTTTAACCGGCCTTTTTCAGCGCCTCAATCAACTCATCTTTACGCATCGTCGAGCGCCCGGGAATGTCCTTGGCGCGCGCTTCCTTCAGCAAGCTTTCCTTGGTCTGTGTACTCAGCGAAACTCGGCTGTTACGCGGATGCCCTTCACGACTGGCCGCAGCCCGCTTGGCCGACTCATGCCGGTCCTGGGACTTCTTCGCCGGGGCCTTGCGCTGGCCTGAACCGCCAGCCTTTTCGCCGCCACCGGACTGCTTGTTGACGGTGGCCCACGCCCGGGCCTCGGCTTCTTCTTTCGACAAGCCCTGGTGCTCATAACTCGCTTCGATATGAGCGGCCTTGCGTTTTTGTTCGGTGGTGTATTTGGCTTTGCTTCCACGAGGCATTGCGATACTCCTCCTGGTTCTGGCCCTTCGCGAAGGGCCAGGCCAGACAAAGTGCGTTACTGGCCCGCTTCGCTTTCCAGCTTGCGAGCCGCTTCCACGCCGGATGCGGTGAGCTTGATCGGCAGGTTCAGCGCATGTTCACCGGCATCGTTGCAAGTCACATGGCCCTCCTTGATCCACCCGCGGTCCTGCAAGGTGGCCAAGGCGCTGGCCACCACTTTTTCACCTCGGTAGTTGTCCAGCACTTCCTTGCCCAACCCACTGGGATGAGCGTGGAGCAGACGGGTGAGGACTTCTTTTTCAAGGTTGTGATCGACGTTCATGCATACCTCTTCACTGGGAAATGGTTGGGTGTTCGTCTTTCTCGCGGATTAAGGCGCTGGCTGTTTTGGCGCACCAGGGATGTTGGAGTCATCGCCTTTATTGATCGAAGGTGAAGTGGCGCCAGGGCCCATTTTGCCGTTAGGCACCGCACCGCTGTTGCGATTGGTGTCGTCGCCCTGGGTGCGTGGGTCTCTGCTGTTGTCGATGATGGCGCCGCCATTGGTGTCCATGCCGGTGCCCATCGAGTCCTTCGACTCTTGAGTGGCCGGGTTGGGCGGGCTGCCGACAGGGTCGGTCGGGCCGGTGCTGGAACCTGTGGAGGCGGCAAAGCTGCTCAGCGAAACCGCAGACAGCAAACCGGTGAGGGCGAGGGCGGCAAATTTGGAAGTCGTCATGATGGTGTCTCCATATGATTAATGTCCTTACCTGATATTGGTCCGCCCCTGTTTGCGATTCGTGCCTCGATACCGACGAACGGTCTTACGTCGCTTGTAAGATTTTGTGTGACGCGATTCGGCGCCAGATCAGCCGCACGACTGTGATCAGCCAATTGAGCAAAGCCACGGTCAGCACACTCATCAACAGGGTCGGCATGCCGTATTCGACGATGACCTTGCCCGCCAGCAGCGGGAAACCGAACACTCCGATAAAGTACGCCAGGCTGAACAACAGCAACGCCTGGGAGGTGGTGCCAGCGGGTGCCTCGTTGGCGGCCAAACCATTGATCACCGAATACGTCAGGCCATAACCGACGCCCAGGGTGACGGCTGCCAGCAGGTAGCTGTAATTGCCGCTGACCCTGAAGCCGAACAGGAAAATCGACACCAGCATCAACCCCGACAGCACACACGCCGCCCAATACGG
This sequence comes from Pseudomonas sp. Xaverov 83, assembly GCF_019352905.1. Classification (NCBI taxonomy): domain Bacteria; kingdom Pseudomonadati; phylum Pseudomonadota; class Gammaproteobacteria; order Pseudomonadales; family Pseudomonadaceae; genus Pseudomonas; species Pseudomonas sp. Xaverov 83. The sequence continues at coordinate 101,537 of NZ_JAAAFU010000029.1, read as the reverse complement.
ATCACGCTTGACCACGATGCCGGCGATCAGCAGGCGGCTGGTAATCGCCGCACTCATGAAGCCTAGGAAGAACAGCGAATAGTCCAGCCCGTGCAGCGCCGCGTAGCTGGTCTGGAAACTCGACAACCCGCCAAACACGCAACCGCCGAGGCCCACCATGATGATCGCGAACAGCGCTTTCGATGACAGCACCTGGCGCGTGGCCGACCAGGAAATCTTCGACGCCGGCGCAGCGTGCTGACTGAGGGCGCGACCCAGACGCCAGAAAATCACCACGCCCGTAAGGCTCGCCAGCGCCGCAATAAAAAATGCCGCCGTCAACGAAAAATCCAGCGCACTTGCCGCCCGCCCCAGCAGCGGCCCGGAGCCGATTCCGGTCATCATGCTGCCCGACAGCAAGGCGAAATATTTGGCGCGCTGCGCCGGTTCCACCAGCATCGCCACGATGATCGGCCCCAGCGTATAGAACACGCCCCAGCCCAATCCCAACGACAAGCCAAAGAACATCAAGCCCTCGCCAAATCCCGGTGTCAGCGCAAAGCCCAGGCATGCCACCACCAGCAATACGCCGAGCAGGGCAATCGACCTGGCGGCTCCCAGCAGGTCCGCCAGATGCCCGGAAACCAGCACCGCCACAAAGGTGCTGAGCATTGCCATGGAGATCACGCTGCCGGCGTCGTGTTCGTTGCCGCCGCGTGAATGGATCAGCAGCGACAGCAAGAATGTCGAGCCATAGGACAAGGAAAGCAGGTAGCTGGCGAGGCAGAAAAGAGCGAACAGTTTTCCACCAACCGCAGGTGAGGCGTGCATGGAGAAGCCTTGCGTCTGTTGGATTTATGCCCAACTTTTTACCATGCACGGCGCGCGGGATTGTTCTGTGGTTCGCGGTGCTTGGGTTAGCCCGCAGCGGAGTATGGTGTGCCGATTTCTTCGATGAACAGGTCCATGAATCCCTTCAGCCGCTCATGGCGCGCCAGGGCCATGCGTTGCCCCGTCGGCGTCTGAAATCCGCCCGCCAGATGCAGCAGCTTGGTCTGGAAATGGTCGAGGCAAAAGCGCTTGTCGTCGTACTCACGGCGCTGTGCCGTTGGGTCCGCCGGGTCATACAGCCCGCTGCCCATGCGCCCTGCGATGTAAAACGTGCGGGCCACGCCGATCATGCCCAGGGAATCCAAGCGGTCGGCATCCTGCATAATCTTTGCTTCAAGCGTTACCGGCGTCAGGCCCGCCGAAAAGCTGTGGGTCTCGATGGCATGCGTCACCGCTGTGATCGTCTCGGGCTGCCACGCCAACCCCTGCAAAATCTCCCCGGCCTTGTCCGCCGCCAATGTTGAGGCCTTGGACCGCAACGGCGAATTCTTCTCCACCGCGACGCAGTCATGCAGCAGCACCGCCGCCAGCAGCACCTCCAGATCGCCACCTTCCTCTGCCTGGATCGACCGCACGTTGTGCCACACCCGTTGCAAATGGGACAGGTCATGGGCGCCGTCTTCCGAAGGCTCAAGGGCGTGAGGCAATAACGTCGCGGCGAGGTCGGTCAAGGGCGTGAAGGGCATGGGGATTCTCAAAGGTCGATAGCCTGCAGGTTAGCCGCGAATGAAATTGCACTGCAATCGGTCATTAAAGCGCCTTAGTATGTGTGCTCTCTTTCCCTGACAAGGCCTGCCCATGACCATCGAGATTCGCCCCGCCGTGCCCAGCGATGCTGCGCAGATCCTGACCTTCATCACCGAGCTGGCCGACTACGAAAAAGCCCGGCACGAAGTGATCGCCAGCGTGGTGGACATCGAGCGCAGCCTGTTCAGCGAAGGCGCCACCGCCCACGGCCTGATCTGCCTGCGGGACGGTTTGCCGATCGGCTTTGCGGTGTTCTTTTTCAGTTACTCCACCTGGCTCGGCAGCAACTGCCTGTACCTCGAAGACCTGTACATCAACCCCGAGCAACGCGGCGGCGGGGCGGGCAAGAAGTTGCTGCGCCATCTGGCGAAAATCGCCTGCGACAATGGCTGTGGGCGTTTCGAGTGGAGCGTGCTGGACTGGAACGAGCCGGCCATTGCGTTCTACAAATCCATCGGCGCCCAGCCACAGGAAGAGTGGGTGCGCTACCGCATGGAAGGCGATGCCTTGAGGGATTTCGCCCAAGGTTGAAGGCCCATAAAGAGCCGGCTATCACAGCCGGTTTTTTTATACGTTTGCTCACTATATGGGATGATAATTTATATATTGAGATGTTTTGGTTTCTGGGTTTATAGTCTTGCGCATCAGCACTCACTACCAAAAACAAAACAGGTGAAGCGATGCAGGCACAACCGTTGTCCTTACCTCCGGTGCCCGAGCCGACTTACGGCGAGCGACTGAAGAACAAAGTCGTGGTCATCACCGGTGCTGCCCAAGGCATAGGCGAGGCCATCGTCGCGTGCTTCCAGGCCCAGCAGGCGCGCCTGGTGATCGGTGATATCCAGGGTGAGAAGGTCGAGAAGGTCGCGGCTCACTGGCGAGCGCGCGGCGCCCAGATCTACGCGCAAGCCGTCGACATCACTTCCAAGGATCAATGGCGCGCCCTGGTGGACGTGGCCATCGAACGCTTTGGCCGCGTGGATGTGCTGGTCAACTGCGCCGGCGTCAACGTGTTCCGCGACCCGCTGGAAATGACCGACGAAGACTGGCGCCGCTGTTTCGCCATCGACCTCGACGGCGCCTGGTACGGCTGCCGCACCGTATTGCCGCACATGATCGAGCAGGGCATCGGCAACATCATCAATATCGCCTCCACCCATTCCAGCCACATCATTCCCGGTTGCTTCCCGTACCCGGTGGCCAAGCACGGCCTGCTGGGGCTGACCCGCGCACTGGGCATCGAATACGCACCCAAGGGCATCCGTGTAAATGCCATCGCGCCGGGCTATATCGAAACCCAACTCAACGTCGATTACTGGAACGGCTTTGCCGACCCCCACGCCGAGCGTCAGCGCGCCTTTGACCTGCACCCGCCCAAGCGCATCGGCCAGCCGATTGAAGTGGCGATGACGGCACTGTTTCTTGCGACCGATGAGGCGCCCTTTATCAATGCCACCTGCCTGATGATCGATGGCGGGCGGTCGGTGATGTACCACGATTAACAGGTTTCCAAATAACAAGAAGAGGTGGTTCATGCTCAAGAAGACACTAGGCACCCTTGCACTCACAATGGCACTCAGCGGCCTGGCCTCTGCCGAAGAAGTAAAGATCGGCTTTCTGGTCAAGCAGGCGGAAGAGCCTTGGTTCCAGACCGAATGGGCCTTCGCTGAAAAAGCCGGCAAGGACCATGGTTTCACCGTGATCAAGATCGCCGTGCCCGATGGCGAGAAAACCCTATCCGCCATCGATACCCTCGCTGCCAACGGCGCCAAGGGCTTCGTCATCTGCCCGCCGGACGTGTCCCTCGGCCCGGCGATCATGGCCAAGGCCAAGCTGAATAACCTGAAAGTGCTGGCGGTGGACGACCGCTTCGTCGACGCCAAGGGCAAGCCCATGGAAGACGTGCCTTACGTTGGCCTGGACGCCTACAAGATCGGCCAGAAACAAGGCGAAGCCATGGCCACCGAAGCCAAGCATCGCAACTGGGACTGGAAGGACACCTACGCCGTCATCAATACGTTTGACGAGCTGGAAACCGGCAAGAAACGCACCGACGGTTCGGTAGAAGGCCTCAAGGCCGCCGGCCTGCCGGTTGACCACATTCTGTTCACCGCGCAGAAAACCCTCGATGTGCCGGGCGCCATGGACTCCACCAACTCGGCCCTGGTGAAACTGCCCAGCGGCGCGAAAAACCTGCTGATTGGCGGCATGAACGACAGCACCGTACTGGGCGGCGTACGCGCCACCGAAAGCGCCGGGTTCAAGGCGCCGAATGTGATCGGCGTGGGCATCAACGGCACCGACGCCATCGAAGAACTGAAAAAATCCGACACCGGTTTCTACGGCTCGATGCTGCTCAGCCCCGATGCGTCCGGCTATAAAACCGCTACCGCGATGTTCGAGTGGGTGACCAAAGGCACCGAGCCGGCCAAGTTCACCGCCCTGGATAACGTGACCCTAATCACCCGCGCCAACTTCAAGGAAGAGTTGAGCAAGATCGGTCTGTGGAAATGAACAGCGCCGCTGCAGAGAGCCTGCGCTTCAACGGCATCGGCAAGGAGTTTCCCGGGGTGAAGGCCCTGGCGCAGATCAGCTTTGAAGCGCGGCCCCATTCGGTGCATGCGCTGATGGGCGAAAACGGCGCGGGCAAGTCGACCTTGCTGAAAATCCTCGGCGGTTTTTATCCGCCCAACAGCGGCAGCTTACAGTTGGGCGAACGCAGCGTGAGTTTCAAGTCGGCGGCCGACAGCATCGCCAGCGGCATCGCGGTGATTCACCAGGAGCTGCAACTGGTGCCGGAAATGACCGTCGCCGAGAACCTGCTGCTGGGGCATATGCCGTCGCGCTTTGGCGTGGTCAATCGCGGGGCGATGGTGCGCAAGGCACGGGAACTACTCAAGGGCCTGGCGGATGAAATCGATCCGAACATGCGCCTGGGCAGCCTGTCCCTCGGCCAGCGGCAACTGGTGGAAATCGCCAAGGCCATGTCGCGCAATGCCCATGTAATTGCGTTCGATGAGCCCACCAGCAGCCTCTCGGCCCGTGAGATCGAGCGGCTGATGGTGATCATCGCCCGGCTGCGGGATGAGGGCCGGGTGATCCTTTACGTGTCGCACCGCATGGAAGAAGTGTTCCGGATTTGCGATGCCGTGACGGTGTTCAAGGACGGTCGCTTCGTGCGCACCTTCGAGGACATGGCGCAGTTGAACGTCGACCAGTTGGTCAACTGCATGGTTGGGCGGGATATCCAGGACATCTACGACTACAGGCCGCGTGAGCACTCCGGTGAAGCGCTGCGAGTCGAAGGGTTGCTCGGGCCTGGGTTACAGGAGCCGGTGAGTCTGCAGGTGAACAAGGGCGAGATTCTTGGGCTGTTTGGCCTGGTCGGGGCGGGGCGCACAGAGTTGTTGCGCCTGCTCGCCGGGCTGTCCCGCAGTACCAAGGGTGCACTGTTGTTGCATGGCCAGGCGCAGACGTTCAAGACGCCGCGGGATGCGATTGCGGCGGGCGTGTTGCTCTGCCCCGAGGACCGCAAGAAGGAAGGCATCGTGCCCCGCGCCAGTGTTGCGGAGAACATCAACATCAGTGCGCGCCGCGACCATGCGCGCTTCGGCTGGCTGATCCAGGGCGGTTGGGAACGCACCAACGCCCAGCGGCAGATCAGCGCGTTGAACGTGCGCACGCCGTCTGCCGATCAACCGATTTTGTTCCTGTCGGGGGGCAATCAGCAGAAGGCGATTCTCGGTCGCTGGCTGTCGATGCCGATGAAAGTGTTGCTGCTGGACGAGCCGACGCGCGGCATTGATATCGGTGCCAAGTCGGAGATCTACCAGATCATCCACAACCTGGCGGCCAGTGGCATTGCGGTGATCGTGGTGTCCAGCGACCTGATGGAAGTGATGGGCATCTCCGACCGCATCCTGGTGATGAGCGAAGGCGCCCTGACCGGCGAATTGACCCGCGATCAAGCGGACGAAGCACGGCTGCTGCAACTGGCTCTTCCGCGTACGCGGGACTGAAGAATACGAGGGGTGGGTATGTCACAGGTAAAAACCGCAAGAAGCTTCTGGCCGGGGTTCAACCAGCGCAAGTTTCTTGATGATTGGGTCATGCTGCTGGCGGCCCTGAGCATCTTTGTGCTCAGCGCCATTTTCATCGACAACTTTCTCTCGCCGCTGAACATGCGCGGCCTGGGGCTGGCGATTTCCACCGTGGGCATTGCGGCCTGCACCATGCTGTTTTGCCTGGCGTCGGGGCACTTCGACTTGTCGGTGGGCTCGGTGATCGCCTGTTCGGGCGTGGTGGCGGGGATCGTGATTCGCGACACCGACAGCGTGTTCTTCGGCGTGTCGGCGGCGTTGGCCATGGGCCTGGTGGTGGGGCTGATCAACGGTATCGTGATTGCCAAGCTGCGGATCAACGCATTGATCACGACGCTGGCGACGATGCAGATCGTGCGCGGGCTGGCGTATATCTTTTCCAACGGCAAGGCGGTGGGCGTGATGGACGAAAACTTCTTCGTCTTTGGTAACGGCCAGCTGTTTGGCGTGCCGGTACCGATCATCATCACCGTGCTGTGCTTTGTGTTTTTTGGCTGGCTGCTGAACTACACCACCTACGGGCGCAACACCATGGCCATCGGTGGCAACCAGGAAGCGGCGCTGTTGGCCGGGGTGAATGTTGACCGCACCAAGATCATCATCTTTGCCGTGCACGGCGTGATTGGGGCGTTGGCCGGGGTGATCCTGGCGTCGCGGATGACCTCGGGACAACCGATGATTGGCCAGGGGTTCGAGTTGACGGTGATCTCGGCGTGCGTGCTGGGCGGGGTGTCGCTGAGCGGCGGGATCGGGATGATCCGGCATGTGATTGCCGGGGTGCTGATTCTGGCGATCATCGAGAACGCGATGAACCTGAAGAACATCGACACCTTCTACCAATACGTGATTCGCGGCTCGATCCTGTTGCTGGCGGTGATTATCGACAGGATGAAGCAACGATAAAAAGGGCGCCACAAGACCAATGTGGGAGCGGGCTTGCTCGCGAAAGCGGTGTGTCAGTCAGCCTATGCACTCACTGGAAAACCGCATTCGCGAGCCAGCCCGCTCCCACATGTTGATCTCCTCTGTTTTGCTGGTCCGCATTTGCCATAATGCTCGCCGTTTTCGTACTTCCCAATAGGCCCGATATGCAGGAAAACGCCCACATTCCCGTCAAAGACGCCGCCCCCACCGGCACCCAGACCCTGCTTCGCGGATTGGGCGTGGTGCAGGCAGTGGCCGCCGGCGCGCGGGATCTCAAGGAGATTGCCAAGCGCATCGGCACCACCCGCAGTACCACTCACCGCCTGGCCAGTTGCCTGGTGGAAGAGCGCTACCTGCGCGTGGTGCCGCAAGTCGGCTATCTGCTGGGGCCCAAGTTGATCGAGTTGGGGTTTCAGGCGCGCGAGGAATTGCCGCTGGTAAGCCTGGCGGTTCCCTACCTGGACGAGTTGTCGGCGCTGACTGGCGACACCATCCATCTGGCGATCCGCGAATACGACGACGTGCTGTACCTGCACAAGAACCCTGGTCGCAACGGCCCGGAAATGCGCTCGCGCGTCGGCCATCGCATGCCGCTGGCGCGCACCGGGATCGGCAAGGCGTTGTTGCTGGATGACACGGTGGAAGAGTGGCAGCGCCTGTATCAGGTCAGCCTGCCCACGGGCGGGAAAAACTTGCAGTGGCCGCAGCACCCCGAGCAATCCTGGGCGCAGTTTGAACAGCGCATGCAGGAATACGTGGCGGGCGGTTATGCGTTTGATCTGGAAGACAACGAACCGTCGATCCGTTGTGTCGCGGCACCGGTGCGCGATGCCAGCCGGCGAATCGTCGCCGGCATCAGCATCGCCAGTACCGTGCCCTACATGCCGCTGGAGAAAATGGCCGAGCTGATCCCTGTGATCAAACAGGTCGCAGCGCGGCTGTCAGCGGAGTTGGGTGCGAAGGCCTGATCAGGCCTGATCGTTCCCACGCTCCGCGTGGGAATGCCGCTTCGGACGCTCCGCGTCCAGCAGCACTTGAGCCCTGCGCAACAGTGACGCAGAGCGTCACAGCATGCGTTCCCACGCAGAGCGTGGGAACGATCTCGGTCAGGCCTTGAGGGTCGCCATGTCGATCACGAAGCGGTACTTCACATCACCGGCAATCATGCGGGTGTAGGCTTCGTTGATCTGGCGGATGTCGAGCATTTCGATGTCGCAGGTGATGCCGTGCTCGGCGCAGAAATCCAGGACTTCCTGGGTTTCGGCAATGCCACCGATCAATGAACCGGCCAGTACCTTGCGGCCCAGCACCAGCTTGGCAGCGTTGACGGGCGGGTCGACTGGCTCGATCAGGCCCACCAGGATGTGCACGCCGTCAAAGCGCAGCACGTCGAGGTAGGGATTCAAGTCGTGCTGCACCGGGATGGTGTCCAGCAGGAAATCGAAGTGCCCGGCAGCGGCTTTCATCTGTTCAGCATCGGTGGACACGATCACGTGATCGGCGCCCTGGCGACGGCCTTCTTCAGCCTTGCTCGCGGAGCGGGTGAACAATGTCACTTCCGCGCCCATGGCCTTGGCGAACTTGATGCCCATATGGCCCAACCCGCCCATGCCCAGAACCCCAACCTTGTCGCCAGCCTTCACACCGTAGTGCTTGAGTGGTGAGTAGGTGGTGATGCCGGCGCAGAGGATCGGCGCGGCGCTGGCCAGGTCGAGCTTGGCCGGGATCTTCACCACGAAGTGTTCGCTGACCACGATGCTGTCGGAGTAGCCGCCCATGGTGTTGCTGCCATCGACCCGGTCTGGCGTGGCGTAGGTCATGGTCGGGCCTTCGAGGCAGTATTGCTCGAGGTCGGCGTGGCAGGCGTCGCAGTGACGGCAGGAGTCGACCATGCAGCCAACACCCACCAGGTCGCCGACTTTATGCGCAGTGACGCTGGCGCCGACGGCGGTGACTTTGCCGACGATCTCGTGGCCCGGCATCAGCGGGTACACGGCAATGCCCCATTCGTTGCGTGCCTGGTGAATGTCGGAGTGGCAGACGCCGCAGAAGAGAATTTCGATCGCCACGTCATCAGCGCGCGGGCTACGGCGTTCGAAGGACATGGGGGCGAGGGGAGTGGTGGCCGATTGAGCGGCATAACCGATGGCGGTGTACATGGAGAAACCTCGCAGGTGCAGTGACAGGTGAGGTGGCGCATTCTCCGCGCCGAGGCTTGGGGCGGCCATGGCGATTGCTCCGAGTCTCATGCCTATTCCTCCGGGAGTGCCCCTGGATTGGATCACTGTGGCGCCAGACCTGCGATGATGGTCTCATCCCCTTTTCCGCGAAGTTTTTGCCATGTTGTTGACCCGCCATGTCGACGCCAATGCCGCGTTGGTTGCCCTGATCGAACCACTGACGCCCCGTGATGGCTTCTCCCCCACGAACCTGCCGGGCGTGCAGGTGTTGCGCGCCAGTTGCGATGTGGCGCGGGGCCCGCAGATTTACGAACCGAGCCTGATGATCGTCGCCCAGGGCAGCAAGGTCGCCTACCTGGGCCCGCGTACCCTGGAATACGGCGCCGGGCATTACCTGATCCAGGCGATGCCGGTGCCGTTCGAATGCGAGACCTTTGCCATGCCCAATGCGCCGCTGTTGGGGGTGACGGTGGGCATTGATCGGGTGGTGCTGGGTGAGTTGGTGATGGCGATGGGGATCCAGTCCGGGCCACCGCCGGCGGCGCAGACGTTGGAGTCCATGAGTTCGGTGGTACTGGATGACGCCATGCGTGGCTGTGTCGAACGGCTGTTGCAGTGCCTGCACGATCCGCTGGAGAGTCGGATCATGGGCCCGGCGCGGGTGCGGGAATTATTGTTCACCGCATTGCGCGGGCCACAGGCGGATGTTCTGCGGGCACTGGTGGAGCAGCAAGGGCAGTTTTCCCGGGTGGCGACCTCGTTGAATCACCTGCATGCCCATTACGCGGAGCCGCTGAATATCGAGACGCTGGCGGGTTACGCGCACATGAGTGCGTCGACGTTCCACGAACACTTCAAGCGCTGCACGCTGTTGTCGCCGGTGCAGTACCTCAAGCGTCTGCGGCTGCTCAAGGCGCAGCAGTTGCTGTTGGTGGAGGGGATGGGTGTGGCGCAGGCGGCCCATAGCGTGGGGTACCAGAGCACGTCGCAGTTCAGCCGGGAGTACAAGCGCTACTTCGAGCGCAGCCCTGGGGATGAGCGAGCGGCATAACTCTCCCAGGCACAACGCGGTCAAAAATGTGGGAGCTGGCTTGCCTGCGATAGCGGTGTGTCAGCCACAGATATATTGCTGACCCACTGCTATCGCAGGCAAGCCAGCTCCCACATTTGACCGAGTCGATGGGGCTTTTTCCGGGCCACAAAAAAGGCCCCCATTCGGGGGCCTCGTTTTTCAAGCCAGTGCCTTACATGTTCGGGTAAGTCGGCCCACCCGCACCTTCCGGTGTCACCCAGGTGATGTTCTGCGAAGGGTCCTTGATGTCACAGGTCTTGCAGTGCACGCAGTTCTGGGCGTTGATCTGGAAACGCTTCTCGCCGTCTTCCTTGGTGATCACTTCATACACGCCGGCCGGGCAGTAGCGCTGCGCCGGTTCATCGTAGAGCGGCAGGTTGGTGCCGATCGGGATGCTCGGGTCTTTCAGCTTCAAGTGGCACGGCTGTTCTTCTTCGTGGTTGGTACCGGAGATGAACACCGAGCTCAGCTTGTCGAAGCTCAGCTTGCCGTCGGGTTTGGGGTAATCGATTTTCTTGCTGTCCTTGGCCAGCTTGAGGCAGGCGTAGTCCGGCTTGGTGTCGTGCAGGGTGAACGGCATTTTGCCGCCGAGGATGTTCTGGTCGAACCAGTTGAAGCCGGCACCCAGGATCGGGCCGAACTTGTGCATCGCCGGGCCGAAGTTGCGGCTGGCGAACAGTTCTTCGTAGAGCCAGCTGTTCTTGAAGCTGTCGACGTAAGCGGTCAGTTCGTCGCCGCCTTCGGATTCGGCGAACAGGCGGTCGGCCACGGCGTCAGCCGCGAGCATGCCGGACTTCATGGCGGTGTGGCTGCCTTTGATCTTGGCGAAGTTCAGGGTGCCCAGGTCGCAACCGATCAGCGCGCCACCCTTGAACACCATTTTCGGCAGCGAGTTCAGGCCGCCTTTGCAGATGGCGCGGGCGCCGTAGCTGATGCGCTTGCCGCCTTCCAGGTACTGGGCCAGCACCGGGTGATGCTTGAGGCGCTGGAACTCGTCGAACGGCGACAGGAAGGTGTTGCTGTAGGACAGGTCGACGATCAAGCCCACGACCACCTGGTTGTTTTCCAGATGATAGAGGAACGAACCACCGGTGTTCTCGGCGCTCATGATGTCCAACGGCCAACCGGCGGTGTGGACTACCAGGCCTGGTTGATGCTTGGCCGGGTCGATTTCCCAGATTTCTTTCAGGCCGATGCCGTAGTGCTGGGCGTCAGCATCGCTGTCCAGGTTGAAGCGCTGGATCAGCTGCTTGCCGATGTGGCCACGGCAACCTTCGGCGAACAGCGTGTACTTGCCACGCAGCTCCATGCCCGGGGTGTAGACGCCTTCTTTTGGATGGCCTTCACGGTCGACGCCGAGGTCACCGGTGATGATCCCGCGCACCACGCCGTTTTCGTCGAACAGTGCTTCCTGGGCGGCGAAGCCCGGGTAGACTTCCACGCCCAGGTTCTCGGCCTGCTGGGCGAGCCAGCGGCACAGGTTGCCCAGGGAGATAATGTAATTGCCTTCGTTGTGCATGGTCTTGGGCACAAAGAAGTCAGGCACCTTGGTGGCGGCTTCGCTGGAGCGCAGTACATAGATGTCATCACGCACAACAGGGGTGTTGAGCGGTGCACCGAGTTCTTTCCAGTCCGGGAACAATTCGTTCAGGGCACGGGGTTCAAACACGGCACCGGAGAGGATGTGAGCGCCGACTTCGGAGCCTTTTTCGACCACGCAGACGCTGATTTCCTTACCGGCTTCGGCGGCCTTCTGCTTCAATCGGCAGGCGGCAGACAGGCCTGCCGGGCCAGCGCCGACGATGACCACGTCGAATTCCATGTATTCGCGTTCCACAGGCTATCTCCTACTCAAGGCTCAACGGCTTTTTTTTCTAATGGGTGGAGGTTCGGTAATTCGTCCGGCAATGCCTGCATAAATCTCATGCAAGGGGCAGGGGACGACCCACCTTTCTCTCTAGGTGGCGCATTATATCTACACCACTCTCAGCGTCCAATACAAACGTTTGTTTGAATTGCCCGCGAGCTAGGTAAATCAAAGCAACGCGGCTTATAACTGACCATTTTGCCGTATTGACCGGAATAGGCGTTCCGGTCAATATACGGTCGGTTTTGCGCATCCCGTAGGCAGACTGTGGGTTTCAAGGCCACCTCGAAAGACAGGCTGAAGGCAAATAAGGGTGACGCGCGAGCCACGATGGCGCGCAGTTTACACGCCACGATAATGAATGACCTCTCAGTCACCGCTGACGAACGGTCATCACTCCCGTGAGCAAGGTCCCCCGCCGACGATCGCCGGTGTTTTTGGAGGTGCCCTTGTGTGCCGATGAGCATCAACCGCCAGGTTCGCCTAGGCGACTTTCTTTTCACCGGAGAGTAACGAGGAATCCATGAAGGTTCTTGTAGCTGTCAAACGCGTTGTCGATTACAACGTGAAAGTTCGCGTCAAGGCGGACAATTCCGGCGTCGACCTCGCTAACGTCAAGATGTCGATGAACCCTTTCTGCGAAATCGCCGTGGAAGAAGCCGTACGCCTGAAAGAGAAAGGTGTTGCGACTGAAATCGTCGTCGTTTCCATCGGTCCGACCACTGCTCAAGAGCAGCTGCGTACCGCCCTGGCGCTGGGTGCCGATCGCGCCATCCTCGTCGAATCCGCTGAAGAGCTGACTTCCCTGGCCGTTGCCAAGTTGTTGAAAGCTGTTGTCGACAAGGAACAGCCATCGCTGGTGATCCTCGGCAAACAAGCCATCGACAGCGACAACAACCAGACTGGCCAGATGCTGGCTGCACTGACCGGTTACGGCCAGGGCACCTTCGCCTCGAAAGTCGAAGTGAGCGGCGACAAGGTTGCCGTGACCCGCGAAATCGATGGCGGCGCGCAAACAGTTTCCCTGAAACTGCCAGCCATCGTCACCACCGACCTGCGTTTGAACGAGCCGCGCTACGCGTCCCTGCCAAACATCATGAAAGCCAAGAAGAAGCCTCTCGAAGTGCTGACTCCGGATGCTTTGGGCGTTTCCACCGCCTCCACCAACAAGACCGTAAAAGTCGAAGCGCCGGCTGCACGCAGCGCGGGCATCAAGGTCAAGTCGGTGGCTGAACTGGTCGAGAAACTGAAAAACGAAGCGAAGGTAATCTAACCATGACTATCTTGGTAATCGCAGAACACGACAACAAGGTTGTGGCCCCGGCCACCCTGAACACTGTTGCCGCCGCCGCCAAAATCGGTGGTGATATCCACGTGCTGGTCGCCGGCCAAAACGTTGGTGCCGTGGCTGAAGCCGCTGCAAAAATCGCTGGCGTGAGCAAAGTACTGGTCGCCGACAACGCGGCCTACGCTCACCAGTTGCCGGAAAACGTTGCCCCGCTGGTAGCAGAGCTGGGCGCTGGCTACAGCCACATCCTGGCTGCCGCTACCTCCAACGGCAAAAACATCCTGCCGCGCGTTGCTGCGCAGCTGGACGTTGACCAGATCTCCGAGATCGTTTCGGTTGAAAGCGCCGACACCTTCAAGCGTCCGATCTATGCCGGTAACGCCATCGCTACCGTGCAGTCCACTGCGTCGGTAAAAGTCATCACCGTGCGTGCCACCGGTTTCGACCCGGTTGCTGCTGAAGGTGGTTCGGCTGCGGTTGAAGCTGTGGCTGCTGCTCACGACGCTGGCACTTCCAGCTTCGTAGGCGAAGAGCTGGCCAAGTCCGATCGTCCGGAACTGACCGCTGCCAAGATCGTCGTTTCCGGCGGTCGCGGCATGCAGAACGGCGACAACTTCAAGCACCTGTACGCCCTGGCTGACAAGCTGGGCGCTGCGGTCGGCGCTTCCCGCGCTGCCGTCGACGCAGGTTTTGTACCGAACGACATGCAGGTCGGTCAGACCGGCAAAATCGTTGCGCCACAGCTGTACATCGCCGTCGGTATCTCCGGCGCGATCCAGCATTTGGCCGGTATGAAAGACTCCAAGGTGATCGTTGCGATCAACAAGGACGAAGAAGCGCCGATCTTCCAGGTGGCTGATTACGGCCTGGTGGCAGACTTGTTCGAAGCCGTACCCGAGTTGGAGAAGCTGGTCTAATCCAGTCGCTTCACTTATAAAGAGCCCGGTCTTTTGACCGGGTTTTTTTTTGCCCGGTAATTTTTGAATGGGAGAACCCTGCCATGGAATTGCGTCCCTGGACTGTACTGCTGGCCCTGTCGCTGCTGCCGACGGTGTCGCTGGCGGCTGGCAAATGTGATCGCCTGGTGATCACCGGCAGCCCGGACGCACCGCCTTATCTGTGGCGTGATCCCCGGGACCCCACGCACTTGATCGGCGCCACCGCCGACATGTTGCAGCAAGTGGCCAAGGACCTCGGAGTGAAAATCGACCTGCTGTACGGCGGCAAGCGCTCCGTGGCTCTGGACGAAGTGCGCAGCGGACGCATGGACATCCTTGCCGATGCGCCGTTGACCCTCGACGCTCTGGATGCCCTCGATTACATCCACCCGGCATTGGTGCAAACCGATTACCTGGTCTGGACCCGCAAGGATTCGGCCCTGGCCTACAACCAGCCCAGCGACCTGCATGGCCACAAGGGCGCGGTGTCGGAAAGGGCGCGCCTGAGCCGTGACTTTGAAACCTTCGCCGGTGAGCAACTGACCCTGCAACGCCTGCCCACCTTGACCCCGGCGTTTCAGAAGCTGCTGCTGGGGGAAGTGGACTACGTACTCGCCGGACGTTATTCCGGCATGGCCATGGCCCAGACCCTGGGCATGAGCAACGACCTGGTGGCGCGGGAAATACCCATCGACCAGCCGGGACTCTACCTGGCGATTTCCCACAACTCCGCCTGCAACGATCCGTGGTTGCGCGGACAGCTCGCCAAAAAGATGACAGAATTGCCCGCGTCCGGTCTGGCGGAAACCGCGCTGCAGCGCAATCTCGAGCGCTGGAAAGCGCAGTTGCAGCAACCCGTCGGCACCCCAACAAAGTAGGGATTTTCAGTGACTATTCGACCTCTTTTCGCGGCCCTCGCCGTTGTAGCTCTGGCGGGATGTGCAGCCGATCCTGCGCCGAATGAACAAATGCGCCTGACCCAGCAAGCCCTGGAGCAAGCCAACGCCGTGGGCGCCGTCGCCGATGACTCGCCCGAGCTGAAGCTGGCTGAAGGCAAGTTCACCCAGGCCAAGGCCGACATGGCCGATGAATCCTACAAGGACGCCCGCATGCAGGCTGAAGAAGCCGAGCTGGACGCCCGCCTGGCGGAAGCGCGGGTGCTGACCCGCAAAAGCCAGGAGCAACTGAACGTGCTCAACACCCGTATCACCCGCCTGCGCAAGCAGTTGCAGTTGGGAGACGCCCAATGAGCCCGTTGATTCGTGGGTTGAGCTGTGTGGTGTTGCTGGGCAGTGCCCTCGGTGGTTGTGCGACCCATCCCGACAGTAACCTCGCCTTGCAACAGGCGAGCAGTGACTTTCAGAAGGTCAAGGAAGACTCGAATGTGCTGCGTATCGCGCCCAAAGACGTGATACGTGCGGGTGAGTCCCTGGCCCGGGCCGACCGTTTCTCCAGCTTCTGGGGCAGCGGCGCCGATGTGGCGCATTACGCCTACCTGAGCCAGCGCTACAGCGCGATTGCCCGGGAACACACCGAGCAGGCACTCAATCAGGAGCGTGGGGTCAAGCTGGAGCTGGAACGCCAGCGTCTGCAGCTGGCCCTGCGTGAAGCCAAGCTGGCCAGCGTGCAGCAACAGGGCAAATGGATTGAGGCGCAGATTTCCAGCCTGACCACCGTCCAGCCTGATCGCGGGCTGGTGATGACGCTGGGTGACGTGCTGTTCGACACTGGCGAGGCAGAGCTGCAAAACTCGGCCAACCGCACGGTGCTCAAAGTCGTACAGTTCCTGCAGTTGAACCCCAAGCGCGTGGTGCGTATCGAGGGTTACACCGACAATACCGGTGGCGAGCAGGAAAACCTCAAACTGTCTCGGGACCGCGCCCAAGCGGTGGCCGATGTACTGAGCGACCTGGGTATCGATGAAAAACGCATTCAGGTCGAAGGCTACGGCGATCAGTACCCGGTTGACGTCAACGCTTCGGAGCGTGGCCGGGCGCAGAACCGTCGGGTAGAAATAGTGTTCTCCGACGAGAAAGGCCAACTGGGCGCTGCTCGCTAAACCAGGTACTCAAGCTCAAAGGTGATCCTGTAGGAGCTGTCGAGCCCCAGCGAGGCTGCGATAGTATCGCCTCGGTGGACCTGCGAGACCGCAGCGCCTGCATCGCCGCCTCGCTAAAGCTCAACAGCTCCCAAAAAAGCCCGATCAGTGATCGGACTTTTTTATGCCCGCCATTCAGTTCGCCACCCTTACAGTTTTTTCTATCACTGCCGCCCACGCTCGACTATTGTGGCAACTGTCCCCGTACACTTCTAAACTGTGCCGGTATGTTTCACACAAAAATAAAATACCCGTGAAATCGAGTGCTGCGTCATGACCAATCTGTTGCTTTACCAACGTATCGCCCAGCAACTGGCTGAGGATATCCGCCGCGGTGTCTATCAACCGGGCGAGCGCGTGCCTTCGGTGCGCAAAATGAGCTCCCAGCTCAATGTCAGCCACGCCACCGTGTTGCAGGCCTACGCGAACCTGGAAGACCAGGGGTTGATTCGCGCGCGGCCGCAGTCCGGGTATTACGTGCACCAGACGCCGGCGCTCACCGCGCCTACGCCGGATATTGCCCGGGTCGAGCGTCCAGGGTTGGTCACCCGCAGCAGCATCATTCAACAGGTGTTGGTCGAATCCCGTCGCGAAGGCGTGTTCCCGCTGGGGGCTGCCGTGCCGAGTGTCGACTACTTGCCGGTGCGTGCACTGCACCAGCAACTGGCCAAGGTCACGCGCTTCCAGAGCCCGCGGGCGTTCAGCTACATGTTCAGCCCGGGTTTTGAACCGCTGCGGCGCCAGGTGGCGATCCGTATGCGGGATGCCGGGGTGGTGGTCGATCCGTCCGAAGTGGTGATCACCCACGGGTGTGTCGACGCGTTGCAGATGTCGCTACGGGTCCTGACCCGTCCCGGCGACTTGATCGCCGCCGAATCGCCGACCTATTACGGCTTGCTGCAACTGGCGGATTTGCTCGGCCTGAAGGTCATCGAAATTCCCAGCGACCCGGCCACCGGCATGAGCCTGGAGGCCCTGCAACTGGCGGCCAACCAATGGTCGATCAAGGCCCTGGTGCTGACCACGCGCCTGAGCAATCCCCTGGGCGGCACCATGCCCGAAGAGCGGCAGAAACAGTTGCTGCGCTTGGCGTCGGATTTCGATATCCAGGTCGTCGAGGACGATATCTACGGCGAACTGATGTTCGAACTGGGTCGCACCAAGGCGCTCAAAGCCTACGACCGCCTGGACCGTGTCATCTATTGCTCCAGTTTTTCCAAGACCTTGTCACCGGGCATCCGCATCGGCTGGATGATCGCCGGCAAGTACCAGCAGGAAATCCAGCGCCTGCAAATGTTCAGCACCCATTCGGCCTGCAGCGTGACCCAGATGGGCACGGCGGCGTACCTGGAAAACGGCGGTTACGACCGGCACTTGCGCTATATCCGCCAGGAGTATCGCAAGAACCTCAGCGCGTTCCAGCTGGCAGTGCAACAGTATTTCCCCGAAGGCACCCAGATGACCCGGCCGACCGGCGGTTTTATCCTGTGGGTCAGTTTGCCGGGACGGGTCAATACCCAGGAACTGCACGTGCGTGCCTTGCAGCAAGGCATCAGCATTGCACCGGGGCTGATCTTCAGTAATACAGAACAGTTCAACCACTGTATTCGCCTGAACTGCGGCACGCCGTGGAACCGCGAGGCGGAGCGCGCGCTGATGACCCTCGGCATGCTGGCGAGCCAGTTGTGCCAAGAGACTGCGGCCGGTTTCTGAGGCATGGAAAGGGGACACGTAGGGTAGCTGGCTAATTACCATGCTTGTCATACCGCCCTCAACAAGCGAGCATATGGCCTTCTGCCGTTAATGCTGCTGGCGATATGACTTATACCTTTCCTGCTGCGCTGCTGTTCTGCGTGTTAAGCCTGTGTAACGCTGGCGCCGTCCTGGCGGCTCCCGCCGGTGAAACAGCCCCTGCTGCCATCACCCAGCAGAAAGCACCGGCGAAGAAAGCCGCTGCGGTAAAGAAGACACCGGTGGCGAAGAAAGCACCCGTCAAGAAAGCAGCACCGGCTAAAAAGCGTGCGCCTATTGCCAGCAAGTCCAAATCAGCCCACGAAGTGGCCAAGACTCAATTGCCGCCTGCGGAACTGGATTTGAGCCTGCCGTCGAACATGGTTCGCCACCTGCAACCTCTCGGCACCATGCCGCAGCCGAAGAATGTGCCGCTGCTGCCGCCGATGTTTGCCGAGAAACCCACCGATAACAGCGCGTTCCAGATCAACGGGCGCCTGCTCAGCAATGAAATGCAGCTGCAACTGCGCAACGAAGAACGCCGCGAGGTAGAAGGCGCGGCGCTGGATTTCCAGTTCAAGCAATAAACCCGACGACTGAAAGTGACGCGCCCCCCTGACCTTCTGTCGCAGACTGGCCAGTCACTTTTGTTTTCGGTGAAAAACCCCTATTAGGCCAATTTAAAACGTCTGTTTAAGCGCGTAGTCTTACGTGGCCATCAACACTGAGTTGTCGAGGATCTGTTCGTCATGAAATGCCGTGAAGGCTGTGGCGCTTGCTGCATTGCCCCATCCATCAGTTCTCCGTTGCCGGGGATGCCTGCCGGCAAACCGGCGGGCGAACGCTGCCTGCATCTTTCGGTCGAACAACTGTGCCAGTTGTTTGGCCAGCCAGAGCGGCCGGCGGTGTGCAGCTCGTTCCAGCCGGATATCGAAGTGTGTGGCAACAGCCAGGCAGAAGCGATCAAGTTGATCGGCTGGTGGGAACAGATGACCGCGGCTTAGTGGGCTGTTCAAAGTACTGAACTTCAACAATAAGGAATAAGACCATGGGTTCACTGAAACGAATTGCTGTGTTGTGCGGTTTTACCGTGATGTTTGCTGCCGCAGCGCACGCTGAAGACTGGCAGACTGCCAAGGATGAAGACGGCATCAAAGTGTCGTTGAGTGAAATTGCCGGCTCCAAATACAAGGCTTATCGCGGTGTGACCACCATCAAGGCACCGCTGGCCAAGATCCAGGCGTTGCAGGAAGACGTGGCCGGGGCCTGTTCCTGGATCCACGAATGCAAATCGCAAAAACTGCTTAAGCAAGAAGGTGACAAGAGCTGGACCTACACCCAGTTCAAGGCCCCGTTCCCGGTCACCGACCGTGACTCGATCCTGGAAATCACCACCACCAAGGCCGCCGACGGCAGCGTGACCCGCAAGCTGTTGGAAGTGCCGACCTACCAGCCCGAAGTCAAAGGCTATGTGCGCGTAGCCCAGGTTGACGGTTACTGGAAGCTGGTGCCTAAAGGCGACAACCTGACCGAAGTGACCTATCAGGTGCACACCGAGCCAGGTGGCAGCGTGCCGTCGTGGTTGGCCAACAAGTTTGTGGTGGACGCACCGTTCAACACCTTGAAAGCCCTGAAAGAACACGCTGAAAAGTAACTGCAGTTGATCAGGTGCCTCCTGCCTTGAGTGGAACGATTTCCAAGCCCTCAAGGTCCAGATAGATGTAAGCCCACCCATGGGTTTTATCGAGGAGGCTCTGATGCCAAAGTGGAACGTTTCCTTCACTGATGATCATGGTGAGTCGGTAGTCGAGCAATTCGAATGCGAGCAAAAACCGACCCTTGAAGAGGCTGCGCGCCTGGTTCGCGCTCGCGTGTCTCCGGTGCTGAAGGAATTGGATCTCAACGATCTCGAGGGGCGTGTTGCCGAGCCCACGGTGAAGATCCTGAAAGATCAAAACAGCATTAAAGACCTCAAGGTCGACCCCGCCGCCTGAACATTCCCTGTACACCCTTAAACAGACTCTGGTGGAGCTGAAAGCTTCGCGCTACTCTGCAATGGAGATCAGCGAATGAATCGCTAAGGTCTGGTCTTGTCAGCTACATGCTTGTCTCCCAGCGGCGACTTCATTGCCGTAACACCCGCGCCCTTGCAGCGCGGGCCTTGGGAAGCACGGAAAGTCTATCCATCGGTGTGAGGAGGACGTTTCATGAGCACAGCCTATCAAGAAGACATCAGCACCAACGTGTTGCGCCGCATGAAAGAGGGCGGCTTTGACTTCTCACGTTTCCACCCCATTGAGTTCTACGCCATTTTCCCGGATGAGGAACGTGCGCGCCGGGCTGCGGGTCGGTTTCGTGGGGAATCCCTGAATGCCCAGGTCAGCGCGCGGGATGACGGCGCCTGGTACCTGGAACTGAGCAAAATCATGTTCGCCACCTACGACGGCATAGGAGACTTCGAGCAGGACTTTGAGGCAGTGGTCGAGCCTTTGGGCGGGATCATTGAGGGATGGGGCGTGAAACAGGAGGTGCGTGGGTTACCCATGTAGCGGCATGAGCAACAACACAGCGTATCGGCTGACCTTTGGGTCGGCCGTTTTTGTTTCTGGCTTGGGAAAAATCCGGCGCAAAAAAAACCACCCGAGCAGGGTGGTCAAAGGGAAGATCGGAGCGAAGGGGAACCGATCGGTACATGCCGTATCACGTTACCCATCAAGCAAAGGTTCAGGCTGTAGGACATGTCCTGTTCAGCCGATGGAGGTGATTATCCGCAGGGTTTGCCGCGCGGTGAAATCAACTCTGACTATGCTGGTGATAGTCATGGCCTGCATTGCAATGAGGCGCCGCCCATGACAGCGGGCATTTGCTGCACCGGGACGGTGCGGTGAGACCTGCGCCTATCTCCAACTGATTGAAACTTAAGTGTTTATGCCGCTGGCACGGGCCTTGCGATGGTTCTGGCGTCCGGGTGACAAGGAGTACGGCATGATCCGCACTTATTACGATGAGATGTACGACGGGGCAGGGCAGGTGCGCCCCCATTACCGCGAGTTCGCCCGCTGGTTGGCCGAGACGCCTGCCGAACTGCTGGCTCAGCGCCGCCGTGAAGCCGATTTACTGTTTCACCGGGCCGGTATCACCTTCACGCTGTATGGCGATGAGCAAGGCACCGAGCGCCTGATTCCCTTCGACACGATTCCCCGCAGCATCCCGGCCAGTGAGTGGCGGATCGTCGAGCGCGGCTGCATCCAGCGGGTCAAGGCGTTGAACATGTTTCTCGCCGACCTGTACCACGAACAACGGATCATCAAGGCCGGGATCATCCCTGCCGAGCAAGTGCTGGCCAACGAGCAATACCAGTTGGCGATGCAGGGCCTGGACCTGCACCGCGATATCTATTCCCACATCTCCGGCGTCGACCTCGTACGCGATGGCGACGGTACTTACTATGTCCTCGAAGACAACCTGCGCACCCCCAGCGGTGTCAGCTATATGCTCGAAGACCGCAAGATGATGATGCGTCTGTTCCCCGAACTGTTCGCCGCCCAGCGCATCGCGCCCATCGATCATTACCCCAATCTGTTGCTCGACACCCTGAAAAGCTCCAGCCCGCTGGATAACCCCAGCGTGGTGGTACTCACCCCGGGGCGTTTCAACAGTGCGTTCTTCGAACATGCGTTCCTGGCCCGTGAAATGGGCGTGGAATTGGTGGAAGGTGCCGACCTGTTTGTTCGCGATGACCGCGTGTTCATGCGCACCACTGACGGCCCCAAGGCGGTGGATGTGATCTACCGCCGCCTCGACGACGCGTTCCTCGACCCGCTGGCCTTCAACCCGGACTCCATGCTCGGCGTGCCAGGCCTGCTGGCGGCGTACCGCTCGGGCAATGTGGTGCTGGCGAATGCCATCGGCACCGGGGTGGCGGATGACAAGTCGGTGTACCCCTTCGTCACCGAGATGATCCGTTTTTACCTGGATGAAGAACCGATCCTGAAGAATGTTCCGACGTTCCAGTGCCGTAATCCCAGTGAACTGTCCCACGTGCTGGCCAACCTTCCGGAGCTGGTGGTGAAGGAAACCCAGGGCTCCGGTGGCTACGGCATGTTGGTCGGCCCGGCCGCCTCGGCGGCGGAAATCGAAGCCTTCCGCGCACGCATCAAGGCCAAGCCCCACGCCTATATCGCGCAGCCAACCCTGTGCCTGTCGACGTGCCCGACCTTCGTCGAAAACGGCATCGCCCCACGCCACATCGACCTGCGTCCGTTCGTGCTGCAAGGCAAGGAAACCCGTGTGGTGCCCGGCGGCCTGACCCGCGTGGCGCTGCGGGAAGGTTCGCTGGTGGTCAACTCGTCCCAGGGCGGCGGCACCAAAGACACCTGGGTGGTCGAGGATTGAAATATGTTGAGTAGAACTGCCTCGGATTTGTATTGGATGTCGCGTTATCTGGAGCGTGCGGAAAACCTCGCACGGATGCTCGACGTCAGTTATTCGCTGTCGCTGATGCCCCAGGACGGGCGCGGCGATGGCTTGCATGAACTGGCGATGCCGCTGCTGATCACCGGCACCCTCGATGATTACCGCGAGCGTCACGGGGAGCTGCACGCCGAGCGCTTGCTGCACTTCTTCGCCCTGGATGCGGCCAACCCCGCCAGCATCTACAGCTGCCTCGGTGCGGCCCGGGCCAGTGCCCACGCCGTACGTGGGCGAATCACCGCCGACATGTGGGAAAACATCAACGCCACCTGGCTGGAAATTCGCGACATCGCCCAGCAGGGCCTAAGCCGTTATGGCATGAGCCGGTTCTGCGAGTGGGTCAAGGAACGCTCCCACCTGTTCCGTGGCGCCACCTACGGCACCATCATGCGTAACGACGCTTTTCGTTTTATCCGCCTCGGCACCTTTATCGAACGCGCTGACAACACCCTGCGCCTGCTGGATGCCCGCTATGAAATGGCCGGTGACCAGGCCGAAGCGGTCACCGATGGCACCGCCCACGCCTACTATCAGTGGAGTGCGCTATTAAGGGCCTTGTCCTCTTTCGAGGCCTACACCGAGATCTACCGCGACGCCCCAGGCGCCCGGCAAGTCGCCGAACTGTTGCTGCTCCGCGCCGACGTCCCGCGTTCGCTGCGGGCGTGCAGTGAGGAGATTGATCAGATCCTTGGCAGCCTGCCCGGCATCAACGGTCGCCCGGCCCAGCGCCTGGCGGCTGAAATGGATGCACGGCTGCGCTTTACCGCGATCGACGAAATTCTCGAGGAAGGCCTGCACGCTTGGCTGACCGACTTCATCCCGCTCGTGCGCGAGCTGGGCGATGCTATTTACAGTTCCTACCTGGAGGCGGCATGAGACTTTCCATCAGCCACGAAACCACCTACCACTACGAAGACCAGGTGCGTGCCAGCATCCAGTACCTGCGTCTCACGCCCCACGACAGCGAGCGTCAGCACGTCCTGAGCTGGCAACTGGACCTGCCCCGGCCGGTGCGGGCGCAACTGGACCCGTTCGGTAACATCCTGCACGTGCTGACCCTGGATGAGCCCCACGAAGCCATCATCATCGGCGCCCGTGGCCAGGTGGATATCGATGAATTGCGCGAGGCGGAACATGAAAGCCAGTCGGCATTTCCGTTCCTGCGCTGCACCCGCTTGACCGAGCCGGACGATGCCCTGCGCAGCTTTGCCGAAAAGCATTGCCACCAGCGCCGCGACCGCAGTGCGTTGATTGATCTGATGCATGCGCTGAACCAGTACATGACCTACTCGCCCGGCTCTACCGAAGTCGACACCTGTGCGGCCAAGGCGTTTGCCGGGCGTGCCGGGGTGTGCCAGGACCACACCCACGCCTTCCTCGCCTGTGCCCGTAGCCTGGGTATTCCGGCGCGGTACGTGTCGGGGTATTTATACAGCGAAGACTGCGAGCACCTGGCCAGCCACGCCTGGGCCGAAGCCTGGCTGGATGACGCCTGGTACAGCTTTGACGTGACCAATCAACTGGCCCGGCCGGAGCGGCATCTGAAGCTGGCGGTGGGCCTGGATTACCTGGACGCCTGCCCGGTGCGGGGCATGCGCCGTGGGGGAGGGCATGAGCAGATGCATGCCAAGGTATTTGTGGCACCGACACCGGTGATTTCGGTGCAGCAGCAGTAGGATTCCGGGAAAGAGAGGGAGCTGTGTAGCAGGAAAGCTCTCTGTGCCAGCAAAGCTTTTTGTGGCGAGGGAGCAAGCTCCCTCGCCACAGATTTACCCGAGCCTTAAGGCTGCTTTCTGCCTGCCATATGCTTCAAGTACCCCACCAGCAAATCCAGGTCCGCATCCGGCAGCACGCTGGTGGCAAACGCCGGCATCTTCGCCTGTGGCCAATGCCGCATGCTTTGCGGGTCGCGGATGTAGCGCTTGAGGAAATCCCCGGTGAAATATTCAGTGGGGTTGTAGGGAATATTCAAGTCCGGCCCCACCTGCGCATCGCCAGCCCCGTTGAGGCGATGACACGCCAGGCAGTTCTTTTGGAACAGCGCGAAGCCTTGATTCACCGGATCATTCGCCGCCAGTTTCGGGTCCGGTAACAACGCCGGAAAGCGCTCCGCCACCGTCTTCAACTGCTTGATGCCGGAGATCTGAAACGGCCATTGCTCAGGGCTGATAGACCCGGCCTGCGGGTCCGTCCAAACCAGATAAAACGGCCCGGCACTGGGTTTGCCGTCCGCCAGCGGCGGCCATGGGTGCGCCGGGTCTTCTACCGCCAACCAGGCCCGCGCGCCGCTTTTTGATAGCAGCGGTGCCGCCGTCAGTTCTGCGGCAAAGCCGTCAAGCGCCACCGCCTGCAGATGATTTTCCGGCGTGATGCCCGGCAACAGCGCTGCCAACGGTACCGCGCGATACGTCATGTTGCGCTTGTAGGAAACGTCATCAACGATCTGCACCGTCTGTGCATCCGAGCGCTTGAGCAGCTCGGCGGTTTCCCAGGTTTTACGGGTGTGATCCAACTCGATGGTCAGCTGTGCGGCAGACGCCGGCAAGGCGAGCAGCAAGCTCAGGAGGACGATGATCTGTTTCAAGGAAGGGCCCGTGTTTGAGTGGCGATGCGGGTTCACGATACCGCAAAACTACCTGAAACCGGCACGCAAAACGGCAGCCCCTGACGGGATCGCTATACGCAATATCCCGAAAGGTGCTGCCAAAGGCTGCGATCCTGGCGCTGTGTTTGCGCAGAATGGGGGCGTTAGACGTCACCCAATAACCTTGGTTAGATTGGGCAAGATCAGAATCAGTGTGGTGGCGAAAAGAATAAGTCCCGCCTGACGTACTTTCGAATGCTTGAACATGGCTGACTGCCTTTTGTTGTTATTCCTGAGCGTCAAATGCGTGCCGGTCGATTCAACTATGACGGTGCTACATGACTCTTTTCTTACAGTTCTTACAGGTGCCCCAGCAAAACCCGGCGGCAACCTTTTACTTCTCCTACAGATTCAACCTTAGAGCCCTCGTTCTATATGGCTTAGATCCATTTCATCTCTTTACCTGAAGAAAACTTATTAAAAAGGCATGAGGCCAATTGCCAGCCAGACGCCAGCCCTAGGGCTAGACAGCTAAAACGATTAATCAGCCAAATCCCGTAGCCTCCTACCGTTCGTCTGAGCGTGTGCGTCAAGGTCAATGAGCGGTTCGGTCATTGAATCCGGCGCCCCGGCGCCTAAGGTAAGGGCACGATCCGTAGCCCAGTGATTCGAGGACGTCATGACCCAAGCTTTGATCTTTGATGCGATACGCACGCCCCGTGGCAAAGGCAAGGCGGATGGCGCCTTGCACAGCGTCAAGCCGGTAAACCTGGTGGCCGGGTTGCTGACCGCGCTGCAACAGCGCACCGATCTCGATACCCGGCAAGTGGATGACATCGTCCTGGGATGCGTCACGCCGGTGGGGGACCAGGGCGCCGACATCGCAAAGACCGCCGCGTTGGTGGCGAACTGGGACGTCAGCGTCGCCGGTGTGCAGATCAACCGTTTTTGCGCCTCGGGCCTGGAAGCCGTGAACCTCGGCGCGATGAAAGTGCGCTCCGGCTTCGAAGACCTGGTGGTGGTGGGCGGCGTCGAGTCCATGTCCCGCGTGCCCATGGGCAGCGACGGCGGCGCCTGGGTACTCGACCCGCAAACCAATATGCACAGCCACTTCACCCCGCAGGGCATCGGTGCCGACCTGATTGCCACGCTGGAAGGCTTTACCCGCCAGGACGTCGATGCCTTTGCCTTGCACTCACAGCAGAAAGCAGCGCGGGCCAGATCAGACGGTTCCTTCAACAAGTCGCTGATCGCTGTGCAGGACCAGAATGGCATCGTGCTGCTGGGTCAGGACGAGTTCATCCGGGCCGACTCCACCCTCGAAGGCCTGGGCAAGCTCAAGCCCAGCTTCGAAATGATGGGCCAGATGGGCTTTGATGCCACGGCCTTGCGGGTCTACAGCCACGTCGAGCGTATTAACCACGTGCACACACCGGGCAACAGTTCCGGGATCGTCGACGGCGCGGCGTTGATGCTGATCGGCTCTGAAGCCAAAGGCCGCGAACTCGGCCTGCAACCCCGGGCGCGCATCGTCGCTACGGCGGTCACCAGCACTGACCCCACCATCATGCTCACCGGCCCCGCACCGGCCACCCGCAAGGCCCTGGCCAAGGCTGGCCTGCGGGTTGAAGACATCGACCTGTTCGAGGTCAACGAAGCGTTTGCGTCGGTGGTGCTCAAGTTCATCAAGGACATGGGCATCGACGCCGCCCGGGTCAACGTCAACGGCGGCTCCATCGCCATGGGCCACCCGCTGGGCGCTACCGGCTGCGCGATTCTCGGCACCTTGCTCGACGAACTGGAGGTGCGCCAGCAGCGGTATGGCCTGGCCACCCTGTGTGTCGGCGGCGGCATGGGTATCGCCACCATCATCGAACGCCTCTGAGCCTAAGGAATCAGTCATGACCGATGCCATTCGTTACGAAAAAGGCCAGGACCAGATCGTGGTGCTGACCATCGACATGCCCGGCCAGAGCGCCAACACCATGAACGGGGTGTACCGCGAGGCCATGGCGGCCACCGTCGCCCGCCTGGACGCCGAAAAGGATTCGATAGCGGGCGTGATCATCACCTCGGCGAAAAAGACCTTCTTTGCCGGCGGTGACCTCAATGAACTGATCAAGGTCGACCAGCCCCACGCCAAGGACTTCTACGACAGCGTGCTAGTGCTGAAGGCGCAACTGCGCACCCTGGAAACCCTGGACAAACCGGTGGTGGCCGCCATCAACGGCGCGGCGCTGGGCGGTGGCTGGGAGATTTGCCTGGCGTGCCAACACCGCGTGGCGCTGGACCACAAGTCGGTACAGGTTGGCTTGCCGGAAGTCACCCTTGGCCTGCTGCCGGGTGGCGGCGGTGTGGTGCGCATGGTGCGGATGCTGGGCCTGGAAAAGGCCTTGCCCTACTTGCTGGAAGG
The DNA here is from genome assembly GCF_019352905.1 of Pseudomonas sp. Xaverov 83. Lineage (NCBI taxonomy): Bacteria > Pseudomonadati > Pseudomonadota > Gammaproteobacteria > Pseudomonadales > Pseudomonadaceae > Pseudomonas > Pseudomonas sp. Xaverov 83. Next base: position 74,252 of record NZ_JAAAFU010000029.1, on the reverse strand, counting down.
CAAAAAGATTACGCCGCAACAGGCGCTGCAAGCTGGATTGATTGACGAGCTGGCGGCAGATCGTGACGAGCTGCTGGCCAAGTCGCGGGCATGGATTCTCGCCAATCCCGAGGCGAAACAGCGTTGGGACATCAAGGGTTATCAGATCCCTGGCGGCACGCCTTCCAATCCTAAGGTCGCGCAAATGCTCGCCATTGCGCCATCGATCCTGCGCGCCAAAACCAACGGCTGCTTCCCGGCCCCGGAGAAAATCCTCTGCGCTGCCGTGGAAGGCGCCCAAGTGGATTTCGACACCGCGCACCTGATCGAGACCCGCTACTTCACTGAGCTGGTTACGGGGCAAGTGGCAAAAAACATGATTGGCACCTTTTGGTTCCAGCTCAATGAAATCAACGCCGGTAGCTCGCGACCCCAGGGTTTTGCGCCGTATGTGACACGCAGGGTCGGCGTGCTTGGCGCCGGGATGATGGGGGCGGGCATTGCTTATGTCAGCGCCTCGGCGGGCGTTGAGGTGGTGCTGAAGGACGTCAACCTGGCGGCGGCGGAGAAGGGCAAGGCCCACTCGGCAGCGTTGCTCGACAAGAAGGTCGGCCGTGGGCAATTGACCACTGAGCAGCGGGAAACCATCCTCGCGCGGATTATTCCTACCGAATCCGATGCCGACCTCGCCGGCTGCGACCTGATCATCGAAGCCGTCTTCGAAGACCGGGAACTCAAGGCCAAGGTCTCGGCCGCTGCGCAGAGCGTGGTGGGGGCCGACGCAGTCATCGCCTCCAACACCTCCACCTTGCCCATCAGCGGCTTGGCCACGGCGGTGCCCGACCAGGGCAAGTTTATCGGCCTGCACTTCTTCAGCCCGGTGGACAAAATGCCCCTGGTGGAAATCATCAAGGGTACCCACACCAGCGACGAAACCCTGGCCCGAGGTTTCGATTTCGTCCTGCAAATCAAGAAAACCCCGATCGTGGTCAACGACAGCCGCGGCTTCTTCACCTCACGGGTGTTCGGCACCTTCACCAACGAAGGCATCGCCATGCTCGGCGAAGGGGTCGCCGCGCCGATGATCGAGACCGAGGCACGCAAGGCCGGCATGCCTGTGGGACCGCTGGCAGTCTCTGACGAAGTTTCCCTCAGCCTGATGAGCCATATCCGCCAGCAGACGGCCAAGGACCTACAGGCCGAGGGCAAGCCGTTACCCCAGCATCCGGCATTTGCCGTGATCGACCTGTTGCTCAACGAATACCAACGCCCGGGCAAGGCCGCTGGGGGCGGCTTCTACGATTACCCGGCGGGCGGGCAGAAACACCTGTGGCCGGAGCTGAAAAACCGCTTTGAAAAGCCTGAGCAACGGATCTCCGCCCAGGACGTACGCGACCGTTTGCTGTTCATCCAGGCCATTGAAACCGTGCGCTGTGTGGAGGAGGGCGTGCTGATGTCGACGGCCGATGCCAACGTCGGCTCGATCTTCGGTATCGGTTTTGCCGCCTGGAGTGGCGGGGCGCTGCAATTCATCAACCAGTACGGCCTGAACGACTTCATCGCCCGTGCCCGTTACCTGGCCGAGCAATACGGTGAGCGCTTCACGCCACCGGCGCTGCTGTTGGAGAAAGCCGCAAGGGGTGAAGCGTTCCGGTGATCAAAATGTGGGAGCGGGCTTGCCTTGGAAGGGTATTTCAAGGCAGGCTCTGGGGTGTTCATTATTCCCATCGCCGTGTCAGGTATTTTTTATGTCGTTACGCGTGTGCATCCTGGAAACCGATATCCTGCGTCCTGGACTGATCGATCAGTACCAAGGGTACGGGCAGATGTTCAAGCGCCTGTTTTCCAAACAGCCGATTGCCGCCGAATTCGTCATCTATAACGTGGTGCAGGGCGAATACCCGGCGGATGAAGAAGTGTTCGACGCGTACCTCGTGACGGGCAGCAAAGCTGACTCTTTCGGCACCGATCCCTGGATCCAGACCCTCAAGACCTACCTGCTGGACCGCCATGCCCGCGGCGACAAACTGATCGGCATCTGCTTCGGCCACCAGTTGCTGGCGCTGCTGTTGGGCGGCAAGACCGAGCGGGCGACCAAGGGTTGGGGCATGGGCATCCATGACTACAAACTGAACGCCAAGGCACCGTGGATGAGCCCGGTGGTGGAAGAATTGACGCTGTTGATCAGCCACCAGGACCAGGTCACCACCTTGCCGGAAAACGCCACAGTGATCGCTTCCAGCGAATTCTGCCCGTTTGCGGCGTACCACATCGAAGACCAGGTGCTGTGCTTCCAGGGCCACCCGGAATTTATCCACGACTATTCCCGCGAGCTGCTGGAGATTCTTCAGACAACCCTGGGAGAAAAGGTCTACACCAATGGTGTGGCCAGCTTGGAACGAGACCACCACGGTGTGACCGTGGCGGAATGGATGATGCGGTTTGTGGCGCACAAACCCGAAGCAGGCGCTGCCTGAAACCGTCCAGGGCAAGAAGTACGGTCTTCAAGGCAAAGCAGATTAATGTGGGAGCTGGCTTGCCTGCGATAGCATCACCTTGGTGTCACTGACAAACCGAGGTGCCTGCATCGCAGGCAAGCCAGCTCCCACACTTTTGATCTTCAGCAAATTGAGCTGGGTTTGTTACAGCCAGCCTGAACGCTTGAAACTGGCCCACAAACTCGTACACCCCACCGCAATAAACCCCAGCACCGCAAAATAGCCGTAGTGCCATTGCAGCTCCGGCATGTTCTGGAAGTTCATCCCGTAGATCCCGGCCACCGCCGTCGGGAATGCCAGAATCGCTGCCCACGCGGCAAACTTGCGTTGCACCACGCTCTGGCGCGACGCTTCCAGCAACACCCCAATCTCGATGGTCTGGCTGGCGATATCCCGCAGGGTGGTCAGGTCTTCCATCTGCCGCGTGACGTGAATCTGCACATCGCGAAAGTACGGGCGCATGTTCTTGTCGATAAACGGGAAGCTCAGTTTCTGCAACTCCTGACTGATCTCCACCATCGGCGCCACGTAGCGCTTCAGCCGCAGCACATCGCGGCGCAGGCCGTGGAGCTTCTGGATATCCGCTTCACTCAGGGAGTTGCACAACACGTTGCGTTCCAGCTCATCGATCTCGGCATGAATCGCCTCGCTCACCGGCTGGTAGTTCTCGGTAACAAAGTCCAGCAGCGCATAGAGTACGAAATCTTCCCCATGCTCCAGTAACAGTGGCCGCGCCTCACAACGCTGGCGCACGTAGCCGTAGGACGCCGAGTGGCCGTTGCGGGCGGTAATGATGTAGCCGCTGCCGGCAAAGATATGGGTTTCGATAAACTCCAGCTTGCCGTTATCGCGTACCGGCGAATAGGTCACGATAAACAGCGCGTCGCCGAAGGTTTCAAGCTTGGGGCGGCTATGTTTTTCCAGGGCGTCTTCGATGGCCAGTTCGTGCAGGTTGAACTGGCGTTGCAGGTTGGCCAGTTCCAGGGCGCTGGGCTCTTCCAGGCCGATCCACACAAAGTGGTCGGGCTTGGCGGCCCAGGCGGCGCCTTCGTCGAGGGTGATATCGGTGACTTTCTTTCCGGCGCTATAGACGGCGGCCGCAACAACTCTACCCATAGTGCTGATCGCTTCTTCTTGAATGGCAGATGACAACTGTCAGGCAGCTTAGCTGCCCTGCCCAATCAGAGTCAGCAAATTCGGCGGGGTTCACCAGTGATTGCAGGCGCAGTTTGCAGCTCGCGATCCATCGCCTCGATGCAATCGCGCATTTGCTCACGGCAGGTCTGCATTAACAGCGGCATGTCATCCATCGTCAGCCCCGCCGTAGGGATCGGCGGCAGCGAACGAATCAGAATATCGCCACTGTTCCAGCGGTTGAGCTTCATCTGTTTCACGTAAGTGCTGACACACACCTGCACAATCGGCACGCCTGCGGCGATCGCCATCTGGAACGCGCCTTTCTTGAACGGCAGCAGGGTTTCGCCGAAGTTGCGCGTGCCCTCCGGGAACACCCAGATCGAGGTGTCTGCATGCTGCAAGGTGTGTGTGGTGGTCAGCATCGAGCGCCGCGCCTTGTGGGCGTTGCCCCGGTCAATCAACACATTGCCCGCCAGCCAGAACAGTTGCCCAAACAACGGCACCCACTTCAGGCTCTTCTTGCCGATACACACCGTGCGGTAGGGCACCACGGTGCCAAACACAAACAGGTCATAGTTGGACTGATGGTTGGCGATGATCACGCAACTGCTGGGCTTGTTGCGCAGCGAGTCGACCTCAGCCTTCACCCGCAGGCGCAACAGCCACATCGCCGGCACGGCATACAGGCGTGCGCAGTAACGGCTGTTGTCCGGATTGAACGGCCGACAGATTCCGAGCACCACGCCCAGTACGCCCGCAATCATAAAATGCAGGCCCATCAACAACATGCGTAACAAAAAAAGCATCGACACAGCCCATCGGGACAAAAGGTGGCGCAGTGTACGGATGTGCACTGTATTCGGCAATTGCCCCTATAGAGTCGGAAGATAGGCGATGTTTAAGCGCATGTTTCAACGTGCCGTGACAGACACCGCCTAGAGCGGTTGTAGGCAATCCGGAATTCTTTGTAAGAAAAAGCCCGACTCAAGGTCGGGCTTCGATTCAGCAGGCGTAGGTTTGATTAACCCAAGTGCCCCTGATCCTGAATGATCGCGTCATCCAGCGCTTCCAGCAGCGCCTTACGCACCTTCAGCTTGGTGTGCTTGTGGGCGTTCATATTGATCTTCTTCAGTTGGCGAGCTGCTTCCAGCGCCGCGGCCTGCAATTCTTCCGGCGCGACCACCTTATCCAGAAACCCGGCGCTCAACGCGTCCTGCGGGTTAAACATCTCGGCATTGATCACCGAGCGGTGGAAGGCCGACTTACGCAGACGATCCCGCGCCAGCTCGATCCCAGCGTGGTGCATGGTCATGCCGATCATCACTTCATTCAGGCCAATGCTGAAAGGCCCGTCCACGCCGATCCGGTAATCCGCCGACAGCAACAGGAACGCGCCCTTGGCCACCGCGTGCCCAGGGCAAGCAACGATCACCGGGAACGGGTGCGACAACAGGCGGCGGGCGAGGGTGGAGCCCGACGTCACCAGGCTCACCGCTTCTTTAGGGCCGGCGGTCATCACCTTCAAATCATAGCCACCGGACAAAATCCCCGGCGTGCCCGTGATGATCACCACCGCCCGATCTTTCTCGGCCTGATCCAGCGCTTCATTAAACGCACTGACCACTGCCGGCGAAATGGCATTCACCTTGCCGTTGCTCAGGGTCAGGGTCGCGATACCGTCTTCGAGGTGGTAGGCAATCAACTCACTCATGACGCGATTCCTTGTAATGCTTGTAATAGAAGGACAGACGGCAGACGTTACCCACCGCGCCCGCCCCGGTAAAGCGCCATGACTGACTACCCAGTCAGACTTTTCCCCCATGCCCGCCCGCAGGCGGCCTTCGGCAAGGCGCAGCAGCTACTATAGACAAGCGCCGCGAGTGCCCGAGAATGGCAGAATCGCCTTGGTGTGCATGGCGCCACAGAGGGCTGGAACGGCATAACCGCCTAAGCGCATGAAAATTCTGAAAAAAACCTTTGCCATCGGAAAAGCTTTCGACTACATTAGCGCGCCTCGACAGACTGAATCAGTTTGACGAGATACGGTGAAGTGTCCGAGTGGCTTAAGGAGCACGCCTGGAAAGTGTGTATACAAGAAATTGTATCGAGAGTTCGAATCTCTCCTTCACCGCCAAATTTATACCTGAAGGCCCCGTTTAACGGGGCTTTTTTGTGCCTGACCGTTTTTGTTCCCCCATCTGTTCCCCCATTCGGATTTTGGAAAGTTAGCCTCGCCGCCAGGTGACTCTCGATGGGGCGCTTTCTCGTATTAGCGATCAACGCTGGCGTCTGTGCCCAGCTCGTTGAGCTAATCTCTAATGATTTCAGCCCAATGAACATGCGATAAGTGTTCACTGTCGAGTGAATCTAGACTGCGTTGCCCGTTAGATTTTCCCATGGTGTCTCGTCGCAATGACTGAAAGCGCTGCACTTGTTGTGCTGGTGCGCATTGGCGTAGCTACCACTGAATGGGTCTCGGCTAGGTCGGAGCTCTTTCCATGCTGCGAGAGAGTTGTTCATCGAGGAGGCTCATCAGGCTTTTATCCGTCAGCTTTTTTAATGTTTCCGTGTAAAGCTCGGCGCTTACGCTTTTTTGCTCCTCCGAGAGGCTGTCGATTGATAGGTTTGCTGCCCCCATCATGACGGTGCGTTGAGTGAGTTCTTTGATGCATTCCTGGAGTGCTGAATACAGGGAGCCTAGCTTCTTTTTTAGTTGCTGCTCCTTGTCTGTGGCCCTCTTGGCGGCATTTTTGGCAACCTTTTTCTGTTGGGTTGCCTGCTCGTACTCATCAGAGAGTAGGCTCTCAAGAAAATTGGTAATGCTGCTTTTGTTCTGCTTCGCCAGCTTGTTCAGTTTTTGCTTCGCCTGTTCTGAGAGCACGAAACTGCAGGCTTTTTTCTTTGCGTTCTTGTCCGCTTTTCTTCGCTGAGCCTGGGTCCAGGCCAGCTTCATTGTCAGTAAGAGCGCAGAGTCTTTTGTCCTTTCTTGACTTAGCCAGGCATCGAAATTGGTGGCTGAGATGGGCGCGCCTTCGTGCGTCTCTCCCTTGGTACGAAGGTGCTTCGTAGCCCATTTCAACTGATCTATCTCCTTCATATTGAGCCAGTCACTGCCTGCCATCGTGCTCTCCATAGTATTTTTACCTAGATTTATCTCACTGTACCTTGGCTGAGATACTAAGTGTAATACTCAATAATTACTTAGTAATCGGTGTTTACTAATACAGGGTGTATTTTCTGTGCCAAAATAAAGATGTGGCTTAACAGAATTAGGAAATTAATGTGAGCGAGATGCTGCTTTCAGTGCTGCTCAGTAAGGCGAAAGGGATCAGCCCTGAAGCGAAATATGTATTGGTACGCTTGGTTGAGTGCGGTTTGGTTGCAGGGCCCATTTGCTCGGGTGTTAAAGAGCTAGCAGGGCGATTTGGGATTTCAGATAGCCAGATGGGCGCAGCACTGAATTCGTTGACCGCTGCTAAGGTCCTGATTCGTCGGGACTTGGTGAGCGGGCAAGGGCGCCCCAAAAGGCAATATGAGTTGGCGCCAGGCGACGTTGAGCAGGTTGGTCTGAATGACGTGTCTAAGGTGGTCCATGCAAGAGTAATCCATCACCTTTTAAAGCATGAGAGCAAGGCGCTTCAGTTGTCAGATGTTGCCATGCAGCAAAAGGGGCCGCTCGAAGGCGTCCCCCTTGCTCATGTCCGAGCAAGCAGGAAGCAGGGCCGACTGAGTGTCGTAAATCGTTTGCTGCTTGCAGTGCTGTTATGCCGCGCTGATCGATTTGGTGTTGTGCGGGATTTAGGTCGTGCAGAGCTCTCGCGGTTAACTGGGCTAAGTCAGGAGCGTCTGAAGAACCGGATTCGGACCTTGCTCGATAGTGGTTTGATCCGGGCATACACACCGGGTGCAACAGGATCAGTCATCTTCAAAAAGACCAAAAGCGTTTACTACCTCAACCTGCACCATCCAGAGTTGAGCTGCGGGCAGAGCTTACCGATGTTGTTGGTGTCGGTTACTCAAAACCTGACAAGCGCCAACGAGCGTGATGTAGTGGATGGCATGCTCTGGTCACCGCAGGGGGAGAGAGAGCAGTGTTCCATCGGTGTTCGTAGGTTTTTTAAGAATAGACACGAACAAGAGTTGGCCTGTTTTCTGAGAGGGCGTCTTGATTGGTATGCGGGATACCTGCTTTCTCATCATTGGGGTTTGCTTGGTGACGGTGAGGCAGAGCTTGATCAGTTGATCAAACTCGATTTGCTTGACGCTTCCGATAAAGAAACGTGTCAACCGCTTGTCACCTACTTAATTGAGCGTGTCGAATACATGGCGAGCCGCGCCAGTGCCGGTTGGTTTGATGGGAAATTAACACTGATCCCCGGTGTTGATTTCAAAACTCTGGATTACGTACTTCTCCCCATGCAGAAGACGGCTGGGCTCTATCCTTCACGGGCAATGCTAGCGCTCTCCAAGACGGGGGGCACATGTTCGAAGGCGTTACATATTGTGGGGTTTCAGGATGATGAAGAGGGGAAAGTACAGTGCGTTGCTGACTCGGAGACGCTCTCCAGAGAAAAGCAGTATCTGTATAGCTTGCTGACTCCTGCCTAGCGGTGAGTCGTGAGGTGTAGGGGTAAGTGGCTCTAGCGAAGCGGTAGTAGAGGGAGGATCGTAGTTTTTTACCCGTCCTGCCAATCCTCTGAACGAACAGAGGAGTCCCGTTCATGAGGATCATTCGCCTGAAAGACGTCATCGACTCGACTGGTCTGGGTCGCTCTACCATCTATAAGTACATCGCCGAAGGAGCCTTCCCCAAGCCGGTTTCACTGGGAGAGCGCAGCGTTGGTTGGGTGGAGGAGGAGGTACACGAGTGGATTTTGGCCCGGATCGAAGAGCGCGACACGGCCGAATAATTTGTTGCGTGAGGGGTGTGGACTAACCGGCATAAGCGCCATGGTCGGATCAACTCCGACCATGGCGCTTATGCCGGGGGCTGTGTGGTGGTAGTGCTCGCCTGCAGCGACTTGTGGCCATGTCGTAGCTGGGATGATCCGGCTGCTAGCTCGAGCCGCGACAGATTGGAGGAGGGGCGTGCACAGGAGGTGCTTTTTTTCCAGAGTGAAGAATTATCAAAAACTCAAAGCCTCGTTGAGATTTCAGCGATATGCCTTCACAGCTCTAGGAGGTGACTTTCTCGGTGCGGGTAATATGCTTTATAGACCCGTACAGATACCCGTCCGCTAGGTGCATCCCTCGTAGGCGAATGCATCTGGGGCAGGAAGGAGGCAGGGTTAAAAACTACTCAGTGTGCAGAGGTTATGACCTCCACTCCAAGAGTAGTAATCATGCTTCGTCATCCCGATAACCGAAACCTTCACCTCCATTACGACGACACCTTCGAAGGGCTGCCAGTGATGGTGGAGAAAGGCCCATTCATCCGCGAGTACCTGGCTGATTTAAAGCGAACCATGGATTTGACCTTTGACCAATACTCAAGGGTGCTCGCATTCAGGGTGGACCTACGGCTTCCCTGTGACATTGAACTGGACGATTACATAGATTCCAACGAGGTCATTAGTAGGTTTTTTGCCTCATTCAAATCAAAGGTGAAGCATCACCGCGAAATGGCTTCACGGCGGTACCAGCACGCTCATAGCTGCAAAGTTCGGTATGTGTGGGCACGAGAGCAAGGGTGGCGTGGAAGACCGCACTACCATCTGCTGATTTTGCTAAACCGAGACGCCTTTTACACCGTAGGCAAAATCGCCTCAGACCGAACCAACATGTTCAGTCGCTTAAACGAGGCGTGGGCGAGCGCGCTGGGGATCCCCGCCGATCTAGTTGTAGGACTGGTAGAAATTCCAGATAACGCGACCTACCGAGTAGCCAGAGGAAAATCTGCGAGAGGATTTGGTGACGATGAGCTTGGTTCGCTTTTCAGAAGGGCTAGCTATATCTGCAAATCGGCTACCAAGGTCTACGGAGGCAGTCAGCATGGGTTCGGTTGCAGTAGGGGGTGACGCTTTGGGTTCTCGACGCCTACGTAGAGCTGTCTGAATGGCTGTTAACAACAGCCAATCGACTGCTTTTCTCCCGCCCCACAGCATTTAGTTACCTGCCCACACCTTGCTTGGTAAACTCCCGGAATTTGGCGTGAACAAGACGCCGCCGCAGTCAAAAGGAATTTCCATGTCCGCCCTTGCCAGCCTGCTCGATAGTTATCGCAATGCTTCTGTAACAGAGCGCGAGAAAGGCACCTATTTCGAAGAGTTGATCTGCACTTACCTGCGCAACGAAGCCAAATATCGTGATTTGTACGAGCAGGTTTGGACTTATTCGGATTGGGCAAAGGAGCACGGTGGGGACGGCCGTGACACAGGTATTGACCTGGTTGCCAGAACTCAGGGGACCAAAGAGTTTCACGCCATCCAATGCAAGCTGTACGCAACGAACTACCGCGTGCAGAAAGGCGATCTAGACAGTTTTTTCACCGCATCCGGCCAGAAACCATTCACTCACAGCATCATCGTGACTACCACGAACAATTGGTCTGAGCATGCAGACAATGCTTTGTTAAATCGTCATCAGACAATTAACAAAATTGACCTGCAAGCCTTGGAAGACAGTCAAATCGATTGGGCGAAATACAAACCAAATCAGGTAGCGGTTCTCAAGGCCAAGAAGTCCCTTCGCGATCATCAAAAGCGTGCTCTGTCATCTGTTGCCATCGGCTTACAAGACGCAGACCGGGGCAAGCTGATCATGGCGTGCGGCACCGGTAAAACCTTTACCAGTCTCAAAATCGCCGAGCAATTAGCTGGCGCGGGCAAGCGCGTACTGTTTCTGGTACCTAGCCTGTCCCTTCTGTCGCAAACCTTGACTGAGTGGACGCAGGAAAGTGAAGTACCTCTCCACAGTTTTGCTGTGTGCTCTGACAGCGACGTAGGTAAGAAGCGCAAAAAAGACGATGACGTCGTACAAACTTTTGCTCACGAGCTACGCTACCCGGCCACTACAAATCCAGCGCGTCTAGCGGCAGAGATGCTCAAGCGTCACGACGATCAGCACATGAGCGTTGTGTTCAGCACCTATCACTCCATTGCCGTCATTAGCGACGCACAGCACCAGTATGGTCTGGCAGATTTCGATCTGATCGTCTGCGACGAAGCCCACCGGACCACCGGCGCCACCTTCGATGATGACGAGAGCGCATTCGTTAAAGTCCACAACGCTGACTTCATACGCAGTGCCAAGCGCCTTTACATGACCGCCACGCCTCGTATCTATGGCGAGTTGGCGAAGGCCAGCGCTGAAAAAGATAACGTAGCTCTGTGCTCCATGGACGACGTAAGCCTGTACGGAAAAGAGTTGTTCGTCATCACCTTCAGCGAGGCGGTTAAGGCGGAGCTGTTGGTAGATTACAAGGTGCTGGTGCTGGCCATGGATGAAAAGCACATCAGCAGCCGCCTGCAAAAACTGCTGGCCGATGATGACAACCAAATCAAGCTGGAAGACGCAGCCAAAATAGTTGGCTGCTGGAAGGCTCTGAGCAAACAAGACACCCGCGAAGATCTTGTCGATGATGGCGACCCAATGCGCCGTGCCGTGGCCTTCTGCCAGGTGATCGAGTACCAAAAATTCGCCAAGACGCACAAGGTCAGCTCCAAAAATATCGCCAACATGTTTAAGCAGGTGGTTGAAGAGTACAAAGCCAGCAACCCGGACAACGATGACGTCGCCGCAACTCTTATCTGCGAAGCCTCCCATGTGGACGGAGGTATGACTGCGGGGCAGAAGGAAGACGAGCTCAATTGGCTGAAGGCTGAGGTGCCCGATAACACCTGTCGCATTCTCAGCAATGTGCGCTGCCTCTCTGAAGGCGTAGACGTGCCAGCGCTAGACGCAGTACTGTTCCTCACGCCGCGCAATTCACAAGTGGACGTTGTGCAATCGGTTGGCCGTGTTATGCGTAAAGCAGAAGGCAAGAAGCGTGGCTATGTGATTCTGCCGGTAGTCATTCCCTTCGGTGTGGCACCTGAGGAAGCGCTCAACGACAACAAGACTTACAAGGTCGTCTGGCAAGTGCTGCAAGCCTTGCGCTCACACGACGACCGCTTTGACGCCATGATCAACAAAGTCGACCTGATTGGCGGTGATCCATCCAAAATGGAAGTCATTGCGGTTACAGAGAAACTCAACAAAAAAATAGACCGAGGTAACTCCGGTCAAGACAGCGGCAAGAATACCTACGGTATTGGCGAGTCGCGTGGAAAATATGACCATGGACCGAAGCCTGAACAATTCGGGTTGGAGTTTGAGATTGGTGAAATCGAGCGCGCCATCTACGCCAAGGTGGTGCAGAAGTGCGGCAATCGCAGCCACTGGGAGGATTGGGCCAATGACATTGCCAAGATTGCACGCACCCACATTGTGCGCATCACTAGCATCATCGAAGACGAAGCCAACGTCCGAGAGCGCGAAGCGTTCTTTAGTTTTGCCGGTGAACTGCGCGACGACTTGAACGACAGCATTGGGGACACCGAAGTAATTGAGATGCTCGCCCAGCACCTGATCACGAAGCCGGTGTTTGACGCGCTGTTCGAAGATTACAGTTTTGCCAGCAACAACCCTATGTCCTGCGCCATGCAAAACGTCCTAAACGTGCTGCAAGAGCACCGCCTTGATAAAGAAGCTGACACCCTCCAGCGCTTCTACGACAGTGTGAAAATGCGGGCCGATGGCATCAATAACGCCGAAGGTAAACAGAAAATTATTGTTGAGCTCTACGACAAGTTTTTCCGTAACGCCTTCCCGCGTATGACCGAGCGGTTGGGTATCGTTTATACCCCGGTGGAAGTGGTTGACTTCATCATTCACAGCGTAAACGACATCCTCAAAAGTGAGTTCAGCCAAACCCTCGGCAGTGACGGTGTGCACATCATCGATCCTTTCACCGGTACCGGCACTTTTGTTACCCGGCTGCTGCAAAGTGGTTTGATCAGCAAAGAGCAGCTACAGAACAAATACCAAGGCCAAATACACGCTAACGAAATCGTGCTGCTGGCCTATTACATTGCTGCAATCAATATTGAGGCTGTTTACCACAGCATTGTCGGTGGTGATTACCAGCCGTTTGAAGGTATTTGCTTAACCGATACCTTCCAGCTGTATGAGAAAGACGACTTAGTCAGTGAGCTGTTGGTGGACAACAGCGCACGCCGCACCCGTCAGAAAGCGCTGGATATTCGAGTCATCATTGGCAATCCGCCGTATTCTGCGGGTCAAAACAGTGCTAACGACAATAACGCCAACGTGGCTTATCCTCTCCTAGATAGCCGTATTCGTGACACATATGCAGAGCGCTCCACATCTACGCTCAAAAAAGCTTTATACGACAGTTATATTCGCGCCATTCGCTGGGCGTCAGACCGTATCGGCGATAGTGGCGTTATTGGCTTTGTGACCAACGGGAATTTTTTAGAAACAGGTGCTTTCAGCGGCTTGCGCCAATGTTTAGCGGAAGAGTTTAGTAGTGTATATGTATTTCATTTGCGAGGGAATCAGCGCACGTCGGGTGAGCTATCCCGCAAAGAAGGCGGCAAGATATTTGGAAGTGGCAGTCGTTCGCCAATCGCCATCTCGCTACTGGTTAAGAATCCTGTCGCACAAAAACATGGGCAAATTCACTGGCATGACATTGGCGACTACTTGAGCCAATCGGAAAAGCTGGAGAGGATTTCAAACTTCAAAAGCATTGCAGGCATCACTGATGCTAATGCCTGGAAACTAATTACTCCCGACGAGCATGGTGATTGGGTTAATCTTCGTGATGATGGTTTTGCTCAGTTCATAGTCATGGGTAATAAGAAAGATGAATCGTCTAAGGTGATTTTCGAAAACTACTCCAGCGGAATAAAAACTAACCGAGACGCTTGGGTTTACAATAGTTCGCGGGGGAAACTGGAGCGCACCGTAGGAAGCATGATTGAATTCTACAACGGCGAAGTCGAGCGGTATTCGGTGTTGTGCTCTGATCTGAACAAATCTGAGTGGCCTGATATAGATACATTTATCGATTTTGATTCGACAAAAATGAGCTGGACGCGGGAAGTTAAGCAAGATCTTAGTAGGCATACGAAGAGAAAATTCATTGCTAGCGGAATTGTGCAGTCTCTTTATCGGCCATTTACAAAAACCTGGATTTACTTCAATCAGCATTTTAATAATTGCGTTTACCAAATGCCGCGTATTTTTCCTGATGCAATGGCGGAAAATAAGGTTATCTGCATTAACTCTGTTGGCGCTCAAAAGGATTTTTCAGCAATAATTAGCAACCATTTGCCAGACTTGCATGTAGTCCAAACAGGTCAATGCTTCCCGCTCTACCTTTATGACAGCCCTGAAGACCAAACAAAGGCCAACAAGGCTGCGCCGGGTCTGTTTGACGTGCCGGCAAAACCACGAATCAGTTCACGTCGCGATGCGATCACCGACGAGGGCTTGGCACACTTTAGTATTGCCTATCCAGGTGAAGACATCAGTAAGGAAGACCTGTTCTATTACGTCTATGGCCTACTGCATTCGTCGGAGTATCGCGACAAGTATGCTGACAATCTTGGCAAAGAGTTGCCGCGCATACCTGCGGTAAAGGCTGCTGCGGACTTCTGGGCCTTCTCCAAGGCCGGACGGGCACTGGCCGATCTGCACGTTGACTATGAGACCGTGGCCATGTACCCAGCCAACGTGCAAAACAGCGCCAGCAGCGATAGCGACTACCGCGTGACTAAAATGAAGTACGGTAGAAAAGGTAAGGACAAAGACCTCACTACTTTACATTACAATGCCAAAATCACCGTAACCGGCATCCCGCTGCAAGCCTACGACTACATCGTTAACGGCAAGCCTGCGCTTGATTGGGTTGTCGAGCGGCAGTGCGTCAATACCCACAAGGATAGCGGTATTACTAACGACGCCAATGACTGGGCAGTCGAGACCATGAACAATCCTAGATACCCATTGGAACTGTTTTTGCGTGTGGTTACTGTGAGTGTGGAAACCATGAAAATTGTAGAGGCCTTGCCCCCCCTAGATATTTAAATATATCCGCTTCTTAAGTGGCTCGTTTTCCAGCTAGAGGAAGCGAGCTAGTGGATCTGGCGTTATTCAGAATGGCGCTTACAGAACATGGTTTACGGCGTTAATATGTCATGGAGGAAAAGATGTCTCAGTCAGTTGAGAGAACGATCCAAGTATTGGAAGAGCTAAGCCGCTGTGAACCGCGAAAAATACAGCGAACGGATTTAGAGAGAAAGGCGCAATGGGTAGCAAACTGGTGTCTTGTCTGTTCTTTCGTTTTTCTTGTTATTAGCGGAGGGTTTGTCTTTTTTTATGATGTTAGACCGCCTTCTTTATATGCGCAGGTATTTGTATTGCTGATGAGCTCTATCTCAATGCTGTTGGCTATTATCACCTTAATTGCGCCAATGGTAGCCTCTCTGTTACTTTCTTTGCGGTGGAAAAAATTAGCATTCGAAGGATTGTGTGATGATATTCGTCATGAGCAGGCGATGGCTGATCGCTTAGCTAGTTATGAGGCTGCCGCTCTCAAAGATGCGCATTTTTGGTTGAGTCGAAAAGTTCGGCGTATAAGTGAGCGGACAGCGCGTTTTTTTGGCGAGAAGACTGCCGCAATAGGTCTATTGGCTACTGTGTATTCATTTACTGCTGAGTTCGGTGGTTTCGAATGGGTTTCCCGAACTATGAGTGCGGGTCTTCAGGCTGGTAACATAGGCAATACTATATTGTTAGGTGTAGGTGCGTTCTTGTTTGGCATGTCTATTGGATCTATCCTGATGGGGTATGTTGCCTCCCGTTATCGGTATCAGATTGAAATAATTGAGTTGGTTGATAGGTAGCGTTGAGGGAAGCTGCTTTGTCAGCTTGTAATGCCGTGCCTGTCGTTTAGTGATTTTGAGCGTTTTATATTTTGCGCGCATGAGCCTTCCACCCTCTAAATGAGGGTGGAAGGCTCATGCGTATGCTAAGTGCTATTTCTTATAATTTATAATCAGCGTTTTTGGGTATATTTTTGCTATTTCATAATCAGGATTATAGGTTGCGAGATTGTGAGCTGCAATCGTTAAGCCAGCTGCAACTCCACCCACTATGGTGAATGCGCTGATTCCTAGGGCAGTTATGCGTCCAGCGGTATACACTCGGCATGTGAATCCTTGGGACTCAATTAGCTTCTCTATAGTTTCTACTGTGTCGCTAAAGAACTCTGAGTCAATTTCTTTTATGGTGAAAGACTTCTTTTCTGAGACCATTGAGGAAATGTCCTCATTAGACATTTCGCTGGCTGAATAAACACTGATGTCCATATTGTTTCCAGTTGCTAGTGATATTTACGGGATTTAAAATAAATCTTTGTTCAGGCCCAAGAGCATCATGTTCTTGTCATAGCAAAGTGGTACTGAGTCGCAGTTTCCACCTTGTTTCTTTACATCCTTTTTATCCACCAACGGAAGATATTTAGGTAAATCCTGATCTTCTATATCTTGCCCATTGATCGAACAGTTAAAAACCGCTGTTGCCATGCATACAACGTCAAGTTTGCTTACGTCTACCGGGCTTGACGATGGTTTTTTCGTTGCTTGTGGTTCGTAACGATTTCCACCGTAGCCAGGACCGGTACCTTCCTTGTAAGCCACGACCGCTCCCGCCGTATCTGTGCCCAGATACCATCCGGTTGTGATCCCGTAGATCCCTTCAGGAGCATTGCCCATGAATTCACCACGGTGCGCGCAGGTCCCTGCGCTGTCGCAGTTGACGATTCGCCTTCCATCAACACGTTGCAAAGTTTTGTTGCCGTTTTGATCGACGTAGGCCCTATTTACTGAAGACGGAGAGTTGGGGATAGAGCAGTCGATGTGCTTGATCGCAAGGATGGGCATGGGGGTGGGGGTCGTATCGCATACACGTACGTTCGGGTCGGCGGCAGCTGTCAGGGACACACCTGCCTGTAAAGCGGCAAAAAGCATTGTATTGATCAGCGAGATTTTGACTTTCATCTGAGCGCTCGGTTTTGTCGGTGGTTGGATTGAGTTCGTATGATATTCGAATACTACCAAAACGGTAGTATTTGGAAAAAGCTGCGCATGCACGATGCCCCTTTGGAAATTGGGTGTGTGCATGTCAGTACTGGCAAAGCGGATAAAGCAGGCGCGTATTAGGGCGGGGTTGTCGCAAGAACGACTAGGACTTGATGCCGGCCTAGACGAGATGTCTGCAAGCACCCGTATGAACCGATACGAGTTGGGGAAGCGGGTTCCTGCCCCGGATTTGGTCGAGCGGCTGAGCGAGGTGCTCAGTGTGCCTGCGGCGTATTTTTACGCGGTCGAAGATGACGAAGCTGAGCTGCTTATCAAGTTTAGTAAGCTGGATGCAGATGAGCGCGTGCAGCTAATGCGATACCTGGACGAGCTGCTGGAATCTCAATAGCGACTCAGCAATGCGCCTTTGGCCTACCTTCAGCACGGGTTCAAAGATACTTCGACCCCGGCTTCTGTCGTGATCAACTCGAATAGCAAGGCTGCCAGCAGCACTGCAATCAGGATTGGCCAAGAGCGAGCCATGAGAACTGCTAGTGCTACTGCCAACAGGCAGCTGGCCAGAATGCCGAAAAACATGAAAAGCAGACCGACAAAGCGTATGAAATTCATCGTATTTTCCTTCAGGCGGAAAAATGCCTGAGCGTTGATCGCTCAGGCATGTTGGTCGAAACAACTTTATGCAACTAGTCGTAGAGCCGAGTCGAGTGCTCGTTGCTTGATTTGTGCTCCTTGCCCGAACCAAGCTGAGTCCATCCGGTACTCTGAACTCCTGGCTCGACGCTCGTGATCGACATACTCAGTTACTGCGTTTAGCAGGCCCCATGCGGTGCCGCGAGCAGACTCCATGTCTGATCCGCGACCTTTGCCCTCGTACAAGTTTTGAACCTTCTCCAGCGCTCGTTTGTTGGGTAGTGCGTCGGGAATGGGATCATGGGCGTGGGTCTCACATAGCACCTCCTTAAAAAAGCTCATCGCCTCAGGCCACTGAACTTTTCGATCGGAGAGCACGCGCATCCGGTACATGAATTCGTCCCATTGCGAGACGGCGATACCGAGTTGCTTTTTCACAGTCTGCGGATTGAATCGCGTGTTATGTGGGACCTTGATTGCATGGGGGATACCATTCAAGGCAATGCTCAACGTGTTGTTGCAAACCACGCGAACGGTGGTCGGCGTGGCTGTTGTCGCGAGAGTGCCGTCACACGAGGTCGCCAGCAACAAGTAGCCATTAACCTGATCGTTGCCCTTCAAAGTGGCGTTCTGCCCAGTTCGCGCTAATGCCCAGAACTTACGCCCTCCCTTCAGAACACCTGCCGTTTCCAGCTCATAGCCGGACACTTCAGTCAGGTCACGGTAAAACTCCATAACCTCACGCGGCTGGACAATTTGGTAGCGCTTGGATACCACGGACAGCGGAGCCTTGGTGTCGGAACGGTACAGTACCTTTTGCTCTGGGAATGAGTGAATACTGCCCATATGGCCGATGGCGTCGGCTTTGAAGTGGACAGGGCTTTCCTGGATCTGCCAGTCCATACCGGCTTCACGCTGCCAAATCTCGATAGGTTGTTTTTGAGTCAGCTGACTGCCGAGGCCATGCCACGGAGTTGCACCAACGTAAGCCATTTGTTCGATTTGATGAGCCATGATTATGATTCCTTAGGGTGCGAGCCGGCATAAAGGCCACGCATCGCGTGGCTCCGTCCGGACGTATTAAAAGAGAGAAGTGGGAAATGGTTTAAGCAGTGAGGTTGAAGCGATGCCCACAGATCAGGCAGAGGTTATGGGCGAGTACATGACGGTCAAGCTTGTCGCCGAGTTGAGCGCCTAATGCACAGCCGCCGGCACCGCCAACAAGGCTGCCGAGGATGGCACCAGAAACGGCTCCGAGGGTAACTCCCAGCGGGCCGTTAATAGCGCCGACGAGCGCCCCTGCCTGGCTGCCAGCAAGTGCGGCGCAGGCGCCTCGAGCAGCTCCGCCTAGGGTGCCAATGGCCGCGCCGATTTTCATTGCGTGATGGAAAGAAGCGACTTTGAGGGAGTGACAGCGAGGGCACTGCAATGACATGGTTCGAAGCTCCGTGGGGGATGTCAAAGTAGTGATGTGTGGTTGAGAAATTTTCGAATCGGATCTGAGCTTTGGATGAAAGATATGATCCGGGCCTCGGCCAACAACGAAGGCTAGCAAAAAGTCGTTTAGGCCTTGAACAGCCAGGGGCGATTGGCCATTATCTGACTCTGTGCACGACATTCGGATGGTTGGCACGCCTGCCCGCTCCGTTCACGAGCGTTACTCAAGCGGCTTTGCTCAAGGAAGGATCCGTATGGAAATGCTCTTATCTGTAACTTTTATGGTGGTCACTTGACCTTTTCGTAGCCATATACATTTCCTAGGACGTACATGAGCGCATCAGCCGAAAACTCGACTTCGATCGTCATCGATCTCGATCACAGCGATAGCAATACAAAGCTTGAGGTAAATCAGCTCGTTCAGCATCAGAGCTACAGCACGCTTGCGAAGCGCATTAAGACAGATTTAGATAGTGCCAAGAAGCTCCGCCAGCTCCAACACGCCTCTCGAATAGAAAATGAATATCCGTATGGCAGCGGATTGGTTTACTTCATTGATGGTACCCGCGGTGCAGGAAAATCTACGTTCTTGCAAAGCGCCTTTGACGCACTGGGAAATGAAAAGACCGAGCCCAGCGTCAGCCGATTGGCCTATATCGATCCAAGCCGCATTGAACACAGTGAAATCATCCTACTGAGCATCTTAAAAGCCCTTAAAGACCGCATTAAGGGTGCTAAAAACGGCTCTAGCTTGGACCAGGAAAACCTACTCAAACACTTCCGTGAGCAGTTCAAGAAACTAGCAGGAGGGTTAAGCCTTTTTACCCAGAACCATGATCAACTTCAGGATCTAGACCCGGAACTGTTTTTTGAGTGGGGCTTGGAGCGGGCAGGGCACAGTGCGGAGCTGCGCAAAAACCTCCACGCGCTTCTCGATTTGGCCTGCCAGGTTCTAGGCACTGATGCGCTCCTCCTCGCCTTTGATGATGCCGATACCCATGCGCACCACGCGCGTAGCGTGCTCGAATGCATACGTAAGTACCTCGATACTCCACGCCTAGTGGTCCTTGTAACCGGCGACATTGAACTGTATTCATTAATGGTCAGGGATCACTTTTATGAGAGCCTAGGAGATGCCAAGCATGGTCAGGCGAAGGAGCGCGCAGACCAGCGTCATAAGATGGTCGATCATCTAGAAGACCAATATCTTCTCAAGCTTTTCCCCATGCACCGTCGTTTGCAATTGCGACCGCTTTGGAATCTTCTTCAATATGATGAAAACCGGTTCCGACTGGCCCATTCTCAATGGGATAAGCAGTTAACTCCAAATGAATTAGTCGGCACTTTGATCCGGCGCGGCCTGCGAATCAAAAATCCGCGTGATCTTGATCTCTATCGAGAGTTCCTACTAAAACAGCCATTGCGCTCGGTGCTTCAAGTGCTGTCTCGATGCGCGCCCTACTATGACCCAGAAGGCCCTGACACATGGAGTCAAAACCTTTCCGAAGCACTGAGCGAGAGCTTACGAGCGCTAGCTCTGGGCAGCTTGTATAAGTTTGGTGTGGATGTTGACGCCATCGCAGCCCACGAACTACCTGCACTTACCAAGGCCGTGTTTGACTTGGCAATACGTGACGGCGATTTCGACACGGCTGTGTACCTCCGCCCCCAGCCAAGTGACGCTGATCTCAAGAACAGCTTCGCCGCACTTTCCGCGGATGTAACACGTTTATGCGCGGAGAAACCGGCGGCGCTAATCGACTACATGCTGGCTGCACCTGGCAGCGTGGCGCTGTTCGGACGGGTGTTAAGGCGCAAGGGTAAAGAACTCCAGACTGCAGAAGCTCGTCAGACCCTACGCATACAGTTCGAACAATATATGGGCATCGGGCGCAAAGAGGACGCCTTAAATTGGGCCCGCCACGCTGTAGCAATTCTCTCTGCACCTCATGGAGCTAACCCGAAAAACCCACTGGTCTACTCCGGCATCATTGGCCTTAACAAAGGCAAGCCTGACCACGCCCCTATTGAGAGCGAATCTGGCTATAGGTCAGCTCTTAGCGTCATCAGAGAATTCAACGAACTACCAGCTTTCGCGCTCAGCCTTGTGGATGTATCGGGAACATCATCTCGGACCTATGCATCGATCTACAATATCCTTGGCCTTATAGCCCGGTTGCTCTCACTTCAACCGAAAGGTGGCCAATACCCTGTACTTAGTGTGTTACCGAAGCCGTTTCCTCCGTTGAGCGTATCCCAACCACAATGGGAAGCCGACACGGCTGATGAAGAGGAGCTCGAACAAGATGCGTCTGGGGACGCAGGAAAGCTCACCACACTCGAAACAGCGATCAAACATTGGCTTACCGTAACTGTAGAAACCCGCAAACAGTTGAACCCATCGGCTGTACTGATCGGAAAGATCTGGACCCGCCTGTATTTCAGTCTTGAAAAAGTGTGTGAGGCTAACCGATCGAAGGTCTCCTCTATGTCGACGGGAACGGCCAGCCTCATGGAGCTTTTTGCTTTGTGCGTCATCAATGCTGTCTATATCGAGGAGCAGGATCACCATTTAAGTAGCGGTACAAATTCTACTGACAGTAGTTCTGCGTTGGATCGTACTAATCCGCAGACATCAGCCAAAGCTTTTATTGATAAGTTCAAGGATATCAGTGACTCTCGCAAAGAGCTCCCTCTGACCTACCTCATTGCAACCTGTCCCTTGCTCTTAGGGCTATTGCAGGCAACTCCTAAAGCGAAGGAATTGGTCGATTCTCTTCTGTCCTGTCTCCCTGCTTCATTGGATGCGCATGAAGAATCAAGCGATTCACGGCCTGAAAATTTAGCGCTTCAAGCTAAAGATTTGATGTGCTCTACGAACACTTGGAAAAAAATCAACAAAACATACATTTCCGGTACTAAATGGAAAAATATGCCGATCCAGGACCGTCCTCAAGACAGCTCTGATGAGGAGTCAGTAGGACCTTGAATAACGACATGCGTGAACAACCTATCTCAGTTCTTGCTCAGATAGGCACTACGCTTCTTTCCAGTAACAAGGTACTTGCCTTGTTGCGGCAGACGCCGTTTCATCAGCCACTTAGCTTGCGAGAACTACGTGAGGCGGCGTATCTGGGGCATTTACCTTGGTCGGCTCGCTTACCTGATCATGTTTTTGAACATAGCTGGCAATTGCTGGCACAACAGGCTGCTAACAGAGACAGAGCTTGCCTATTGATAAATGCATTGCAGGCAATGAGCAATGAGTTTTTGGAGCACCGGCACGGTGCCTTGTATGTTAAGCAACAGAAGTTTGGTGCTTGGCAGCAAAGTGTTGTCAGTCGCATATCAGGCTTGCCTTTGCTGGCGGCTGCAAAAGCCTCAGTGCTGCCTGCAATCGAGATGCGGACCCAATGGCCCTGGGAGCCTCCGCAAAGCTGGGCTAGCAAGAATCTGCCTGTCGTCAGCCCATACGACCCTTTTGTAGAAGATTACTTAGGCCGTGAGGGACTGCATGAGACGCATATGCACCTTAATGGGAGCACGCATGCGGAGAATTGTTGGCTGCGGGCACTTCGTACGCCCAAACAGGAAACCAAGGACTTCAGTCTGAAGTGGAACAGCCTCAGCGCGTCCGACGCTGTAGCAGTTCGTGAATTAGCGAGATCCATCGACCCGAACCTCTCGCCTGCTGAATTGCATCGTCAACTAGTCGCAGCCAGCCGCTTGAGAAAGTGGCTGGTGGCGGCAGCGACCGGTACGCTCAGCGCAGAAGTCAAACTTCCCCATGATCTCACTGAGCTGATGGACGACGAAAGCCTACAAAAGGAAGTGCCGGAACCAGTGCCGGCACAATTGCAGCTTTCAGCGAATAGTAGCGCGGCGGACGAGTTGTATTGGATACAACACTTTTTACGCAGGAGCATGAATCATTCTAGCGTAGCGCTCGATCGCATGTTCCACACTTATCTAGTTCTCCAAAACCAGTATTATCGCCTTCTGGTGCAAAGCGAAGAGCAATTTGGTTTCGATCAGTTTCAGAAGTTTACGTACAACCAGTTGCGGGAACCCGCCGAGGAGGACTACCTGCCTCGTTTCTGGGCCATGCATGGCAAAGCGAATAACGTAAGTCGCACTACCTATCTCGAAGGTCGACTGTCACCTAAAAACACATTACGTAAGAACCACAAGCTGCTCAAAGCTGTTTTGGGCGGTTATTGGTGTTACCTAAATAATCAAGATCCTCAGGGGCGTGGAGTAAATCCGTCGCCCGGTAAACTTGGTGAGTTGCTGGAGAGGCTAGAAGAACATTTTCGCAAAACGTCGCCCCTTGATCGCTCGCACCACCGCCTTGCTTTAGTTGTGCATTTCATAAAAAAATCTTGGACGCCCGGCCGAAAGGCAGGTCCGTACCGCTTTTATAAGCAACGTTTGGAGCTTGAACTTACAACTAATGTATTGCTGGAATGCCTAGCTCGCTGGCCCCGCTTGAGAAGCTGGATACGCGGAATCGATGCCGCTGCAAATGAACTACATGCTCCTCCTGAGATATTTTCCAGTTGCTATCGTGTGTGCCAGCGGGCAGGCCTCACTCACCGCACCTATCATGCTGGTGAGGACTTTGCGCACCTTTTGAGTGGGCTTCGCACCATATATGACGCATTGGAGCTTCTTGATCTGCGTGACGGTGACCGCATAGGTCATGGAACAGCGATGGGTATCTCGCCCAAGCTGTGGCTGGAGCGTATGCCGGGTCAGTTGGTGATCAAGAAAGGCGAATGGATGCTGGACTTGCTGGCCGCGTGGCGTCTGCTTCGTACCATACCAAGCGCAGCAGTCGCAGCCGCGCGTGTGGCGGATGATTTGACTAAATGCGCAGGCGAAGTGTTCCGCCGAGAAATGAGCTGTACCTCACTAGAGGCCGTTATGGAACTCCGGCACCTAAACATTCGCTTTGTACAGGCTGCCCTAGAAACAGATTGGTCCCCAGGCATAACTCCGCTAAGTGATCTCTGGCAGAGTGAGGCGCAAAGGGTCATGGACGCTAAACGAAGCCGCCCTCAACACTTAAAGCTGTTGTGGGAATGGCTCAGCGATCGAGATTTGTGGGAGCGAAGTGAGACACTGCAGAGTGTTGACGCGGCTTATTTCGATGAGGCTACCTATCTGCATCTCCAGCAGGCATTAATGCGTGAAGTCGCTCACCGCAATGTGATCATCGAAACACTGCCATCAAGCAATGTGCGCATCAGTCAGTACAACAGTTTTAGTGAACACCACTCTCTACGCTGGATGCGCGCTCCGGGCTTTGTTCAAGAAGGAGATCCAGAAATTATGGTTTCTCTCGGATCGGACGATCCGGGAATTTTTGCCGGGGATTTGAATGGTGAGTTCTACCAGCTATATGGCGCTCTGCGCAATCACG
The DNA here is from genome assembly GCF_019352905.1 of Pseudomonas sp. Xaverov 83. Classification (NCBI taxonomy): domain Bacteria; kingdom Pseudomonadati; phylum Pseudomonadota; class Gammaproteobacteria; order Pseudomonadales; family Pseudomonadaceae; genus Pseudomonas; species Pseudomonas sp. Xaverov 83. Next base: position 50,037 of record NZ_JAAAFU010000029.1, on the reverse strand, counting down.
GCCTAAACGACCGTGCGGCACTGGCGCTCCTAGCCCCAATCAATGAGCGTGGCCGCGCTTATCGTTTCCATGACCCGCTACTGGGCTAAGTATTGGCCAGAGGTGTAGACCGCCCCTTTCTATCGTTCAAAAGGATGAGTATGTTAGGACTTTGGGGGGCAGTCTCCTGGAAGCCACTCACGGCATGTGTTGCTCGTGTCTATCGCTTTTATCCGCCGCATCTTCTTGAAGTTTATCTAAGCGCTAGGTTTTCGTTCCGGTTCGGACCCTCAGATCTGATCTAAAAACTTTTTATATAGTTTTCAAAGAGCGTTTTTGAAGGCTCATCGTATCGAAACTACTTCTATCTTGATTTTCTCTGATAGCCGACTTCGGTTGAAGGTGATACGCAAAGCCTGGGCCGAGGCCCAAGACTTTTAATCATCTTTAAAGAGTTTACTCAGCAGGATCAGGGTCTACCTGTTCGTACATGGTTTTTTTGTATTCAATTGGGTGGCCCACAATCTCGTCAGCGTAATCGCACTTGCGATCCATGAGGTTGTTTAGGTAGGTGCTGGGCGGCGTCAGTAAATCACTATTTTTTGTAGCTGTTGCGAGCAACCAAATCAATCCAATTCCAACCTCTATACAGAAAACCATGCCGATTTCTACCTGTTGCCCCCAACGATACAGGGTGACGAAGTCATATTCAGCTTCCGCTTCGCCCCTATCTTTTTTGATATGAGGCATCAGACCCCTAGGGTTTGGATGTGCCCCGAAGTCTATGCATACGTTGTACAGAGCTTTGAGGTACTCCTCTAGATCTGCTTGATGTTTACCTACCTCAACGGCAGCTAATTCAACCGCTGGGCCAAAGGTTTTTTTGTGCAGTCTGAGGGCGTCCTTATCCTTGTGACGGTTCTCCCAGAGAATCTCCGTTTCGGGCCTGCTCTTAGCGACAAGTAAAGCGTAACTGGCGCATTCCAACGCCGTTCTAAGCGAACTATGTATCGCCGCAGGATGCCCAGAGATAGCAGTGCGGACAGCAGCAAGGAAAACTGCCTGAGATTGAAGTGCTAATTGTTGAGCCGCTGAGCCGAGGACTCCCCAATTTATGATCTGTTCGCCAATCTTGTTTACGCACTCATTCAACAGCTGGAGAGCTAAAGGGTTTTTTTCCCGTACTTCCTTGGTAACGGTGTCCGCACCATCCAAATAAACAGTGAGGAAATTGTTTGTCGGATCGTTCATTTTATTTTCCTGATTTGATGGGTACATAAATTTAGCTGTTTTTTCAAAACATGAGAGCAGGTAATAGCGGCAAGATAAGCTTCTGCAGCCATCCAGAGGATTTATAAAGTATTTAGGCCTGTTTTTTTCAGAGCATGGCTGCGTCAGATACGGCGCGGGCCTACTGGAACGGTTAAAAACCTGCAGCTTTTTTTAGATCTTTTGATGCCAAATATAGCACTGCGTCTTCAACCTCGGGCTGCGAGACTCCTTCAGCATCCATTGGCAGGAACAGACGAGCAGGAATGACGCCCCGAAGGTCAGGGAACTGCGCTTTGGTGCCGCCGAAATGTGTCTGCATAAGGTTTGTAATCTGCTCGGTTGTAGGCGCTCCGCATTTCGTCCTTGTCACCTTCGGCGAGCGCCACCTCGATCAACTCAGGCTCCCGCTCCCAACCATGCTCGTTGAGAATAGTGCTGGCCATTTAGGGCATTCCATGTCTACCTGACGCCTTTCGTGAACCATCCGCTTCAGCGCCATGTTTACTAAATAATGGCAGACCCATTTACGTTGCGTGTCACAAAGTCGGCCCAATCAGCCATTAATACACGGCGTTTTTCCAATAAGTCACTTCGCCAGTAGGCCGCCTCAGCGCCGCTGGCGACAACGTGAGCCAAAGCCATCTCGCAGACTTCGCGTGCATGGGGTGTACATTCAGCAGCCCAATCCCTGAATGTGCTGCGAAACCCGTGAGCAGTAATGACTTTGTCATTGCTATCGCGCCAGCCCTTGCCACCATCTTTCAGGTCCTTTTGATCCATGCGACGCAAAGTCATTAACATGGCCATATTGCTAATGGGGCGACCTTTACGAGCCCCTGGAAAAAGCAACGAACTACCTTTGATTCGTGGGATAGTTTCGAGCAGTGCGATGAGCGCATCCGATAGCGGCACGGTATGAATTTTTCCCGCTTTCATTCGCACCGCTGGAATCGTCCATAGCTTGGTTTTCAAATCAACCTCACTCCAGTCGGCTTCAAGAACCTCGCTGGTTCGGCACGCAGTGAGGATCGCCATTTTGAGTGCGTAGGCGGATTGACCTTCGACACTTTCGAGTGCCGGCATGAAACGAGCCAATTCCGAGTAGGGTAATGCAGGGTGGTTTTGGGTACGTTTAGCCTTCGAGCTCGGTGGCAGCAGCTTGTCGAGGTGTCCACGCCAGCGTGCTGGATTTTCACCGTCTCGCAATCCACGTGCTTTGGCGGCATCAAGGACTAGTTCGATCCTGTTACGAACCCGGCTAGCTGTTTCGGCTTTGCTGCTCCAGATGGGTTTTAGAATATCGAGGACGTGCTCGGTGGTGATCTGGTTGGTGGCGAGTTCGCCGATGACGGGCGCGGCGTAAGTAGCTAGTGTGTTCGTCCATTGCTGGGCGTGTTTGACGTTTTTCCAGCCAGCACGGTGAGCTTCTATGTAATCGGCTGACACGTCCCGAAACGTGATGGCTTTATTTTTACGTTGCAGCTCAGCGGTCACCTGTGCCGCTCGTTCATCGTCACGAGCCTGTAAGGGGTCAATACCATCGCGCAATAAACGGCGCTTATCGCTACTGTTTTGCCGAGCTTCCTTAAGGCCGATTGCAGGATAGGTGCCTAACCCCATCTCCCTCCGCTTTCCGGAGAGCTGGAAGCGCAGTACCCAATACTTCTTCCCATTGGGCTTGATCAGGAGACGTAGGCCATCTCCGTCCTCGTAGGTGCCTGGGGTCGTCAGGTTTTCAATTTGCTTAGCGGTCAGCTTTCCCATGGGAATATCCTTTATCTATTTTGTTCCCCCATTTGTTCCCCCACAACGGCTAGGAAGGTGACGAATGTTGGTAGATGTCTTGAGACGATGATAGGCTTGAAAGCGCCGTAATATAAAGGGTTGTGAGGCGTTTTGGGTTTGTGGTGGATTTTAATTTGGCGGACTCCTTCACACCGCCAGATTCGATGTAAACAAAGCCCCTGATTTCGAGAGAAGTCAGGGGCTTTGTGGTTTCTGGGGTTTGAAAAAGCGGCCCTGCTTTGGGCAAGAGTCCATTACCACTGATCTTTGGCGCGTATGGAATGAACAAAACCGGAGGAACTGACTTATGACCAGCAAGCTTCGCATCTCTGCTGTGCGCTGCGGCTGTGGAACTGGGCTTCACTCGTAGGACTATCACTTCCTACAGCAGCGGGGTCGCTCTGATTCCCAAGCATGTAGGGTTGGCGTGTAAGGGGTGGGAGTACGAGCATAAGACTATAGACCTGGCATTACGAGGCGGGCAGGGCACGCTTTCAGATTGATCTGTAGGAAATCACTCCGATTGAGCGGTTGCATCCTCTCAAGCCTGCACATACACCCAAGCCGTCAACCCCGAAGCCAGCCCCACCGAAACCCGCTTATAGTCCGACACTTCATACGCATCCGCCGCCGCCAGTTCCTTCTCGCTAATCTGAAACACCATCCCCTCAACACTGTCCTCATTCCGCCCGCTCGGCGAAACAATCGGATGATGGGTCTTGCCACTGGCCGCCAACACCTCAGGATCGGTAATCTCCACCCAGCTTTTCGAATACCCCAGCATCGCATCCTGCTGACCCACCAACTCCCGCCCAAAGTTGGACAGTTGCACAGCCTTGTCCTGCAACGTGCCGTAGGAAAACAACAGCACGGGAAATTCGGTCGAGCGTTCCATCTTTATTCCTTGAAAAGTTAAGCCAACAAATCTTCGTAAAACGCACCATAAGCCCCGCTCGGGTGCGCGATCTGTATCTCCAGGATCCACAGCCCTTCATTGGGATACTGGTCAAAATCCCCAAGGTCACCGCCACGATAAATCGCATGGGGGAAATCGCTGACGCGGTGCCCTTTGATGTCCAGGTTCAGCACCCAACCCATTTCCTTCGCTTGCTCTTCGGCAAAACGATACAGCTCCAGGCCGACGACTTTGTCGTTCTTCCAGCGCTGTTCCACCCGGTCAAACAACGCTTTCGCCGCGCGCGCACATGCGGCCATCTCGGGGTCGCTGCCGGTGCTGAACGTCGCCCCGGCATCACCTTCGTGGCCTTGCCACACGGCGCCCATGTCGATGAAGTAGATGTCGTTTTCCCCCAGCACCGGGTCGCCGTCGGAGCGTTCCTTGAAGGTCTTGAGGGTGTTGGCGCCAAAGCGCACCAGCAGCGGGTGCCAGATGCGCTGCATGTCGAGGTCGGCGAGGACTTTTTTGCCGAGCTCGCGGGCTTCGGATTCGAGCATGCCGGGGCGGATGAGTTTGGACAGCGCTTCGATGGCGCGCCAGGTCATCGCCTGGGCGTAGCGCATTGACTCGATGCTGTAGGCGACGCCCACAGCTTCCTTGGATGATTGTGCGGTCACCGGCTTTTCCTCGGCTTTATAGTGTCAGGCGTTATGCGTTTTACTATATAGCGATGCCGGGGTGAAGCTTAAATATGCAGCCAGGCCATCCCGCCGAGCACCACGCTCACACCGCCTGCGGTGTATGCCATGCGCTTCAACCATTCCTTCCTTGTCAGCAAGGTAATCGCCGCCAACGAAATCGCGATCTGAATCGCGGTCATCGCCTGCGCCCAGCGGTGATGCTGGTGCAGCGCCTGCTCTGACTTTTCATCCCATTCCTTCGAGGTGGCTTCAAGCTTTTCGGCTTGTTTGCGCACGTCTTCCTTCTGGGTTTTATAACGCTCGATCTCGTCGGCGTAGTGCTTGGCGTCAACCCCTGGAATATGGGTCGCCAGTTCCGCAAGGTTCTGCCGGCTGGATTTGGCCTGGTAGTAGTTCCACTGGTTGGCGGCTTCGGTCTTGAAGATGGCGGCGTTGTTTTTGTCCATCGCCGCTTCGCTTTCGGTGGAGCCGGCCTGGTAGCTGAGCATGGCGCCGACGGTGGCCATGATGGCGGTCATCACGGCGATGCGGCTGGCGAAATTGTCCCCGCTGCGGTGGGCATGTTCGGTGGCGTGTTCGACGTGTTTTTCGTGGGGGCTGGGAACTTCGAAGGCTTCGGACATGGGAGCGTCTATGAAGGGATTGAGGAAGTCTGATTCTTCACCAGCGAAGCTGTCTCAATCCTGTACGTATTGCTGCAAACCGGCCACCAGGGCATCAAAGGTGACGCGGCAGCGTGGGCTGTTGCGCAGGTCTTCGTGCATGGTGACCCAGGTGTCCAGTTGCAGGGCGAATGCGTCGGGCAGGACCCGGCTCAGGCGGGCGTCCTGCCGGGCCAGTTTGACCTGGCAGCCGCCGATGCCGGCACCGGCGCGGATCAGGGCCAGTTGTGCGAGGTCGCTGTCGCTGCTGAGGGAAAAGGCGCTACGCTCGAAGCCTTTGACGGCCAGGCTGCGGATGAAGGCGCTTTCCTGGTCGTAGCCGATGACTGAATGGGCTGCGAGATCATTCAGGCTCTGTGGGGTGCCATGTTGTTGCAGGTAGTCGTTGCACGCATGCAGGCCGACTTCGATAACGCCGATCCTTTTCGCCAGAAGTTGCTCCTGACTGGGTCGGACCATTCGCACCGCGATGTCGGCCTCCAGTTGCAGCAGGTCGAGCAGGCGATTGCTTAGCACCAGTTCGACCTTGAGGTGCGGGTGCTGCTGGCGCAGGCGGGTGATGATCGGCGGCAGGACTTCCACGCCGATCACTTCGCTGGCAGACACCCGTACCACGCCGCGTACTTCTGGGCCTTGTGGAGAGGCGGCGCGCTCGAGGGCGGCTGCCGTGGTTTCCATGGTTTCGGCATGGGCGCGCAGGGTGAGGGCGACGGCGGTGGGCATCAGGCCGCTGGCGGAGCGGGTGAACAGCACCACGTTCAGGGATTTTTCCAGCGCAGCGATGTGCCGCCCGACCGTGGGCTGGGTGATGCCGAGCTGCCGTGCGGCCCCCGACAACGATCCTTCCTTGAGTACGCCGAGGAACGACCGGTAAAGCTCCCACCCAATATTTGATGCCATGCATAAATGTATAGCGTCTGGATGATCTTCGGCAATTCCTCTATAGCTCGCCGGCGAACAGAATCGCCCCATCACACAACCCTCAGGGGAAAAAAGCATGAACAAGGTTCTGGTATTGGGCGCGACAGGCGGGGTTGGTGGCGAGGTGGCGCGGCAGTTGTTCGCTGCCGGCTGGAAGGTGTGTGCCCTGACGAGGGATGTGGATAAGGCCCACAAACAGAACGCCGATTTCACCTGGATAAAAGGTGATGCGCTGAACCGTGGGGAAGTCGTCGCAGCGGCCCGGGGTTGTTCGGTGATCGTGCATGCGGTGAATCCGCCCGGTTACCAGCGCTGGGCGGATCTGGTGCTGCCGATGATCGACAACAGCATCGCGGCGGCTATCGCTGAAGGGGCGACGATTGTCCTGCCGGGCACGGTGTACAACTTCGGGCCGGATGCCTTTGCGCGGTTGGAGGAGGATTCACCTCAGCATCCTCTTACCCGTAAGGGCGCGATCCGGGTGGAGATGGAGCAGCGTTTGCTTGAGGCGACCCGGCAGGGCGCGCGAGCGCTGATCGTGCGGGCAGGTGATTTTTTCGGCGCCAAGGCCGGCAGCAGCTGGTTTTCCCAAGGCTTGGTCAAGCCCGCAAAGCCGGTGGCCAGCGTGAGTTATCCGGGAGCACCGGGCGTGGGGCATCAGTGGGCCTATCTGCCTGACGTGGCGAGAACCATGGTCGAGTTGATTGCACGCCGCGACAGCCTTGATGCCTTCGCCCGTTTTCATATGGCGGGACATGTTGATGCGGACGGCCGACAGATGAGCCAGGCGATTCAGCGGGTGGTGGCACGCAGGACCGGCCGTCAGCCTTCTGTCAGGGCTTTCCCGTGGTGGCTGCTGAAACTGGCCGCACCCTTTGTCACCACCTTCCGCGAGATGCAGGAAATGCGCTACCTGTGGCAAACCGAGGTGCGCATGGATAACCGTCGCCTGGTGCAGGTGTTGGGCAGCGAACCGCACACGCCGCTGGATGAAGCGGTTGAGGCGACGTTGGCGGGCATCGGCTGTCTGCCTAGCGGCGCTTGATCAACCGCACATACACAGCGATGTTGATCAGCAACACCAACGCGCCCAGGCCCAACTGAATCTGCGGCGTCAGCCCGGCCGGGTAGATCAGGGCCAGGATGTAATGCTCGATAAACCCGCCGCCATAACCGTCCTGCCCGGCCAAATGACGAAACAGGTTTTCCCAACGGGTCAGCGGGCAGGGCAGGTGGAACACTTCCACCGCAACGCCCCACGCAGCGGCGGGCAAATGCAGCCACATCACGGGCCGCCATTTTAGGGCGAGGAGGCCGCCGAACAATACGAAGAGGATGAACGCCAGGTGAAACAACACCAGGCCGTCGGCGCAAAGGCGGTAGAGCATTGGGGGGCAATTCCAGGGAGAAGGTAAATATTCTAAAGGGCAGTGCTGTCGGTCGGAAGCTTAACGGTTGCTTGCAGGCAAGGCAGGCCGTTATTGTGCTGAATCCTTTTAGTCCTTTTGCCCACGGATCTGTAGTGATGAATGCACCGCGTACCGCTGTCCCGATCAAGGCTGTCATTTTCGATATGGACGGGTTGTTGCTGGACACAGAAGGCATCTACACCGAAGTCACGCAGATCATCGCCGAACGTTACGGCCGTACCTACGACTGGGGGATCAAGCAGCACATCATTGGTCGCGGCGCCCAGGACCTGGCGGATTACGTGGTCAAGGCCCTGGACCTGCCGATTACGCCTGCAGAATTCCTGGTGATCCGTGAACCGCTGATGAGCGAGCGTTTCCCCAAGGCCTTGGGCATGCCGGGCGCTGAAGCGCTGGTGCGGCACTTGAAGGCGCATAACATTCCGATTGCCGTGGGCACCAGTTCGTCGCGTAATTCGTTTGGGCACAAAACCACGTTGCACCGTGAATGGTTTGGGCTGTTTGACACCATCGTCACGGCGGATGACCCGGAAGTGGGGGCGGCCAAGCCTGCGCCGGATATCTTCCTGACGGCGGCGCGCCGCTTGGGTGTGGCACCGGAGGATTGCCTGGTGTTTGAGGATTCGCCGTTTGGCGTGACAGCGGCGAAGGCTGCGCATATGACCGCGATCGCGGTGCCGGATGAGGCGATGGCGGACAGCAAGTATCACCATGCCGACCAGATTATTCGCAAGTTGGCTGACTTTGATTTGGCGGCGTATGGCTTGCCGCCGATGCGTTGAGCCCTCTGGATAAGCGCTGATCAAAATGTGGGAGCTGGCTTGCCTGCGATATCGGTGTGTCAGTCACCCCCGCTATCGCAGGCAAGCCAGCTCCCACACAAACCAGTGTTCACATTAGTTTTGCGGAGTCTTGGGCAACGTCTTCTGCCGCAAAATATAAACCGTCACCAACACCGCACTGGTCAGCATGAACCCCCGCGCCCAGACCAGCGGCACCAGGTAGCAGGAAAACCCGATACTCACCCACATCAACCCAATGGCATACACCTTGCCCTTGAGCGGAATCCCGTTGCCATCCAGATAGTCGCGGATCCACGGCCCCAGGCGCGGGTGTTCCACCAGCCAGTGGTAGAAGCGCGGGGAGCTGCGGGCGAAGCAGGCGGCAGCCAGCAGAAGGAAGGGGGTCGTGGGCAGTACCGGCAGGAAGATACCGATTACCCCGAGCGCTACGCTCAACCAGCCGATGGCCAGCAGAACGTAACGCGTGATCACAGAGCGATTGCCCATGGGCGCCACGGGCAAGGGTCTTAGTGGTGGCGAGGCTTGAGGATCGCCGGCTTTTCGTCAGGTGCGTTGCACAGCAGGTACAGGGCGGTCAGCGCTTCCGGGATCTGAACGATCATGTCGTCCATCAGGTTGGCGTCGGAGGCGATGTCGGAGAATTCAGGTTGCTCGTCGAACAGGCCGGAACCGACCATGATCGGCAGCAGCATTTCGCTGACTTCTTCTTCAGCCGTTTCGAACCAGGCCTCTTCACGCAGGAACACGCCTTCCATGAAGCCGATGCACCAGCCGCGCAGTTCGGAGTCGTCCGGGTCTTCACCGAGGTCCAGGTCGCAAGGCAGTTCGAACTCTTCATCGGAAGCCAGTTGGCGGCCAATGTGAGCCTTGAGGGCCAGCAGGGTGGATTCGATTTCTTCGCGCTGGGCGGCATCACTGTAGTGAGGCTCTTCAGAGAACAGTGCGTCGATCCATTCACGATCAGGCACGACATCGGAGCAGATCGACAGCGCGGTCAGATAGCCGTGGGCGGCCACGTAGTCCAGCGCCTCGTCGTGCAGCTCATCGGCATCGAGGAAGGCTTGCAGGCGGGTTAGTTGCTCAGCGAAGGACATTGACGGACTACCTTGGGAATAAACGATGGGCAATTCTAGGCTTTCTTGAGCTGCCAGGCCAGCTTGTGGGAGCGGGCTTGCTCGCGAAGGGGACAATTGGGTCTACCTGACGGAATGAATTCCCAGCATTTCGGGCCATTTAATGGGCCTGTGCAATTCACCAACGGCACCCTTTGCCGGGTGACCCTCGGGTATACTGCCGCGTTTTGTGATGCCCCTACAGGCCAAGCGCCAGTCGCGGGAAAAGTTCGCTTACGGATTATTTCCCGCTCAAGCGTGCTTTTTCGACCAGCCTGTACAGAGGGATTTCGGCGATATTTGGAGTTTTTCATGCTCGAGCAGGCTCAACGCGTCCTCAAGGACATCTTCGGCTACGACAGTTTTCGTGGCCGCCAGGGTGCGATCATTGAGCGCGTGGCCAACGGCGGTGACGCCCTGGTACTGATGCCTACCGGCGGCGGCAAGTCGCTGTGTTTCCAGGTGCCGGCACTCCTGCGTGAAGGGCTTGCAGTGGTGGTGTCGCCGTTGATCGCCTTGATGGACGATCAGGTGGCCACTCTGGAAGAGCTCGGCGTGGCGGCTGCCGCGTTGAACTCCACCCTCAGCGCCGAACAGCAGCGCGACCTCGCCGCCCGCATCAAGCGCGGTGAAGTGAAGATGCTTTACCTCGCCCCCGAACGCCTGGTGCAGCCTCGGATGCTGGCGTTCCTGCAGAGTCTGGAAATCGCCCTGTTCGCCATCGACGAAGCCCACTGTGTGTCCCAGTGGGGCCACGATTTCCGTCGTGAATACTTGCAACTGGGTCAACTGGCGGAGCTGTTCCCCAACGTCCCGCGCATTGCCCTGACCGCCACGGCCGACAAGCGCACCCGCGAAGAAATCGTCGAGCGTCTGCACCTGCAAAACGCCGAGCGGTTCCTCTCGAGCTTCGACCGACCGAATATTTTTTACCGCATCGTGCCCAAGGAACAGCCGCGCAAGCAGTTGCTGGCGTTCCTTTCCGATCGACGCAGCGACGCCGGCATCGTCTACTGCCTGTCGCGCAAGAAAGTCGACGAGGTCGCCGCATTCCTCAGTGAGCAGGGCTACCCGGCGCTGCCGTATCACGCGGGCCTGCCCAACGAACTGCGGGCGTACCACCAGAAGCGCTTCCTCAACGAGGAAGGCTTGATCATGGTCGCTACCATCGCGTTCGGCATGGGCATCGACAAATCCAACGTGCGCTTCGTGGCCCACATGGACCTGCCCAAATCCCTCGAGGCGTACTACCAGGAAACCGGACGTGCCGGCCGTGATGGCCTGCCGGCGGATGCCTGGATGGTCTACGGCCTGCAAGACGTGGTGATGCTCAAGCAGATGCTGCAGAACTCCGAAGGCGACGAGCGCCATAAGCGCCTGGAACAGCACAAGCTCGACGCCATGCTCTCGCTGTGCGAAGAAACCCGCTGCCGTCGCCAGACCTTGCTTGCCTATTTCGACGAAGACATGCCCCAACCCTGCGGCCATTGCGACAACTGCGTCGATGGCGTGCAGACCTGGGACGCCACCGAGCCGGCGCGTCAGGCGTTGTCGGCGATCTACCGTACCGGCCAGCGCTATGGCGTCGGCCACCTGGTGGATGTGTTGCTGGGCAAGGACAATGAGAAGATTCGCAGCTTCGGCCACGAAAAACTCTCGGTCTACGGCGTCGGCAAGGACCGCGCTGAAGGCGAATGGCGCTCGCTGTTCCGGCAGATGGTCGCCCGTGGCCTGGTGGACATCGACCTGGAAGGCTACGGCGGCCTGCGCCTGAACGACAGTTGCCGGCCGCTGCTCAAGGGCGAAGTCAGCCTGGAGCTGCGCCGCGACCTCAAGCCGCAAACCACCCCCAAAACCAGCACCAGCCAAGCCAGCCAACTGGTGCGCTTCGAAGAGCGCGAACAGTGGGAAGCCTTGCGTGCATTGCGCAAGAAGCTGGCGCAGGAACACAGCGTGCCGCCTTACGTCATCTTCCCCGACTCCACGTTGCTGGAAATGCTCCGCGAGCATCCCACCACCCTGGGCGAAATGGCCAGGGTCAGCGGCGTCGGTGCGCGCAAGCTGGAGCGTTACGGCCAGGCGTTCCTCGAAGTGCTCGGCGGCCAGGTCGAGGCGCCCAAAGAGGTGGCCGATATCCGCCACGAGTTGATCAGCCTGGCCCGTGCCGGCATGACCCCGATCCAGATCGCCGGGCAGTTGCAGTGCTCGGAAAAGAACGTCTATACCTTGTTGGCGGAATCCATCGGCAAGCAGCAGTTGTCGTTGGAGCAGGCCCTTGATTTGCCGGAAGATTTGCTCGGCGAAATCCAGGATGCATTCCTGGACGGAGAAGGCGAATTGCCACCTGTTTCCGAGATTGCGCCGCTGTTTACCGGGCGCGTTCCCGAGGGCGTTTTGTACTGCGTAAGGGCCGCTTTGCAGTCGGAATTCGAGATTTGATGTGCCAATTACGACAATGTAACGAATCAGTACATACCGGGTCTTGCCTACTGGCATGGGTCATGCTTAGCTGACTAATAATTAGCCACACTTTATTTTCAGTCTAATCCATGAGTTTTTTATGCCGTTAACCGATCAACACCGTTTTGGCATGCAGTTGGCGCAGATGTCCCGAGGTTGGCGTGCCGAGCTGGATCGTCGTCTGGCAGGTCTGGGCTTGTCCCAGGCGCGCTGGCTGGTGCTGCTGCACCTGGCCCGTTTTACCGAACCGCCGACCCAGCGTGAGCTGGCGCAAAGTGTCGGGGTAGAAGGGCCTACATTGGCGCGTTTGCTCGACAGCCTGGAAAGCCAGGGCCTGGTGCAACGCCAGGCCGTTGTGGAAGATCGCCGCGCCAAGCGCATCGTGCTGTGCGACACCGCGAAGCCGTTGATCGAACAGATTGAAACCATCGCCACGGCCTTGCGCCATGAGCTGTTTGTGGGCGTCGATGAAGAGGATCTGCGGGTGTGCATGCGGGTGCATGAGCACATCCTCGGAAATCTCGAGAAGTCCTGATCCCAAGTACACAGAAGATCAAAAATGTGGGAGCGGGCTTGCTCGCGAAAGCGGAGTGTCAGTGAATACATGTGCTGACTGACACACTGCCTTCGCGAGCAAGCCCGCTCCCACATGGGTTTTGTGGCGTAGTCAGAACGTCTGCCCCAGGTTCAGATACACCGCCTGTTGATTGTCATCGTTAAACCCGTAACTGAAATTCAACGGCCCCAGCGGCGTATCAAACCCCAGGAAAATGCTGGCGGCGTTGATGTACCCGCTGTCGTATTCATTGTCGTTGTTCCACGCTCGCCCGCGCTCCAGTGACGCGCCCAGGTACAGCGGGAAATCCAGCGGCAGGTAAGACCGCGGCGTCAGCCGGCGATAGTAAACCGCACGCATCAGGCTGATGTTCTGCCCGGCAATCGCATCCTCTCGGAAGCCCGACAACTGCCGCGCGCCCCCCAGCAGGAAGCTGGAAATCACCACATCCGACTTATCCAGAGTGCGCCCATAACGCCCGCCGAGGATCAGCGTGTCCGGCCCGCTGCTCATGGCTTTGTCCAGCTTGAACTCCCACTGGCGATAGCGCTGGTCCGAACCCAGCCCCGGTTCGAACTCCCGGAAGGCCAAGCCAATGTCTTCGCCGGTATGGGGGAAGTACACGTTGTCGAACGAGTCGAAGGAGTACTTCAGCTCATAGAAGCCCTCGCTGAAGTTGATGCTCGGTGAATCCCGGTCACCGATGCGCACATCCGCCTTGCCCCAGGCCTCGCCGACGCCGAAACGAATCTCGCCGCTGTTGCCGATCTGCCGGCCCACGTTCAAGCCGAAGCCGTAGCGTTCCAGGCGGTACTCGGAGATCGGGTTGTTGTCTTCGATCAGTTCAACGTTTTGCGCCTGGGCACTGATATAGGGCGCGACGAAGTACCGCGAGCCGGTGTCCATCGGCTGATAGAACTCGCTGTAAAGCTCCTGCTTGTCACCGATCTGCACCCGCGTCAGCCATTCGGCGCCGAGTCGGTTGATGCCGTTCATGCGGTAGCTGGCGCCGAGGTTGAAGGCGCTGTCGCCGCGCATGTCATCCGACAGGTTCAGGCCCAGGCGCAGGTAGTCGGTGCCGCTGCGTTTGCCTCGGGCGCTGATGACCAGGGTATTGTCCTTGCCCTTTTTCACCACGCGGTATTGCACCTGCTCGAAGTAATCCAGGCCGTAAAGGGTGCCCATGTCGGTTTGCAGGCGGGCCATGTCCAGAGGCTCGCCGAGGTTCTGGCGGATGTAGTAGCGGATCACCTCGTCGCCCACCTTGGAGTCGTTTTCCACTTTGATCGCGGTAATCACGGGATTGCGCTCGCCGGGCGTGCGGGCGGCCACCAGGGACGGGTCTACCGGCTCGGCCGGGCGCAGGTGCGCCAGGCGTACATCGAGGGCGCGGGTGGCGCGGTAGCCCGCATCGATCATGTCCTTGGCGCGACCGAAATCCGTCACGCCGTAGGCAGCCAATGGCGGCTGGATCAGTACGTCGCGGGGGGCCAGGGCCTTGAGTTGTTCTTCAGAGTTACGCCGGGTCATCAGCGTGATGGACTGGTTGAGCACGTCCACCACGGTGTTGAGTTGCTTGCGTGAACGCAGCGGGGTGCCGATGTCGACGACGATGGCGATGTCGACCCCCATTTCCCGCGCCACATCCAACGGGATGTTATCGGTCATGCCCCCGTCCACCAGCAGCCGTCCATCCAGCTCTACCGGGGCAAACACCGCCGGGATCGACATGCTGGCGCGGATCACCTGGGGCAGGTGGCCTTTGCGGAACACCACCTTTTCACCACTGGTGATGTCGGTGGCGACGGCGCGGAAGGGGATGGGCAGCTTGTCGAAATCTCGTACGTTACTGGTGTGGGCAAACATGCTTTCCAACAGCAAGGCCAGGTTCTGACCCTGGATCACCCCCAGTGGCAGGCCCAGGCTGCCGTCGTCGCGGAAGCTGAGTTTCTGTTTGACCAGGAAATCCCGGTCATCCTGCTTGCGCCGGAACGGTACATCTTCCCGTGGCGGCGCGTCGGACAGGGCGAGCCTCCAATCGATGCTCAACGCGAGTTTCTCCAGCTCATCGATCTTGTAGCCCGAGGCATACAGCCCGCCGATCACTGCGCCCATGCTGGTGCCGGCGATCGCATCGATGTGGATGCCTTGCTCCTCAAGAGCCTTGAGCACGCCAATGTGCGCCAGGCCACGGGCGGCACCGCCGGAGAGCACCAGGCCGATCTTCGGGCGCGGGTTTTCGACGGCTTGGACGAGGACAGGGAGCAGGCACAGCAACAGGCAGGACAACAGGCGGCGCATCATCAATCTCAAGGCAGGACGATAAAGGCCGCTATTATAGCCACTCGATCCTTTCAACCCGCCAAGCAGGAGCCAGTCAATTCATGTCAGCGGCCAAACCCGAGATTGTCATCACGTATTGCACCCAATGTCAGTGGTTGCTGCGCGCCGCTTGGCTGGCCCAGGAGCTGTTGAGCACCTTCGCAGACGACCTCGGCAAAGTAGCCCTGGAGCCGGCCACTGGCGGTGCGTTTCGGATTACCTGCGACGGTGTGCAGATCTGGGAGCGCAAGGCTGATGGTGGCTTCCCGGAAGCCAAGGTGCTCAAGCAACGGGTACGCGACCAGATCGACCCGCAACGGGACCTGGGGCATAACGACCGCGTGCAATAAGCATCAGCGCTTACTTGGTGGCCATCCGCTGTTTCACCCAACTGACGAGAACCGTCAGGACCAACCCGCCGACCCCGCCGCCGATGATGTTGCTGGCCAGGGCGGCAAGCGTCAGGTCAGTCGCGGTCTCGGTGCCGGTGATCAGAGAAACGATCTGGCCCAATACCAGGCCGCCGACCCCGCCAACCAGCGTATTGAGCCCGGTGCCCAGGCTGTGTTTGCCCAGGCCGGCGATCTGCCCGCCGATGGCGCCGCTGATCATTTGAAGGACCAGGCTGATGAAGATTTCCATGGTGCAACCCCTGCATCGCGTTGATGGAATGACCACTCGCTTGCAGCAACTTCAAAAAGCACCCGGGCTGTTGTCGAGAAGTCTGGATCCGTTGAACGACCACACACTGTCACGGACACACAAAGTATAGATCAGGCCGTGGCGGCCGGTTGCTTGGCCGGTTTGGCGTTGCCCATCAGCCCGGACACCACGATGGCCACGATGATCAGTGCGCCGCCCATCAGCATACGCAGCGTCGGGGTTTCGGCAAACAGCAGCCAGGCCATGGTGATGCCGTACACCGGCTCCATGGCAAACACCACCGCGGCGGTGCGCGCCTTGAGTACCGCGAGGCTGGCGACAAACAGGCTGTGGGCCAGGCCGGTGCAGAACACCCCGAGCAGGCCGATCCATAGCCAGTCCAATGCGCGCACCTCCGCGAGCCCAGGCGCAGCCACCGGCAACAGGCACAGCGCGACCACCACGTTCTGGCACAAGGCCGCCTGCACCGGCGGGATACGCCCACTGGCGCGGTTGTTCAGCGACAGCAGCGAGAACAGCAAGCCGGAACCGACGGCCCACAACAGGCCGCTGGTGGCCTGGCTGGCGAGGTTGAAGTCCGGCGTGACCAGCACCAGGCCGATGCTGACCAGCACCACCAGCAGGATTTCGTTGGCGCGAATCCGCTCGCGGAAAATCAGGCCTTCGAGGATCACCGTAAAGGCCGGGAAGGTGGCGAAGCCCAGGGTGGCGATGGCCACGCCGGCGACCTTCACCGCGATAAAGAAACTCACCCAATGCCCGGCCAGCAACAGGCCGCTGACCAGCAGGCGGCGCCAGTCGCGGGCTTGCAGCCTCTGCCAGGTGGTGTTGCTGGCGAAACGCGCAAAGATCGCCAGGGCAAGCACCGCGAACGTGGCGCGACCGAACACGATAATTGCTGGCGAGGCGGCCGCCAGCTTGCCGAACACGCCAGTGAGGCCAAACATCAATGCGCCGATATGCAGGGCGCCGAGGGCTGTGCGGGGAGTCATTGCGATCCTTAGACAACGGGTTTACAGGATCGCAGTCTAGAGGGTTGCAGGCGTTCGCGTCTGTCGTTGGGCTCGCGGGTTTTGTCGCAGGGCTCTTACCAGGAAGCGATCCCCTGTGGGAGCTGGCTTGCCTGCGATGCAAGCGACTCGGTATTTCAGAGCGCGCGCGGTGATGCTATCGCAGGCAAGCCAGCTCCCACACTGGATGGTGTTCGTCTGAAGGCTCGGGGCGAGAGGCCAAACTCCCGCAACATCGCCGCAGCAAACGCACTTTGCGAAGCATAGCCAACCCGTGCGGCAATCTCGCCGATGGGCAATTGGCTGTTCCGCAACAGGTCGCGAGCCATCTGCAAGCGCCGGGTACGGAGGTAGTCCATCGGCGTCTGCCCGCATTCCGCGATAAACCGTGCATGCAGACGGGCGACGGACAGGTCGGCGATCTTCGCCAGGTCTGCTACTTGCAGCGGGTGTGCGGCGTGCCGCTGAATATGCGCATCGAACGCGGCATAGGGCAGGCGCTTGCCCGTCGGCGGCTGTACGAGATTGAGGCTGGCCAGCAGTAATACGGCGCCTTGCTGGGCGATCAGCGGGTCGTCCACCGGGCTGTTCGCCAGCCACTGCACCAGTTGGCTTTGGCGATTGTCGAGGGTCAGGTGGGCGGACTGGTCGAGCAAGCGACGGCTGGCGTCGGCATGCTCCCCCAGGGACTGAGCCAACCAGTGTCCATCGGGCACGTCCAGCACAAGGCAGCGGCTGCCATCGCGGCTGATACACGCGTGATGAGCGGCGTAGGGCAGCACCATCACGCTGCTGTGTTGTACCTGGCTGCCACGGCCATCCACCTCGAAGTCCAGATGCCCGGACAGGCCAAACACCAGCTGCGCGTGTTCATGGCTGTGGGCGATAGGCTCTTCGATGTAGTGGCGTAGCGTGAGGTTGGGTCTCATCGCAGTCTCCTGGGCAGGCCCGCAGTTTACATCGCTTCAGCGGCCTTGGGCGCTGTCATCAGACTGACGCAACACTGTCATGGGCTATTAACCCCATGGGCGCAAGCTCGCGAAAACACCGTGAGGCATGCCCATGACCAGCGCCGAACTCGCCAAACCCAGCCGCAAGCAACGCGTGCGTACCCTGTGGATTTCCGACGTGCATTTGGGCACCCGGGATTGCCAGGCCGAACACCTCTCGCATTTTCTCAAGGGCTACCACGCCGACAAGGTCTACCTGGTGGGCGATATCATCGACGGCTGGAAGCTGCGCAGCGGCATGTATTGGCCCCAGGCCCATACCAACGTGATCCGCCGACTGCTGACCATGAGCAAGCGCGGCACCGAGGTGATCTACGTCACCGGCAACCACGATGAGTTTCTGCGGCGTTATTCGAAGCTGATCCTCGGCAATATCCAGCTGGTGGACGAAGCGGTGCACGTGACTGCCGATGGCCGGCACCTGCTGGTGATCCATGGCGACCAGTTCGATGTGATCACCCGGTATCACCGCTGGCTGGCGTTCCTTGGCGATTCGGCCTACGAATTCACCCTCACGCTCAACCGCTGGCTGAACCACTGGCGGGCGCGTTATGGCTACGGCTACTGGTCGTTGTCGGCGTACCTCAAGCACAAGGTCAAGACGGCGGTCAGCTTTATCAGTGATTTTGAAGAAGCGATTGCCCATGAAGTGACCAAGCGCGAATTGCACGGCGTGGTGTGCGGGCATATCCACCATGCGGAGATTCGCAAGGTGGGCGAGGTGGATTACCTCAATTGCGGGGATTGGGTGGAGTCGTGCACGGCGCTGATCGAGCACTGGGACGGGCATATCGAGCTGTATCGGTTGGCGGATGCCCAGGCGAAAGAGGCGCAGCTAAAGGCCGAAATGGTCGCGGGCTAAAGACAGGCTCGGTCCCAATGTGGGAGCTGGCTTGCCTGCGATAGCATCGACTCGGTTTTATAGACAGACCAAGTCGTCTGCATCGCAGGCAAGCCAGCTCCCACACTGGGATCCGGTTTCTTCAGTCAGATGTGGGAAACATCCGCGATGGCTTCGGCCAACAGCGTCAACCGCGTCGCATCAATCCCCGCCACGTTCGCACGCCCGGAACTGACCATATACACGCTGTGCTGCTCCCGCAGTTGCTTCACCTGTTCCGCACTCAAGCCGGTATAGGAAAACATCCCGCGTTGCGCCGCGATATGCGCAAACCGCTCCGACAACCCATGGGGCGCCAGCGCCTCCACCAGCCCGGAACGCAGCTGCGCAATCCGCGCGCGCATCGCTTCAACTTCCTCGGCCCACTGCTTTTTCAGCCCGGCGTCACCGAGAATCGTCGCCACCACAGCAGCACCATGATCCGGCGGCGTCGACCACAAATTACGCGCAATAAACGCCAACTGGCTGCGCACATCCGTCAGCTTCTCGGCATTCGTCGTGCACACAATCAGCGCGCCTACACGGTCGCTGTACAGGCCAAAGTTCTTCGAGCAAGAACTGGTGATCAGCACTTCAGGCAGCTCAGCCGTGAACAGCCGCACCGCCCATGCATCCTGTTCCAGGCCATCGCCAAAACCTTGATACGCAAAGTCGATCAGCGGCAGCAGCTCGCGCTCTTTGACAATCTTCAGCACCTGGCGCCAGTCATTCTGGGACAGGTCGAAGCCGGTCGGGTTGTGGCAGCAGGCGTGCAGCAGCACCACATCGCCTTTTGGCACGGTGGACAGGGTGGCCAGCATCGCCGCTACGTCCAGGCGATTGTCGCTGCCCACGTACGGGTAATGGCTGACCTTGAGCCCGGCCTTGGCGAAGATGGTTTCGTGGATCGGCCAGGTCGGGTTGCTCAGCCATACGCCACGGCCGGGCAGGCTGTGGGCGATAAAGTCGGCGCTCAGACGCAGCGCGCCGGTGCCGCCAGGCGTCTGGGTGGCGCCGGCGCGGCGTTCACTCAGAAGCGGCGAACCAGCGCCCAGCACCAATTCACTGATCAGCGTGCCGAAGGCGGCATTGCCGTGGCCGCCGATGTAGGTTTTGGTGGTTTGTTGCTCCACCAGGCGCTGCTCGGCCAGTTTCACCGAATGGGGGATCGGCGTCAGGCCCTGGTCGTCCTTGTACACGCCCACGCCGAGGTCGAACTTGTTCGGGTTCGGGTCCTGGGCATACAGCTCCATCAGCCCGAGGATCGGGTCCCCGGGCACCCGGCCAATTGCGTCGAAATGCATTACTTGCGGCCCTCGGCATCCTTGGCCACTTCGTCGGTGCGCGCAGCCATGATGAAGTCGTTGCGGTGCAGGCCCTTGATGGAGTGGCTCCACCAGGTCACGGTGACCTTGCCCCATTCGGTGAGCAGGCCCGGGTGATGGCCTTCAGCTTCGGAGATCACACCCACGGCGTTGGTGAAGGCCAGGGCAAATTTGAAATTCTTGAACAGGAAGACCTTTTCCAGCTGCATCACGCCGTCGCGTACTTCGATGTTCCAGTCGGGGATCTGCTTGATCAGCACCGGCAATTCTTCGTCGCTGACTTGCGGGGCGTCGGCGCGGCAGGCTTCGCAGTGGGCTTGGTTCAACGTGGTCATGTGGGTATTCCTGAAATCGAGTGTTTGGAAAACGGTCGTCAGTGGCGTCACCCTAAAGCAACGCGGGGCCAGGGAACAGACTCACCTGGCCCGAAAAGCCACAGCTCAAGCCGCTTTGGGCTTGGGCGGAAACTTCGGTGCGTGCAGACCCAGCTGCATCCCGCGTTCAACCATGCCCATGATGTCTTCCTGCGCCACTTCGAACAGGCGCTTGAGGTTGGGCAGGGCGAAGTACAGCGGTTGCAGGATGTCGATGCGATACGGCGTGCGCATTGCTTCCAGCGGGTCGAAGGCTTGGTGCTCAGGTTCGTCCGAGAGGCAGTACACGGTCTCCTTGGGCGAAGACAGGATGCCGCCGCCGTAGATGCGCCGGCCTTCCGGCGTGTCCACCAGGCCGAACTCGATGGTCATCCAGTACAGGCGCGCCAGGTACACGCGCTGTTCCTTGGTGGCGGCCAGGCCGAGCTTGCCGTAGGTGTGGGTGAATTCCGCGAACCAGGGGTTGGTCAGCAGTGGGCAGTGGCCGAAGATCTCGTGAAAGATGTCCGGTTCCTGCAGGTAATCCAGCTCTTCACGGGTACGAATAAACGTCGCCACCGGAAACTGCTTATTGGCGAGCAATTCAAAAAAGGTCTGGAAGGGGATCAGTGCCGGCACCCGGGCGACTTGCCAGCCGGTGGTCTCGGCCAGCACTTTGTTGACTTCCGCCAACTGCGGAATGCGGTCATGGGGCAGGCCGAGCTTGTCGATGCCGTCCAGGTATTCCTGGCAGGCACGGCCCTCGATCACTTTCAGTTGGCGCGTGATCAGGGTGTTCCACACCGCATGTTCTTCGGGCGGGTAGTCGATAAAACCGTTCGCGTCGGGCTCGCGGGCCACGTACTGCGTCTGCTTCATACTGCTCTCCTGCTAGGCATTCGTTCTTGTTATGTCCTGGGATGAGCCTATTGATACGCCGCCTGGGCCAGGAATCCATCCTCTTGCGGCACGGGTCTGTAGGAAAAGTTACTGGAATTCGTAAAGTTTTCGTTACGGTTGAGGCGTCTCGTTCTGTATGTGGCGTGTTTTGGGTGTGAATCGCCTCGCGACTGTCACATAATCTTGACGACTATCTGCGCCCAGCGGCAAAAAGACGCAGCGCCTCCACCTCTTCGGGCCTTCTCATGCGTATCAAAGTGCATTGTCAGAACCGCATCGGCATCCTGCGGGACATCCTCAACCTGCTGGTGGAGTACGGCGTGAACGTCGCCAAGGGCGAAGTCGGTGGCGAACACGGCAACGCCATTTACCTGTTCTGCCCGAATCTGGTGAACCTGCAATTCCAGGCATTGCGCCCGCAGTTCGAAGCGATTGCCGGGGTGTTTGGCGTCAAGCGGGTTGGGCTGATGCCCAGCGAACGTCGGCACATGGAACTCAACGCGCTGCTGGGAGCGCTGGAGTTTCCGGTGCTGTCCATCGACATGGGCGGCTCCATCGTTGCCGCCAACCGAGCGGCGGCGCAGTTGCTCGGGGTGCGGGTGGATGAGGTTCCGGGCATTCCGTTGTCGCGCTACGCCGAAGACTTCGATTTGCCGGAACTGGTACGGGCCAGCAAGTCGCGGATCAATGGCTTGCGGGTCAAGGTCAAGGGCGATGTGTTCCTGGCCGATATTGCGCCGCTGCAATCCTCTGAACATGACGACAGCGAAGCCATGGCCGGCGCCGTGCTGACCCTGCACCGCGCCGACCGGGTGGGTGAGCGTATCTACAATGTGCGCAAGCAGGAGCTGCGCGGCTTCGACAGCATTTTCCAAAGCTCCAAAGTCATGGCCGCCGTGGTGCGTGAAGCCCGGCGCATGGCACCGTTGGATGCCCCTCTATTAATAGAAGGCGAAACCGGCACCGGCAAAGAGTTGCTGGCCCGCGCCTGCCACCTGGCCAGCCCGCGCGGGCAGTCGCCGTTGATGGCGCTCAACTGCGCCGGTTTGCCGGAGTCCATGGCCGAGACCGAGTTGTTCGGATATGGCCCCGGTGCTTTTGAAGGGGCGAGGGCGGAGGGCAAGTTGGGGCTGCTGGAGCTGACGGCGGGCGGCACGTTGTTTCTCGACGGCGTCGGGGAAATGAGTGCGCGGCTGCAAGTGAAGTTGCTGCGCTTTCTACAGGACGGGTGCTTTCGCCGGGTAGGCAGTGATGAAGAGGTGTACCTGGACGTGCGGGTGATCTGCGCGACGCAGGTGGACCTTTCCGAACTCTGTGCCCGAGGCGAATTTCGCCAGGACCTTTACCATCGTCTCAATGTGCTCTCGCTGCATATCCCGCCGCTGCGCGAGTGCCTGGATGGGTTGCCGCCGCTGGTGGAGCACTTCCTGGATCAGGCTAGCCGGCAAATCGGCTGCCCGCTGCCCAAGCTGGCGCCGGCGGCGATGGATCGCCTCAGCCATTACCACTGGCCGGGAAATGTGCGGCAGTTGGAGAACGTGCTGTTCCAGGCGGTTTCGCTGTGTGAGGGCGGCACGGTCAAGGCTGAGCACATTCGCCTGCCGGACTATGGCGTGCGCCAGCCGCTGGGGGATTTTTCCCTGGAAGGCGGGTTGGAGGAGATCGTCGGACGCTTCGAGAAGGCGGTGCTGGAGCAGCTGTATTCCGAGCATCCCAGCAGTCGACTGTTGGGCAAGCGGCTGGGCGTATCTCACACCACCATTGCCAACAAGTTGCGCGACTACGAAGTCGTCAAAGCCGAACGCGGTTAAACCTGTGGGAGCGGGCTTGCCTGCAATAGCGCTGGGTCAGCAAAACAAGTGGTAGCTGATACACCGCCATCGCAGGCAAGCCAGCTCCTACAGTTGATCTTTGTCGGTCTTGATACCTGCACTTGCCGTTAGCGGCATAAGTCCGCCGTTTTTTCGACTCTCTCCCTACTGCCTTAAGCTGCTCCCTGCCGGCAACCCCCCGCCCCGCCTGGAATTTTCCGTATTTCCGAAAGTTGGTTCGCAAATTGCTTAAGCCTCATCAGTACAGCGGTGGGCGGCAAGCGTCCGTCAGAAAGAGGAAAGAGCGTGGATAAGTACCTTTACGTGGCAATGACCGGCGCCAGCCAGAATGCACTGGCGCAGAAGGCCCACGCCAACAACTTGGCGAACGTTTCCACCAATGGTTTTCAACGCGACCTGGAACAGGCGCGCTCGATGCCGGTGTTCGGTGACAGCTTTCCGGCGCGGGCCTTTGCCTTGACCGAACGCCCAGGCACGGATTTTTCCCCTGGCGCGATGATTGAAACCGGCCGTGACCTCGACGTGGCCGTCAGCGGCGACGGCTGGATGGCCGTGCAAAACCCGGATGGCGGCGAGTCCTACGTGCGCAGCGCCAGCATGAACGTCGATGCGCTGGGCGTGCTGCGGGCCGGCAACGGGATGCCGATCATGGGCAACGGCGGCCCGATTGCCGTGCCGCCCCAGCAGCAGATCGAAGTCGGCCAGGACGGCACCATCAGCATCCGCGCCATGGGCGAAGGCCCGCGAGTGATGGCTGAAGTGGACCGGATCAAGCTGGTGCAGCCCGACCTCAAGAACATGACCAAGGGCCTCGACGGCACCATCCACACCAAGGATGGCCAGCCGGCCCAGGCCGATGCCACCGTCAAGCTGACGTCGGGCTTCCTGCAGGCGAGCAACGTGAACGCCGTTGAAGAAATGACGGCGGTGCTGGCTCTGTCCAAGCAGTTCGAATTGCACATCAAGATGATGAACAGCGCCAAAGAAGACGACCAGGCCATGACTCGCGTTCTGGCGATGAGCTGATAGCAGCCACACACTAATTTTTGTAGCGCGGCGCCATAAAACAGGCGCACGAAGGAGAAGAACATGCTTCCTGCTCTATACGTTGCCAAAACCGGTTTGTCCGCCCAGGACACCAACCTGACCACCATTTCCAACAACTTGGCCAACGTGTCGACCACGGGTTTCAAGCGTGACCGCGCCGAGTTCCAGGACTTGCTCTATCAGATCAAGAAGCAGCCTGGCGCCCAGTCGACCCAGGACAGCGAACTGCCGTCGGGCCTGCAACTGGGTACCGGTGTGGCCATCGTTGGCACTCAGAAGAACTTCAGCGCCGGTAACTTGCAGCAAACCGGCCAGCCGCTGGACTTGGCGGTCAACGGTAAGGGTTTCTTCCAGATCCTGCAGCCGGACGGCACCACCACCTACACCCGCGACGGTACGTTCCACCTGGACGCCAATGGCCAGGTCGTGACCGCCAACGGTTTCGCGCTGGAGCCGGCGATTGTGGTGCCGAACAACGCCCAGACTTTCACCGTCGGCAACGACGGCACCGTGTCGATCACTGTGGCCGGCAACCCGGCCTCCCAGGTGATCGGCAACCTGCAAACCGCCGACTTCATCAACCCGGCCGGCCTGCAGGCGATTGGTAACAACCTGTTCCTGGAAACCGCGTCCAGCGGCGCGCCGCAAATCGGCACCCCGGGCCTCAACGGCTTTGGCACCACCCTGCAAAGCACCCTGGAAACATCCAACGTCAGCACCGTTGAAGAGATGGTCAACATGATCACCACTCAGCGCGCCTACGAGATGAACTCCAAGGTGATTTCCACCGCCGACCAGATGCTTTCGTTCGTAACGCAGAATCTGTAATCAAGTCTATGGGGCGCCCTTGAAGGCGCCTGCAACACCGTGAGGTATGGGTCATGAATCGCTATGTTTCTGTTCTGGCATTGAGTGGGATTGCTGCGCTGGTGGGCTGTGTCGCGCCGACGCCAAAGCCCAATGATCCGTACTATGCGCCGGTGTTGCCGCGCACGCCGTTGCCGGCGGCCGCCAACAATGGCTCGATCTACCAGGCCGGTTTCGAACAAAACCTGTACAGCGACCGCAAGGCCTTCCGGGTGGGTGACATCATCACCATCACGCTGAACGAGAAGACCCAGGCGAGCAAGAACGCCAACTCGCAGATCGGCAAGACCAGCAAGACCAGCATCGGCCTGACCTCGTTGTTTGGCGGTGTACCGAACACCAACAACCCGCTGGGCAGTGGTGACCTGAGCCTGGACGCCGGTTACAGCGGCGACCGCGCCACCAACGGCAAAAGTGCGGCGGGGCAGGGCAACAGCCTGACCGGTTCGATCACCGTGACCGTGGCCGACGTGCTGCCCAACGGCATCATTGCCGTACGCGGCGAGAAGTGGATGACCCTCAACACCGGTGACGAACTGGTGCGCATTGCGGGCATGGTTCGCGCCGACGATATCTCCACCGACAACACCGTGCCGTCGACACGGATTGCCGATGCACGCATTACCTACTCGGGTACGGGTTCGTTTGCTGACGCCAGTCAGCCGGGCTGGTTTGACCGTTTCTTCCTTAGCCCGCTGTTCCCTTTCTAGGTGATCACTTTGAACTTCAAACAGCTGATGGCTGCGATGTTGCTGCTGGCCCTGAGCGCAGGCGCCCAGGCTGAGCGCTTGAAAGACATCGCGAGCATTTCCGGCGTCCGGTCCAACCAGTTGATCGGCTACGGCCTGGTGGTGGGGCTTAACGGCACCGGTGACCAGACCACCCAGACCCCGTTCACCCTGCAGACCTTCAACAACATGCTTTCGCAGTTCGGCATCAAGGTACCGCCGGGTTCGGGCAACGTGCAGTTGAAGAACGTCGCGGCGGTGTCCATCAGCGCTGACTTGCCGCCGTTTGCCAAGCCAGGGCAGGTGGTCGATATCACCGTCTCGTCCATGGGTAACTCGAAAAGCCTGCGGGGCGGCACCTTGCTGATGACGCCGCTCAAAGGTATCGACGGCAACGTCTACGCCATTGCCCAGGGCAACCTGGTGGTGGGCGGCTTTGACGCCGAAGGCCGTGACGGTTCGAAGATCACCGTCAACGTGCCGTCGGCCGGCCGGATTCCCGGTGGTGCCTCGGTGGAGCGCACCGTGCCCAGCGGCTTCAACCAGGGCAACAGCCTCACCCTGAACCTCAACCGTTCGGACTTCACCACCGCCAAGCGCGTGGTCGACAAGATCAATGAGCTGCTCGGCCCGGGCGTGGCCCAGGCCATCGACGGCGGTTCGGTGCGTGTCACCGCACCGTTGGACCCAAGCCAGCGCGTGGACTACCTGTCTTTGCTGGAAAACCTAGAGGTTGACCCGGGCCAGGCGGTGGCGAAAGTCATCATCAACTCGCGGACCGGCACCATCGTGATCGGCCAGAACGTCAAGGTTTCGCCGGCAGCCGTGACCCACGGCAGCCTGACCGTGACCATCACCGAAGACCCGATTGTCAGCCAGCCTGGCCCGTTGTCCAACGGCCAGACCGCCGTGGTGCCCCGTTCCCGGGTGAATGCCCAGCAAGAAGCCAAGCCGATGTTCAAGTTCGGCCCCGGTACCACCCTGGACGAGATTGTCCGTGCGGTGAACCAGGTGGGCGCAGCGCCCGGCGACTTGATGGCGATCCTCGAAGCATTGAAACAGGCCGGCGCCTTGCAAGCCGACCTGATCGTGATCTGACGCCATGGCCATGGACATGCGTAAAAGCGGCCTGAGCAGCACGGCAGACTCGGGTTCTTATTCCGACCTCAACCGGCTGAACCAGTTGAAGGTCGGCGACAAGAACAGCGACGGCAACATGCGCAAGGTCGCGCAGGAATTCGAGTCGCTGTTTCTCGGCGAGATGCTCAAGTCCATGCGCTCGGCCACCGAAGCCCTGGGCAAGGACAACCCGCTGAATACTCCGGCGGCCAAGCAGTACCAGGAAATGTACGACCAGCAGTTGGCGGTCTCCCTGTCTCGTGAGGGCGGTGGTATTGGCCTGGCAGACGTGCTGATGCGCCAGATGCAGAAGAACAAGCCGGTGGACGCCCAGGCGGCCACCTTGCAAGGCCCGGCCGCACCGGCGAAGAAGGTGGATGTGCCGACCGAAATTGCCGCCGGTACCAAGGCCGATGGCCCGCTGGGCCGCAGCAATGGTCAACGGCCTTTGTGGGCGTACCGCGTGGCGGTGCCTGAAGGTACCAACTCCCACGCCAACGACATGGCGCTGATGAACCAGCGGCGCATCTCGTTGCCGAGCAAGCTGACGGATCGCCTGCTGGCCGGCATCGTGCCGGGGGCCGATGCCACCACCACTGCCGCCAAGGCCGCGCCGCTGCGTAACAGCGCCGCCGATGACGGTGTGGTCAACAGTTCTGCCCGCAGCCTGGCTGCACTACCCCCGCGCGGACAAATGCAGGTTTACGGTCGCGCCGTGGCCCAGCCGCCGCTGGCACCCGCGAAAAAAGCCTTCAGTTCGCAGGATGAATTTGTCGCCACCATGTTGCCGATGGCCAAGCAGGCCGCCGCGCGGATTGGCATCGACCCACGCTACCTGGTGGCCCAGGCCGCTTTGGAAACCGGCTGGGGTAAATCGGTGATGCGTGCCGAAGACGGCACCAGCAGCCACAACCTGTTCGGCATCAAGGCCGGCCAGAGTTGGCAGGGCGAACAGGCCCGGGCGATCACCAGCGAGTTTCGCAATGGTGCGATGGTCAAGGAGACGGCGCAGTTCCGTTCCTACAACTCCTACCAGGACAGCTTCCATGACCTGGTGACGTTGCTGCAAAGCAATGATCGCTATAAAGAAGTTGTGAAATCAGCCGACAACCCGGAACAGTTTGTGCGCGAGTTGCAAAAAGCCGGTTATGCAACCGACCCGGATTACGCCAGCAAGATTTCGCAGATCGCAAAAACGATGAACAGCTACCAGAACTACGCTGCCGCGGGCGCTTCCACTCATTTATAAGGTCTGAATCATGAGTTTGCTCAATATCGGGATGTCGGGGCTCAATGCCGCCCAAGGATCGTTGTCGGTCTTAAGTAACAACATCGCCAACGTCAACACCCCGGGATACTCGCGTCAGCAGACCACCCAGAACGCCAGTGCGTCGAATGCGTTCGGCGGTGTGTTCATCGGTACCGGTACGACCCTTGCGGATGTGCGCCGGGTGTACAACGACTTCCTGAACACCGCTTACCAGAACAGCACCGCCCTCAATAGCGACGCCAATGCCTACCTGGGCCAGGCCAGTGCAATCGACAAGACCCTGTCGGACAAAAGCACCGGCATGTCGGCCGTGCTCAGCGCCTTTTTCGCGGCGGCGCAGGCTTCTGCGGCCACGCCCAGTGATGTGTCCGCCCGGCAATTGCTGGTGACCAGTGCCCAGACCTTGAGCAACCGGTTCAACGCGATTTCCTCGCAGTTGACCCAACAGAAAGAAAGCATCAACGGCCAGTTGAGCACCATGAGTGATCAGGTCAACAAGCTGACCTCCTCGATTGCATCCCTGAACAAGCAGATTTCCCAGGTCCAGGGCTCGACGAGCAACGCGCCCGCCAACCTGCTGGATGCGCGCAACGAAGCGGTGCGCTCCCTCAATGAACTGATCGGTGTCACGGCCACTGAAAAGGACGGCCAGGTCAACATCACAACCGGCACCGGCCAGTCGCTGGTAGATGGCGATGTTGCCAATACCATTTCGGCAGTGCCGAGCAAGAACGACAGCAGCCAGTACACCATTCAGATCAACATGGGCAGCACCTCCATGGACATCGGTTCGGTGGTCAGCGGTGGCAGCATTGGCGGCCTGATGCGTTATCGCAGTGATGTGCTGATGCCGGCCATCAATGACTTGGGCCGACTGGCCATCGTCACCGCCGATACCGTCAACAACCAGTTGGGCCAGGGCCTGGATTTGAATGGTGATTTCGGCTCTTCGCTGTTCTCGGATATCAACAGTGCGGCCGCCATCTCCCAGCGTAGTCAGGGGGCCGCGGGTAACAGCGCCGGCTCCGGCAACCTGAATGTGTCGATTGCCGACAGCAGCAAGCTGACCACCTACGACTACAAGGTCACGTTTACCAGCGGCAACCAGTACAACGTGGTGCGTTCCGATGGCAAGGCCATGGGCTCGTTCGATACCACCACCACGCCGCCGCCGGTGATTGACGGTTTCACCCTGGCGCTGGATGGCAAAGGGCCGATGGCGGCGGGTGACAGCTTCAAGGTCAGCCCCACCAGCAATGGCGCCAGCGGGATCGGCGTCGACCTGACGGACCCGAATAAACTCGCATTCGCCGGCCCATTGGCGGGCGTTGCCGGCAAGAACACCGGCACCGGCACGTTCACGCCGCCGCAGTTGACGGTGCCGCTGGATATTCATGGCGGTGCCGATACCGCCCAATTGCGCACCGGGATCGAAAACTCGATGCCGGTGAAAATGGTGTTCGGCGATAAGGCCGCGGACGGCACACAGCCGTACACCGTCACCGACGCCCAAGGCTTCAAGATCGGCACCGGCAGCATCATTCCGGGCCAGGGCAACAAGATCACCATCAATGTGCCGATGCGCGACGCCACCGGCGCCGTGATCACCGGCAAGAGCTTCAGTTTTGACACCACCGTTGGCGGCTCGCCGGCCAATAACGACAGCACCACCTTCTCCTTCAACAGTGGCGCCACCTCCGACGGCCGCAACGCCCAGTCGCTGCTGGCGCTGCAAACCAAGGCAACTGTCGGTGTGACGGACGGCAACGGGGGCGTGAGCCTGGTCAGTGCCAACAGCCGCCTGGTGTCCCAAGTGGGTTCCAAGGCTGCCCAGGCCAATACCGACAGCACCGCGACCGGTGCGCTGCTGACGGCGAACAAGGCGGCCGCCAACTCGGTGTCCCAGGTCAACCTGGATGAAGAGGCGGGCGACATGATCAAGTTCCAGCAGTACTACACCGCGTCGTCGCAGATCATCAAGGCGGCGCAGGAAACCTTCAGCACACTGATCAACGCACTTTAAGGGAGTCTGGGACGATGCGTATTTCTACACAGCAGTATTTCGACACCAGCTCCGCCAAATACCAGGACAACTATTCCGGTGTGGTGAAGGCCCAGGACCAGGCGAGTTCCGGCGTCCGGGTACAGACCGCTTCCGATGACCCGGTGGCTGCTGCCCAATTGCTGATGCTGCAGCAGCAGAAAGACATGCTGGGGCAATACAACACCAACATCACCACCCTGCAAAACTCCCTGACCAACGAAGAGAGCGTGCTGCAAAGCATCAATAACGCGCTGCAAACCGCCCAAGGCCTGGCGCAGCAGGCCGGTAACATCGCCAAGAGCGATGACGATCGCAAGGCGATTGCCGCCCAGGTAGGAGCGCTTGAGGACCAGGTGCTGGGCTTGCTCAACTCCAAGGATTCCAGCGGCAACTACATGTTCTCCGGTGCCAAGACCGATACACCGCCGTACACCCGCAACAATGACGGTACCTACACCTACCAGGGTGACGAGACGCCCCTGAGCCTGCAGATTTCCAACAACCTTTCGATCTCCATGGGTGATACCGGCAAGGCGCTGCTTGAAAGCTCGTCCAATACCGGTCGCACCCAGGCCACGTTGCTGCCGCCTGCCGTGAATGACGGTACGGTGGGGATCTCGGCGGGCCTGGTCACGTCGAGCACGAAGTTTGCCAACAGCTTTTCCGATGGCCAGCCGTACAAGCTGACCTTCGCCAGCAGCACCCAATACAGCGTGACCGACAAGGACGGCAACGACGTCACCTCGGAGATCACCGGTAACGGTACGTTTGACTCCACCAAGGAAGGCTCATCCAGCGTCAGCCTGCGGGGTGTCACGTTCGACATCCGGCTGAACCTGGGCAAAGACGTTGCGTCGGGCCCGGCGTCCGATGCGCTGGTGGCGGGCAAGCAATTCTCCCTGGCGACCAAGCCTGACAGCTTCAGTATTTCCCGTACGGCAAGCAATCCGTCCACTGCGCAACTGACGGGTGGCACGGTCACGGATTCGGCGGCTTATACCAGCACCTTTCCCAACTCGGGTGCGGTGATTAAGTTCACCAGTGGCACCGATTACCAGGTGTTCGCCCAGCCGTACTCCGCCAATAGCAAGGCCATTGCTAGCGGCACCATGGCTGCCGGCGCGACGTCGATCACCACGGCCGGCCTGACCTTTGGTGTGAGTGGCACGCCAGGTGCCGGTGACCAGTTCTCGGTCGGCGCCACCAGCAACAAGAACATGAATGCCCTGGACACCCTGGGCCAATTGCGCAAAGCCCTGGAAACCCCGGCCGACGGCAATCCGGTTGCCTTGAATAACCTCAAGGACGTGGTCGCCACGAGCATTGGCAACCTGGGTAACGCTTCGGCGCAGATCGACCAGGTTCGCGGCTCCATTGGTGCACGCCAGAGTGCGATGGATATCCAGAGCACGGAAAACACTAGCCTGGGCCTGGCCAATACGTCCACCATGTCGTCCCTGGCCAACGTTGATATGGGGCAAGCCGCTATTGACCTGACCTTGCAGCAGACCATGCTGCAGGCCTCGCAACTGGCGTTCGTGAAAATCTCCCAGTTGAGCCTGTTCAGCAAGATGTGATTCGAGCGGCTGCAAACCTGCGGCTCACCCTGGAAACGGGGTGGGCCGTTGTGGTTTTTGGCGCTTGTATGTCCCCGTGTTTCGCACAAAGCGCAGAAAATTGAGTGACCTGTGAGTCATAAAGCGCATCTTCACTGTATCGTGTGAAAAGGATAGGTCGTCGCCAGGTCTCTGCGAGGGCCTGCCGCCAAGGTGTAAAGGCGGTTTTCGGCGAGTTTTTTGCGGGGTTATCCCCATTATTGTCAGCACCCGGCGACGTGTCTCGCGGGGTGTTCTCCAGCTATTTAGTATTGGGAAGCCACAATGATTGGCATAAAAAGCATCGCCAGTTACGTGCCGGCAGACGGGATCGATAACTACGCCCAGGGTGCCAAATTCGCCAAGGATGAAGAATTCATCATTGGCAAGATCGGTTCGGCGTTCCTGCCGCGCAAGGATGCTGCACAGGAAACCTCCGATCTGTGCGTCGAGGCGGTCAACGCCTTGTTTGCCAACAACCCCGATTTGAAGCGCGAATCCATCGATGCGCTGATCGTCGTCACCCAGAACGGCGACGAAGAGGGCTTGCCTCACACCGCCGCCATCGTTCAGGACAAACTGGGCCTGCCGACTCACGTGGCGGCCTTTGATATTTCCCTGGGCTGCTCGGGCTATGTCTACGGCATCTATGCGATGAAGGGCTTCATGGAAGCCACTGGCCTGAAAAACGGCCTGCTGGTGACCGCCGATCCGTACTCGAAGATTGTCGACCCGGAAGACCGCAACACCACCATGCTGTTCGGCGATGCCGCTACCGCCACCTGGATGGGCGAAGACGCGCCCTGGCAGTTGGGCAAGGCCAAGTTCGGCACTGACGGTTCCGGTGCGCCGCACTTGAAGGTCAGCGATGGCGTGTTCTTCATGAACGGCCGCCAGGTGTTCAACTTCGCCTTGCTCAAGGTGCCGGCGCATTTGCACGAGCTGCTCAATGAGTCGGACCTCAAGGCTGACGAGATTGACGCATTCTGCATTCACCAGGGCAGTGCGGCGATTGTCGACGCCGTGGCCCGGCGTTTCGAAGATGCACCGGTGGACAAGTTCATCAAGGACATGGTCGAGACCGGCAACACCGTGTCCTCGAGCATTCCGCTGCTGCTGGAAAAGCATATGCTCGACTCCACCTGGAAGCGCGTCGCCATCAGTGGTTTTGGCGTGGGCCTGTCCTGGGGCTCGGCGATTTTGCATCGCCCTTGATGCCTTAAAGGCGCTGCACAAAAAAACGCCCATGATCGAAAGATCATGGGCGTTTTTTATTTGGCGCCAAAAAGCCAGCAACTGCGGGGGTTTGGGCCGTCGTAAATGCTTGAATTACAAGGGGTGGCATCGTGCTAGTAAAAAAAATCAAAAAAGTCCTCAAGCAACCTGCTTTCACGACGATAACTATTACGAAGGTTCTCTAGGCCACACCCGGCGGTTGCCAGGGCCGGAAGCCGCAGTAAACAACCCACGAGGATTTCGTCATGGCTTTAACAGTAAACACTAACCTTGCTTCGTTGAACGTTCAGAACAACCTGAACAAGGCTTCCGGCGCCCTGCAAACTTCCATGCAGCGTCTGTCCTCCGGCCTGCGTATCAACAGCGCCAAAGACGATGCGGCCGGCCTGCAAATCTCCAACCGTCTGACCAGCCAGATCAACGGCCTGGGCGTTGCAATCAAGAACGCCAACGACGGCAGCTCGATTGCTCAGACCGCTGAAGGCGCCATGCAGCAGTCCACCAACATCCTGCAAAGCATGCGTACCCTGGCTCTGCAATCCGCCAACGGCTCGCCAAGCGCTGAAGACCGTAAGTCGAACCAGGCTCAATACGCTGCTCTGACTGCTGAATTGACCCGTATCGCTACCACCACTACTTTCGGTGGCAAGAACCTGCTGGACGGTTCTTTCGGTACCACTTCGTTCCAGGTCGGCGCCAACGCCAACCAGACCATCGACATGAGCATCGGTAACGTTGCAGCCAACAACATTGGTTCGCAGCAGCTGAAATCTCAGGGCGTTGCTCCAAGCGCAACAGGCGTTGCCGGCGGCGCGATCGCTGTTACCGGTGGCGGCCAGTCCTCCAACCTGACCATCGCTGCTGGTGCTTCCGCCAAGCAGATCGCTGCTCAGATGAACGGCGCTGTCGGCGGCCTGGCTGCTACTGCCAGCACTGTTGCCCAGTTCACCGTTGACTCCGCTGCCATTGCTGGTGCAACCCCTGCCAGCGCTAACTTCACCCTGAAAGTCGGCAGCGGTACTGCGGTCCAGTTCACTGGCGTAACCAGCACTTCCGATCTGGCTGACCAGCTGAAGTCCAACGCTGCCAAGCTGGGCATCACCGTTAACTACGATTCGACCACTCAAGCGCTGTCGGTCAAGTCTGACACCGGTGAGAACCTGACCTTCAACGCTGGCGACCCAGGCGCTGTTGCCGGTATCAAAGTGGCTACCCAAGACGGCACTGGCACCTTCGGTACTGCCGTTGCTCTGGCTAACACCGCGATCATCGCTACTGGTGCAGTTTCCCTGAACTCCTCCAGCAGCTACTCCCTGAGCGGCGCCGGTGTGACTGGTCTGTTCGCAGCGACTGGTACTGCTGCCAACTCCACCAAAACCACCGTTAACAACACCGACATCACCACTGCTGCCAACGCACAGAACTCGATCGACGTGATCACTCAGGCGATCTCGGACATCGACTCCCAGCGTGCCGGCCTCGGCGCTGTACAAAACCGTTTCGACAACACCGTTGCCAACCTGCAGAGCATCTCCGACAACTCCAGCGCCGCTCGCGGTCAGATCCAGGACGTTGACTACGCTGCTGAAACTGCTCAGTTGACCAAGCAACAAACCCTGCAACAGGCTTCCACTGCGATCCTGTCCCAGGCCAACCAACTGCCATCCGCTGTACTGAAGCTGCTTCAGTAATAGCCATCGGTAGATGACTGACGGAAGGGCGCGTTTACGTGCCCTTTTGTCTTTTGCGTGATGAGGAGATTGGACATGGACATGAGCGTCAAGTTGAACCTGTCTTATCCTGCTGCCCCAACGCCACAGAGTGCGCCTGCCCCTGTGACTGCCGACTCGCAGACCCCCAAGGTTGATGCGACCGTCGCAGCAGTAAAGCCCAAGCAGGAAACGAAACCGGACGACCTGGAAAAGGCCGTCAACGATATTCGCAAATTTGTCCAGGCGGCCCAGCGCAACCTGGATTTTTCCATTGATGACTCCACCCATCAGGTGGTGGTCAAGGTCATCGCGACCGAAAGCGGCGAGGTCATTCGTCAGATCCCGTCGGAAACCGCATTGAAACTCGCACAAAGCCTTCACGACGCCAGCAACGTGTTGTTTGACGCTAAAGTCTGAGCTGGCATGAATTTTGTTGCTGTAGCTGCTTGAGGCGTCGTCCGTCAAGAAAGCGCCAGCCCCGATCAGGAGAAGAGTCATGGGTGATATCACGGTAAGCGGCCCGGTTACGGGGATTAATACCGAGTCGATCGTTACGGCCTTGGTGAACGCTGAACAAGCGCCCAAGCAGTCGCAGATCAACAAGCAGACGCAAACGTCGACCGCCCAACTGTCCTCGATCGGCAAGATTCAAGCGGCGCTGGATGCCTTCCGCGGCGCCATGGACAACATGACCAAGGACGCCAGTATCGGCGGCCTGACGGCGACCACCTCGGATGCCAATGTTTCTACCGTCACCCTGGGCGCCGGTGCTTCTGCCGGGAGCTACTCCTTGATCGTCAGCCAACTGGCGACGGCTTCGAAAGTTGCTACCCAGACTTATGCGGCGGGGACGAAGACGGTCGTCAATACCGGCACCACTGCGACGACCCTGGAAATTTCCCAGTCAGGTCAGAGCTATGGGGTCAGCGTTCCACCTGGAGCGACGTTGCAGCAGGTGCGTGACTCAATCAACGCGCAATACAGCAGCGCAGGTCTGAGTGCCAACATTCTGACTGATGCCACCGGTTCCCGACTGGTCGTGACGTCTTCCAATACTGGCGCCGGTACCGATATCAAGCTGGGTGGCAACTCCGGTTTGGATACTGGCTCTTCAGTGGTGGGCAGCCCGCCGCAGAATGCGAAGTACACCATTGACGGTACTGCTCAGGAATCCAAGAGCAATACCCTGTCCGACGCGATCAGTGGTGTGAGTATTAAGTTGGTGGCGGTGTCTCCGCTGCCCACCGGCAGCAAAGATGAAAAGGATCGGATAGCATCAACCATCACCGTCACGCGTAGTACCGACACTCTCAAGAGTTCGGTAAAGGGTTTTGTCGACACCTATAACGCCCTGATGACCGCGATCAATACCGAGACCGCCGTCACTACCAACGCGGATGGTTCCACCACTTCTGCTGCGCTGACGGGCGATTCCACCATGCGCGGTTTGCAGACGGCCGTGCGTGCTCAGCTGAATGCGTTGGCCGGTACGGGCACATTGAAATCCCTGGCCCAGTTTGGTGTGAACACTGACCAGACAACCGGCAAGTTGAGCATTGACGACAAGGTGTTCAGTGCCGCCATCGCCACCAATCCCACCGACATCGGCGGCATTTTCAATGGTGACAATGGCCTGTTGGCGCGTATGAAATCTGCGACCGACAGCTATGCGGTGACCAACACCGGCGTCCTGGCCACGCGTTCTTCGACGCTGTCGGCCAACCTCAAGGACCTGCAAAACCAGCAGGACACCCTGACCGCGCGCATGGCTGCCCTGAAGACAAGCCTGACCGCCAAGTACACGACCATGAACAACCTGGTGGCTCAGCTCACCAGTCAACGCTCCAGTGTCATGACCACGCTCAACGCGCTGAACAAGACCTCCTCGGACAGTTGATCCTCAATGAAGCCGCCCGGTGAAGTGAATAGCTTCGCTGGGCGGGATCTTCAGCAGACCGCCGGCTTAAAGTTTTTTGCGACACCGTCGACATAATAGTCAGAGCCCATTCTTTTTAGCTGTTGCCTGTCACGAGGTAGAAACATGAATCCCATGAGAGCCCTTCGCCAATACCAGAAGGTCAATTCCCATGCCCAGGTCTCCGAAGCCAGCCCGCACCGTCTGGTTCAAATGCTGATGGAAGGCGCGCTGGACCGCATGGCCCAGGCCAAGGGCGCCATGGCTCGTGGTGACATCGCGCAAAAGGGCCTGTTGCTGGGCAAGGCGATCGATATCCTGATTGGCCTGCGTGACGGCCTGAACCCGGAAAAAACCGATGATCCGGCCGCCTTGCAGCAATTGGATAACCTGTACGCCTACATGACCACGCGCTTGCTCGAAGCCAATACCAAGAGCGATGTGGCAATGATCGACGAAGTAGCCGGCTTGATGATTACGCTCAAGGAAGGCTGGGACGGTATTGCAACACTGTAGGCCTGCTGGCCTGAGGAAGACGTTATGAACCACGCCCTGCAACGGATTGACGAGACCCGCGAAGCCTTGATGGACGCATTGGCCGCACGTAACTGGGACGCCATCGGCGAACTGGACCTGGGGTGTCGTGCAGTGATTGATGAGGCGCTGAGCAATGCGCCGGTGGACGAAGATGCCCTGCGGGAAAAACTGGAGAGTTTGCTGGAGGTGTATCAGCAGCTGCTTGAGGTGACAACCGGGGAGCGTCAGGCGATTTTCGAGGAGATGTCGCAGATCAACCGAGCGGAAAGTGCGTCAAAGGTTTACCATCTGTTCGGCTGAAGGCTCAGTTAATCCGAACAAGGCGCGTCATTAATTTGACCGTGCACATATTTTTGACTTAACTAGTGCTATTTTCAGACGTCAGAAAGCTGTAGCGCAGAAAATGCCTACCGCTATCTAGATTGCCCCAACTCGAGGGCATTAGAGTTTTACTAGGGAAGTTGCTATTGCATGTGGCGTGAAACCAAAATCCTGCTGATCGATGACGATAGCGTTCGACGCCGCGATCTGGCGGTGATCCTGAATTTTCTTGGGGAAGAAAATTTACCCTGCGGCAGCCACGACTGGCAGCAGGCGGTCAGCTCTTTGTCGTCGAGCCGTGAAGTCATTTGTGTGCTGATCGGGACGGTAAATGCTCCTGGCGCCGTTTTGGGCTTGTTAAAGACACTGTCAACCTGGGATGAGTTCCTTCCGGTGTTGCTGATGGGCGATATTTCTTCTGTGGACCTTCCGGAAGACCAGCGCCGTCGTGTCCTTTCCACCCTCGAAATGCCACCCAGCTACAGCAAATTGCTCGATTCCCTGCACCGTGCCCAGGTCTACCGCGAGATGTACGACCAGGCCCGCGAACGCGGCCGTCACCGCGAACCCAATCTTTTCCGCAGCCTCGTCGGCACCAGCCGTGCGATCCAGCACGTGCGCCAGATGATGCAGCAAGTTGCCGACACCGACGCCAGCGTGCTGATCCTTGGCGAGTCCGGCACCGGCAAGGAAGTGGTTGCGCGCAACCTGCATTACCACTCCAAGCGCCGCGACGGTCCGTTCGTGCCGGTCAACTGCGGGGCGATCCCGGCAGAGCTGCTGGAAAGCGAACTGTTTGGCCACGAGAAGGGCGCCTTTACCGGGGCGATCACCAGCCGTGCCGGGCGTTTTGAACTGGCCAACGGCGGCACCCTGTTCCTCGACGAAATCGGCGACATGCCGCTGCCGATGCAGGTCAAGCTGCTGCGGGTTTTGCAGGAACGCACCTTCGAGCGCGTGGGCAGCAACAAGACCCAAAGCGTCGACGTGCGCATCATTGCCGCTACCCACAAAAACCTCGAAAGCATGATCGAGGTCGGCAGCTTCCGCGAAGACCTGTACTACCGCCTCAACGTATTCCCGATTGAAATGGCGCCCCTGCGCGAGCGTGTCGAAGACATCCCGCTGCTGATGAACGAACTGATTTCGCGCATGGAGCACGAAAAGCGCGGTTCGATCCGTTTCAACTCGGCGGCGATCATGTCCCTGTGCCGTCACGGCTGGCCGGGCAACGTCCGCGAGCTGGCCAACCTGGTGGAGCGCATGGCGATCATGCACCCGTACGGGGTGATCGGCGTGGTCGAGCTGCCGAAGAAATTCCGCTACGTCGACGACGAAGACGAGCAACTGGTAGACAGCCTGCGCAGCGACCTGGAAGAGCGCGTGGCCATCAACGGCCATACGCCGGACTTGGGTTCCACCGCCATGTTGCCGCCGGAAGGCCTGGATTTGAAAGACTACCTCGGCAGCCTTGAACAAGGCCTGATCCAGCAGGCCCTCGACGACGCCAACGGCATCGTCGCCCGTGCCGCCGAACGCCTGCGCATTCGCCGCACCACCCTGGTGGAGAAGATGCGCAAGTACGGCATGAGCCGCAAAGAAGGTGATGAACAGGCGGATGATTGACGCCTGTTTTTCAAACCGCTGATTAATCAGCGGTTTTTTTTCGGCACGGGTATTGCTACAGCACTCGCAACGTTCCGTTTAACTGACGGTCAGCCAAGCGAGAGAGCATGATGCCCCACGCCGCCCAACTATCTTCGGTCCCTGACACTCAGGGGCCTGCCCCCTCCGTAGAGCAGATCAGCCGTCTCGGGCTTGAACAGGCGTTTTCCCTGTTCAACCAGATGTCGAGCCAATTGACTGACTCCTACAGCCTGTTGGAAGCACGGGTTTCCGAGCTTAAAGGCGAGTTGGCGGTGGTCAGCGCCCAGCGTATGGAAGAGCTGGCCGAGAAAGAGCGCCTGGCCAACCGCCTGCAAAACCTCCTCGACCTGTTGCCCGGTGGCGTGATCGTCATCGACGACCAGGGCCGCGTGCGCGAAGCCAACCCGGCCGCCTGCGACATGCTCGGCCTGCCGCTGGAAGGCGAGCTGTGGCGCGAGGTCATCACCCGCTGCTTTGCGCCGCGGGAAGACGACGGCCACGAAATCTCCCTCAAGGACGGACGGCGCCTGTCCATCGCCACCCGTTCCCTGGACGCCGAGCCCGGCCAGTTGGTGTTGCTCAACGACCTGACTGAAACCCGTCACCTGCAAGACCAGTTGGCACGCCACGAGCGCCTGTCATCCCTGGGGCGGATGGTCGCTTCTCTGGCGCATCAGATTCGTACCCCGTTGTCCGCTGCGCTGATTTACGCCAGTCATTTGACTGATGAGCAGTTGCCGGCGGCCACCCACCAGCGTTTTGCCGGGCGGCTCAAGGAGCGCCTGCACGAGCTGGAGCATCAGGTGCGCGACATGCTGGTGTTTGCCCGCGGCGAATTGCCGCTGACCGATCGTGTCACCCCGGCTGCATTGATGCAGTCCCTGCAAGCCGCAGCCGCCACCCATATCCAGGAAGCGTCAGTCCGTTGGCAGTGCGACAGCCATCACGGCGAGTTGCTGTGCAACCGCGACACCCTGGTGGGCGCGCTGCTCAACCTGATCGAAAACGCGACCCAGGCCAGTGGCCCCGGGGCGCGGCTCAAAGTGCACCTGTATAGTCGCGGCGACACCTTGCGCCTGAGCATCAGCGACAGTGGCAGCGGGATTGACCCGGTGGTGCTGCAACGCCTCGGCGAACCTTTTTTCACCACCAAAACCAACGGTACCGGCCTGGGCCTGACCGTGGTCAAGGCAGTCGCCCGTGCCCATCAGGGAGAATTGCAGCTGCATTCCCGGTTGGGTCGCGGCACGTGCGCGTTGATCACGCTGCCGCTGTTTTCATGCGCCGTCAGCGCGGAGTAAAGGTCATGGCTATCAAGGTTTTATTGGTTGAAGACGATCGCGCCCTGCGTGAAGCATTGGCTGACACGCTGTTGCTGGCGGGCCATGACTACCGGGCGGTCGGTTCTGCCGAAGACGCCTTGGAGGCCGTGGAGCAGGAGTCCTTCAGCCTGGTGGTCAGCGACGTGAACATGCCGGGCATGGACGGCCACCAATTGCTCGGCCTGTTGCGTGCGCGCCAGCCGCAATTGCCGGTGCTGTTGATGACCGCCCACGGTGCCGTGGAGCGCGCCGTCGACGCCATGCGCCAGGGCGCTGCGGATTACCTGGTCAAACCTTTCGAACCCAAGGCCTTGATTGAACTGGTCGCGCGCCATGCCCTCGGTGCCCTGGGCGCCGCCGACGGCGAAGGTCCGATTGCCTTCGAGCCGGCCAGTGCGCAATTGCTGGAGCTGGCGGCCCGTGTCGCCCGCAGCGACTCCACCGTATTGATCTCCGGCGAGTCCGGCACCGGCAAGGAGGTGCTGGCGCGCTACATCCACCAGCAGTCCCATCGTGCCAGTCAGCCGTTCATTGCGATCAACTGCGCGGCCATCCCCGACAACATGCTCGAAGCCACCTTGTTCGGCCATGAGAAAGGCTCGTTCACCGGCGCCATCGCCGCCCAGGCCGGCAAGTTCGAACAAGCCGACGGCGGCACCATCCTGCTGGACGAGATCTCCGAAATGCCCCTTGGCCTGCAAGCCAAATTGTTGCGGGTATTGCAGGAGCGCGAAGTGGAGCGGGTGGGGGCACGCAAGCCGATCCAACTGGACATCCGTGTGGTGGCCACCACCAACCGCGACCTGGCGGGCGAAGTGGCGGCGGGGCGCTTCCGGGAGGATCTGTTCTACCGCCTCTCGGTGTTCCCGTTGGCCTGGCGCCCGTTGCGCGAGCGCCCTGCAGACATCATTCCGCTGGCCGAACGCCTGCTGAGCAAGCACGTCAATAAAATGAAGCATGCCCAGGCGCGCCTGTCGGCCGACGCTCAGGCCTGCCTGATCAGCTACCCATGGCCCGGCAACGTGCGGGAACTGGACAATGCGATTCAGCGTGCATTGATTCTGCAGCAGGGCGGTTTGATCCAGCCTCAAGACTTTTGCCTGGCCATGGGCACTGGCGCAGCGCCGTTGCCAAGCCTGGCGGTCGCGCCACAGATTGAAGCCGCGCCTGCCGAGTCGGCCGGTGCCTTGGGTGACGACCTGCGCCGCCGCGAATTCCAGATGATCATCGACACCTTGCGCTCCGAGCGCGGCCGCCGCAAAGAGGCCGCCGAGCGCCTGGGTATCAGCCCGCGCACCCTGCGCTACAAGCTGGCGCAGATGCGCGATGCCGGGATGGACGTGGAAGCCTACCTCTACGCCACCTGAAAATTCTCGAAGCCGACAAGGTCAGTCGCCTTTTCTTACAGAATGCCACGGAGCTGGCACCCTTGTTGCTACCACCCCTGTAATCGCTGTGTAGTGTCAAAAAATTGCGGGTCGTCGGAGAGAGAA
Source organism: Pseudomonas sp. Xaverov 83 (assembly GCF_019352905.1). Lineage (NCBI taxonomy): Bacteria > Pseudomonadati > Pseudomonadota > Gammaproteobacteria > Pseudomonadales > Pseudomonadaceae > Pseudomonas > Pseudomonas sp. Xaverov 83. The sequence goes on along the minus strand of NZ_JAAAFU010000029.1, from coordinate 8,310 downwards.
GGTCATGAGCCAAGGTGTTGAGTTCAATCGGTTGATGTTGGATATGCGGTCCATGCAAATGGATGCCATGGCCCAACCGAAATCCGCCGCGCAAGCCGTGCCGGAATTGGGCCAGAGCAGCTTTGCCGACATGCTCGGCCAGGCCATCAACAAAGTCAGCGATACCCAACAGGCCTCCAATCAGTTGGCCACCGCCTTCGAGATCGGCAAAAGCGGCGTGGACCTCACCGACGTGATGGTCGCCTCGCAAAAAGCCAGCGTTTCATTCCAGGCCTTGACCCAGGTGCGCAACAAGCTGGTTCAAGCCTATCAAGACATCATGCAGATGCCGGTTTAAGGACGATTTGAGTCATGGCAGAAGCAGTCGTGGATAACGCACCCGCCAAGGCAGACGGCAAGCCGCCGCTGTTTGGCCTGTCGTTCCTGGAAAACCTCTCCGAGATGACCATGCTGCGTCAGGTGGGCCTGATGGTCGGCCTGGCTGCCAGCGTGGCGATTGGTTTTGCCGTGGTGCTGTGGTCCCAGCAACCGGATTACCGCCCGCTGTATGGCAGTCTCGCGGGCATGGATTCCAAGCAGATCATGGAAACCCTGGCAGCAGCCGACATCGGCTACACCGTCGAACCGAATTCCGGCGCCCTGTTGGTCAAGGCCGATGATGTGGCCCGTGCGCGGATGAAGCTGGCTGCGGCCGGCGTCACTCCTTCCGACGCCAATATCGGCTTTGAAATCCTCGACAAGGACCAAGGCCTGGGTACCAGCCAGTTCATGGAAGCCACCCGCTACCGTCGTGGCCTGGAAGGCGAGCTGGCGCGGACTATTTCTGCGTTGAACAACGTCAAGGGCGCCCGCGTGCACCTGGCGATTCCGAAAAGCTCGGTGTTTGTACGCGACGAGCGCAAGCCCAGCGCCTCGGTACTGGTCGAGCTGTTTGCCGGCCGCTCCCTGGAGCCTGGCCAGGTGTTGGCGATCATCAATCTGGTGGCCACCAGCGTTCCCGAATTGAGCAAGTCGCAAATCACCGTGGTCGACCAGAAGGGCAACCTGCTGTCGGACCTCGCGGAAAACTCTTCGCTGACCATGGCCGGCAAGCAGTTCGACTACAGTCGCCGTATGGAAAGCATGCTGACCCAGCGGGTGCACAACATCCTGCAACCGGTGTTGGGCAATGATCGCTACAAGGCTGAAGTGTCGGCCGACGTGGACTTCAGCGCCGTCGAATCGACCTCCGAGCAGTTCAACCCGGACCAGCCGGCCCTGCGCAGCGAGCAATCGACCACCGAACAACGTACCGCCAGCAATGGCCCGCAAGGCGTGCCGGGTGCCCTGAGCAACCAGCCACCAACCCCGGCCACTGCCCCGCAAACCACCGGTGGCGCTGCTGCTACCGCAGGCGCGGTGCAACCTGGCCAGCCGCTGCTGGACGCCAACGGCCAGCAGATCATGGACCCGGCCACCGGCCAGCCCATGCTCGCGCCGTACCCGGCCGACAAGCGCAACCAGTCCACCAAGAACTTCGAGCTTGATCGTTCCATCAGCCACACCAAGCAGCAACAGGGCCGGATCAATCGCCTGTCGGTGTCGGTGGTGGTGGATGACCAGGTCAAGGTCAATGCCGCAGACGGCGCCATCACCCGCGCCCCATGGAGCGCCGATGAATTGGCGCGCTTCACCCGCCTGGTGCAGGACGCGGTGGGCTTCGATGCCAGCCGTGGCGACAGCGTCAGCGTAATCAACATGCCGTTTTCCGCCGAGCGGGGCGAGGTGATTGCCGAGGCAGCGTTCTATACTCAGCCGTGGTTCTGGGACATCGTCAAGCAAGTGCTGGGTGTGTTGTTCATCCTGGTGCTGGTGTTCGGCGTGCTGCGTCCGGTGCTCAACAACATTACCGGTCACGGCAAAAAACAACTGGCCCTGGCCGGCGGCGACGTCGAGTTGGGTGGCATGGGCGGCCTCGATGGCGAACTGGCCAACGACCGCGTGAGCCTCGGTGGCCCGCAAAGCATTCTGTTGCCGAGCCCGAGCGAGGGTTATGACGCTCAGTTGAACGCAATCAAGAGCCTGGTGGCCGAAGACCCGGGGCGTGTGGCCCAGGTCGTGAAAGAGTGGATTAACGCAGATGAGTGATAGCCGAGCTGCAGTAGCCAAACTCTCCCGGGTCGACAAAGCCGCCGTGCTGTTGCTGTCCCTGGGAGAAACCGACGCCGCCCAAGTGCTGCGCCACATGGGCCCCAAAGAGGTTCAGCGGGTGGGCGTGGCCATGGCGCAAATGCGCAATGTGCACCGTGAGCAAGTCGAGCAGGTGATGAGCGAGTTCGTCGAGATCGTCGGCGACCAGACCAGCCTGGGCGTCGGCTCCGACAGCTACATTCGCAAGATGCTCACCTCGGCCCTGGGCGAAGACAAGGCCAACGGCCTGATCGACCGCATCCTGCTGGGTGGCAACACCAGCGGCCTCGACAGCCTCAAATGGATGGAGCCGCGGGCCGTGGCCGACGTGATCCGCTACGAACACCCGCAAATCCAGGCGATCGTGGTGGCGTATCTCGACCCCGACCAGGCCGGTGAAGTGCTCGGCCATTTCGACCACAAGGTGCGCCTGGACATCATCCTGCGCGTCTCGTCGTTGAACACCGTACAGCCGGCGGCCCTGAAAGAATTGAACACGATTCTCGAGAAGCAGTTCTCGGGTAATTCCAACGCTTCGCGTACCACGTTGGGCGGCATCAAGCGTGCGGCCGACATCATGAACTTCCTCGACAGTTCGGTGGAAGGCCAGTTGATGGACTCGATCCGCGAGATCGACGATACCCTGTCGGTGCAGATCGAAGACCTCATGTTCGTGTTCAACAATCTCTCCGATGTCGACGACCGTGGCATCCAGGCGTTGCTGCGTGAAGTCTCCTCCGACGTGCTGGTGCTGGCCCTCAAGGGCTCGGACGAAGGCGTCAAGGAAAAGATTTTCAAGAACATGTCCAAGCGGGCTTCCGAACTGTTGCGCGACGACCTCGAGGCCAAGGGCCCGGTGCGCGTCAGCGACGTGGAAACTGCGCAGAAAGAAATCCTCACCATTGCCCGCCGTATGGCCGAAGCCGGAGAAATCGTTCTCGGTGGGAAGGGCGGCGAAGAAATGATTTAAGGCGCCGCGCATGTCGAACAAAGATGAGACGCCCAGCGATCTGATTCGCGCACGGGACGTCGGAGGGTTCGACGTCTGGTCGCTGCCCAGTTTCGACCCGCATCGCCCGGAGCCAGAGCCCGAGCCGGTAGAAGAAGCTCCGGCCGAGATGGAAGAAGTGCCGCTGGAAGAAGTCCAGCCACTGACCCTGGAAGAGCTCGAAAGCATTCGTCAGGAAGCCTACAACGAAGGTTTTTCCACTGGCGAGAAAGACGGTTTTCGCAGCACCACCCTCAAGGTCCGCCAGGAAGCCGAGGCGGCGCTGAGCGTCAAGCTGGCCAGCCTGGAAACCCTGATGGGCAGCCTGTTCGAGCCCATCGCCGAGCAGGATTCGCAGATCGAAAAAGCCATGGTCGGGCTGGTGGAGCACATCACCCGCCAGGTGATTCAGCGCGAATTGGCCCTGGATTCCACGCAAATCGAAAGCGTGATGCGCGAAGCTCTCAAGCTGCTGCCCCTGGGCGTCGGCAATGTGCGGCTGTACATCAATCCCCAGGATTTCGAACAGGTCAAAGCCCTGCGCGAGCGCCATGAAGAAACCTGGCGCATCGTCGAAGACGCCGCGCTGCTGCCCGGTGGTTGCCGAGTCGAGACCGAGCACAGCCGCATCGACGCCACGGTGGAGACGCGCATCACCCAGATCATGGCCAAGCTGTTTGACCAGTTGCACGAGCAGGCGCTGCACCCGGCGGAGCCGGACTTGAGCGTCGAGCTGGACACCCCTGATGCGCCTTGATCGCACCAGCTTCGCCAAGCGCCTGGGTGGCTATGCCGAAGTCACCGAGTTGCCGGGCCAGCCGATCCTGGAGGGCCGCCTGCTGCGCATGGTCGGCCTGACCCTGGAAGCCGAAGGCCTGCGCGCCGCCATGGGCAGCCGGTGCATGGTGATCAACGACGACAGCTACCACCCGGTGCAGGTCGAAGCCGAAGTGATGGGCTTTTCCGGCAGCAAAGTATTCCTGATGCCCGTCGGCAGCGTTGCCGGTATCGCCCCCGGCGCCCGCGTGGTGCCGCTGGCGGATACCGGTCGCCTGCCCATGGGCATGAGCATGCTCGGCCGGGTGCTGGACGGCGCCGGCCGTGCCCTCGACGGCAAGGGCGGGATGAAGGCTGAAGACTGGGTGCCGATGGACGGCCCGACCATCAACCCCCTCAAGCGCAACCCCATCAGCGTGCCGCTGGACGTGGGCATTCGCAGCATCAACGGATTATTGACGGTGGGCCGCGGCCAGCGCCTGGGCTTGTTCGCCGGTACCGGCGTGGGTAAGTCGGTGCTGCTGGGCATGATGACCCGCTTTACCGAGGCCGACATCATCGTGGTGGGGCTGATCGGCGAGCGGGGCCGCGAGGTGAAGGAATTCATCGAGCACAGCCTCGGCGAAGAAGGCCTCAAGCGCTCAGTGGTGGTCGCCTCACCGGCGGATGACGCGCCGCTGATGCGCCTGCGTGCCGCGATGTACTGCACACGCATCGCCGAATATTTTCGCGACAAGGGCAAGAACGTCCTGTTGCTGATGGACTCCCTGACCCGTTTCGCCCAGGCCCAGCGGGAAATCGCCCTGGCCATCGGCGAGCCGCCGGCCACCAAGGGCTATCCGCCGTCAGTGTTCGCCAAGCTGCCCAAGCTGGTGGAGCGCGCCGGTAACGCTGAAGCCGGTGGGGGTTCGATCACCGCGTTCTACACCGTACTCTCCGAGGGCGATGACCAGCAGGACCCGATTGCCGACTCGGCACGGGGCGTGCTCGACGGGCACATCGTGCTGTCCCGGCGCTTGGCCGAGGAAGGGCACTACCCGGCCATCGACATCGAAGCCTCCATCAGCCGGGTGATGCCGTCGGTGGTCACGCCTGAGCACATGATGCGCGCACAGCAGTTCAAGCAACTGTGGTCGCGCTATCAACAGAGCCGCGACCTGATCAGCGTGGGCGCCTATGTGGCCGGCGGTGATCGCGAGACCGACCTGGCGATTGCCCTGCAACCGCAACTGGTGACCTACCTGCGCCAAGGCCTCAACGACAAGATCAGCATGGGCGAAAGCGAGGCGCACCTGGGTAGCATCTTCGCTCCGGCACCCGGCGGATAAACCATGGCCAATACCCGCGCCGCACGCCTTGCCCCGGTGGTGGACATGGCCGAAAAAGCTGAAAAGACCGCCGTCCAGCGCCTGGGTTACTTCCAGGGCCAGGTTCGCCTGGCGGAAAGCAAGCTGGGGGATTTGGAACGCTTTCGCGGCGAGTACCAGCAGCAGTGGATCGAGCGCGGCAGCAAAGGCGTCTCCGGCCAATGGCTGATGGGCTACCAGGGCTTTCTCAACCAGTTGGAAACCGCCGTCGGCCAGCAGCGCCAGAGCCTGGCCTGGCACCAGGCCAATGTCGACAAGGCCCGCGACAGCTGGCAACAAGCCTACGCCCGGGTCGAAGGCCTGCGCAAGCTGGTGCAACGCTACATCGACGAAGCCCGCGCACTGGAAGACAAGCGCGAACAGAAGTTGCTCGATGAACTGTCCCAGCGTCTGCCCCGCCAAAACCCCTATTGAGCACGCCACCCGTCCCACATGGAGTTGCCCACTTCCCCATCACCTGCTAAACCTTGTTGCACATTGCCAATGACAAGGAAGCAGTCGAATGTCAGTCGAATCAGAAGTGTCCCTGGATGGGAAGAAAGCGACGATCACCGTCAAGGGTCGATTCGATTTCGGTAGTCACCAGGCTTTTCGTGATGCCTACGAAAAGTTCTACAAGGTGCCCGAGATCTACGTGGTGGACTTGAAGGAAACCACCTACATGGACAGCTCGGCCCTGGGCATGCTCCTGCTGCTGCGGGACCATGCCGGCGGCGACGATGCCGAAGTGCAGGTGGTCAACAGCAACTCCGACGTGCGCAAGATCCTCGCCATCTCCAACTTCGACAAACTGTTCGACCTCACTTGAGCGTCCTGGCCCCGGTCCTCGAGGCACTGACGGTATTGATCGCCGAAGACAGCGCCGCCGACCTGCTGTTGCTGTCGAGCATCGTGCGCCGTCAGGGCCACCAGGTACTGACCGCCAGCAACGGCCAGGAAGCCGTCGACGTGTTTACCCGCGAGCGGCCGCAGTTGGTGCTGATGGACGCACTGATGCCGGTCATGGACGGCTTCGAGGCGGCCCGGCAAATCAAGCAACTGGCGGGGGAGGCGCTGGTGCCGATTATCTTCCTCACCTCCCTGCGCGAGAGTGAAGCCCTGGCCCAGTGCCTGGATGCCGGCGGCGACGACTTCCTGGCCAAGCCCTATAACCAGGTGATCCTGGCGGCCAAAATCAACGCCATGGACCGCCTGCGTCGCTTGCAGGCCACGGTGTTGCAGCAGAGAGACCTCATCGCCCGGCACCACGACTACCTGTTGCAGGAGCAGCGCGTGGCCAAGGCGGTGTTCGACAAAGTCGCGCATTCCGGCTGCATCAACGCCGCGCCAAATATTCGCTACGTGCAATCGCCTTATGCGTTGTTCAACGGTGACTTGTTGCTGGCTGCCTACACGCCGTCGGGCGATATGCATGTGCTGCTGGGGGACTTTACCGGTCATGGTTTGCCGGCGGCGGTCGGCGCGATGCCGCTGGCGGAAGTGTTCTACGGCATGACGGCCAAGGGCTACGGCCTGGCGCAGACCCTGCGGGAGATGAACGCCAAGCTCAAGCGCATCCTGCCGGTGGACATGTTTTGCTGCGCCACCTTGCTGTGCCTCAGCGCCCAACGCCGGGTGGTGGAAGTGTGGAACGGCGGCATGCCCGAGGGCTATGTGCATGACATCGCCACCGGCAAGCGCACGCCGCTGGTGTCGCGGCATTTGCCATTGGGCGTGCTGACGGCCGAGGCGTTTGATGACCGCACTGAAGTCTGGCCGATGGCGCTGGGCGACCGGGTGTTTTTGCTGTCGGATGGTGTGCTGGATACTGCGGATGCCCAAGAGCAGTTGTTTGGCGCCGAGCGTTTGCAGCAGGTGTTTGCGGCCAACCGCGAGCCGGACCGGTTATTCGAGGAGATCGAGCAGGCCCTGGCGGCTTTTCGCGGCGAAGTGCGTGATGACGTCAGCATGGTGGAGATCAGCCTGCAGGCGGGGGAGGCGTTGCGTTCGCCGTCGATGGTGTATTCCGACAGCGGCCAGTCGTCGCCGCTGGATTGGTCGGTGAGCTTTGAGTTTCGTGCCGAGACGCTCAAGTCCTACAACCCGTTGCCGTATTTGTTGCAGTTGCTGTTGGAGGTTCATGGCCTGCGTGAGCAAAGCGGGGCGTTGTATAGCGTGATGGCGGAGTTGTATTCCAACGCCCTGGAGCATGGGGTGCTGGGGTTGGATTCGCGGCTCAAGCGTGATGCCCAGGGGTTTGCGGCGTATTACCGCGAGCGTAATGAGCGGCTGGCGCGGTTGAGCAGTGGGTATGTGCGGGTGCATCTGAATGTGGTGCCGACCGGGGAGGGTGGGTGTCTGACCTTGCGGATCGAGGACAGTGGGTCGGGGTTTGATGTGGAGAAGGTGCTGGCCAGGCCGCTGGATGTTGACCGTCTGTCTGGTCGGGGGTTGAGCCTGGTGCGGCAGTTGAGCAGCGATGTAGGCTGGTCTGACGGAGGGCGGTGTGCGTGCGTGGAGTTTTCATGGAAGGCTCTGGCATAATCCGCCGATTCTTGATCAAGGAGCGAACAAGTGGCAGAGATTCATCTGGACCCCGATGTGCTGACTGGCTTGCAGGAGGTCATGGAGGGCGAGTATCCGAAGCTGCTCGACACTTTTCTCGATGATTCGCAGAAGCGGGTAGAGGCGCTGCGCCGGGCCCGGGATGACGCGAAAGCCCTTGGGCGGATTGCCCATAGCTTTAAGGGGAGCAGCGGTAACCTTGGGGCGGTGCGGTTGGCTGAGCTTTGTCAATTGCTCGAGGATACGTCCGCGAAGCACGCTTTTACGGATTTGGGGCGACTGGTGGATGAGATTGACCATGAATTCGCGCTGGTGCGGCCGTTGTATGAGCATGAGCGGGAGCGGTTTCAGCTCTGACGTTTTGGCTCTGAGGTGGTGTGTATATCCGTTATTTAGGTAACGGCCGCCTATGGTTCCGCTCTTACAGCGGCTCACTTTGGAAAAGCCCCAAAGTAAGCAAAGGGC
>NZ_JAAAFU010000028.1:0-17499 GCF_019352905.1 Pseudomonas sp. Xaverov 83 | reverse complement strand
AGAGGTCTGGTATCGGATTTTCTAGGAAGCCCGGCGTGGGCTCAAATGCTTAAGTGAACAGCATTACGCTTAAATAGCGGGGTCTTTTTTCGCGCGGCTAATCAACCGTGTTGTTTTTCCACCCACTTCCCGTAGGCATCAATAAACGCCTGCAAGAACGGCTTGGTCTTTTCCGACAGCTTGCCCGACTCGTCGAACACACTGCCCGCCCCGCCCAGGTAGGCTTCCGGCTGTTGCATGCACGGCACGTCAAGGAACACCAGGGATTGGCGCAAATGGTGATTGGCCCCAAAACCACCGATGGCGCCCGGGGACACACTGATCACCGCACCTGGCTTGCCACCCCAGACACTTTGGCCATAAGGCCGCGAACCGACGTCAATTGCGTTCTTCAATACACCCGGCACCGAGCGGTTGTATTCGGGGGTCACAAACAGCACCGCGTCGGATGAACGCACGTGTTGACGGAAAGTACTGTAGGCTGCCGGCGGTGAAGCGCCTTCAAGGTCCTCGCTGTAGAGCGGCAAATCGCCAATTTCGACAATGTTCAATTTGAGGTTGGCGGGCGCCAACTCAGCCAATGCCAGGGCGACCTTGCGGTTGATCGACTCTTTTCTCAAGCTGCCGACCAGTACGGCAATCGTGTAGACCTTGCTCATTGGGGTTTCCCGATTTCTGACTAAGGAGCTTGTAGTTATAGAGCCTGCGCGACGCTATCACCAGCGCGTTTTTGCAATCCCAAGGACGTTTACACCGCAAATGGACTTGTAAGTAATGTCTGAAAAAGTCAACGAATAGTATTTTTTTTCAATAGGTAAACTACCCCGCTCTCCTACGGTCTACAGAACCGCAAATCGAGTGTTTATCTCCAGAGGTTCTAAACAGATGGCAGCAGTACTTGTCGGACAGTTCCATGCCAGAGACGCGGAAGGTCGCGTTTATTCGGTGCATGAGTTCCAGGAATCCAACCCGCCCCTCGACGGCCTGGCTGGATCGGCGCCCACCACCACCTACAAGCTGGCCATTGGCGACCGCGTAGAAAAACTGGATGGCGATGAGTTCAGGCTGATTCAGTCGGGCACTATCATCACCCGCGAATCCGCAACGATCCACGCTTCATAAGACGTTATTCCCCATAGGCGATATCAACATTATCGCCGACGCCTCCCAGTGTCCGGTCCTTGCCGAACGAGAACAGATCAAAGTTGGTTTTGGCCTGGCTGGGAGGATAGTGGTACTGATAGGCCACGCCCCAGGGGTCTGTCAGCATGTCCTCATCCTTGAGATAGGGTCCCCGCCACTTCCCTTCCCCCGTTGGCTGAACCGTCAACACCGCCAGACCCTCGTCGTCGGTAGGATAACGCCCTACATCCTGATGAAATTGCTCGACCGCCTTGCCCAGCACTTTCAGCTGTACCTTGGCCGTGGCGATTTCGGTTTGAGTCACGTCGCCAAAGATCCGCGGCCCAACTGCAATCACCAGCACACCGACAACCAGCACGGCCACCAGCAGATCCCACAACGAAAACCCGCGCGTGTGTGTTTTACCGAGCATCGATAAAGCTCCCCGTGGATCCTTTGGTTGATACGCCCTTTATATGACCTGTTGGTTGCAGGCGCCAAGGGACTTGACCGTGCAAGTCTAGTTGGGCCGCTGCCGTGGCGGGTCTTTTTTCCACACCCGGGCCTGAGCCATTGAATCCACGTCGCGCTGAACATAGACTCCGGCCATGCGTTTACGTCATATCGAAGTCATTCAAGCGATTTTACAGACCGGACACCTCGGCACTGCCGCCGAATGGTTGCAACTGCCCGTGGCCGATGTGGACGCGACGCTCAAGGATGCCGAGCTGCAATTGGGTTTCATGCTGTTCGCCAGTGTGCGCGGACGCTTGCAGGCCACCCGGGAAACCCTCGAGCTGCAGGGCGAAATCGCCCACTTCTATGCGGCCCTTGAGCCGGTGCAACGCCTGGCCAGCAGCCTGAAGCACCACCATGCCCCGCCCTTGCGCGCACTGTGCACCCCGCCGCTGGCCAATCAACTGCTGCCCCAGGCGATCGCCGTGCTGCGCCGGCGCTTTCAAGACACGCCGTGCAACCTCTCCAGCCACTCCACCCGGGACATCGTCAAGAGCCTGCTGCTGCACGAAGCAGACCTTGGCCTGAGCCTGCACGACCCGGAACATCCGCAGATCCACAGCACGCCACTGGCTCACGGCAAGTTGCAATTGCTCGCGCCCCATGGCTGGCTGAAGCCTCGGCAGAAGTACATTGCGCTACAGGAGCTGGCCGGGCAGTCGATGATCGGCCTTGAAAACCAGGACCCGCTGAGCCGCCTGCTGGACAGCAAACTGCAAGCCCTGCGCCCGCTGCCGGTGGTGCAAACGCGGGTGCAGACCTACCAGATGATGCGCAGCATGGTAGAGGCCGGGGAAGGTCTGGCGATTGTCGACCCGTTCACCGCCACTGGCGCACGGGAAGCCGGGCTGGATGCGTGCCCATTGTCACCGCCGATGGTGGTGACCTTGTATGCGTTGACCCTGAAGGACAGCGAAGCGTCGCCCGCCTTGAATGCGTTGCTGGAGATTGTCACCGAGAAGGCTGAAAGCCTGCTAACAAGCACACTGCCTTGAATGTGGGAACTGTCGAGCCCTGGCGAGGCTGCGAAGACGGCGGCATGGTCGATAAAGAGGTTGCCTGACACACCGCTATCGCGGCCTCGCTGGGGCTCGACGGCTCCCACAGGGGTTCGGGGGAAGTCTGGAAGTTTTGTGTTTGATCGCAAGCACTCGAGTTGCGCAAACCGAATGTGGGAGCTGTCGAGCCTTAGCGAGGCTGCGAAGACGGCGGCATGGTTGATAAAGAGGTTGCCTGACACACCGCTATCGCAGCCTCGCCAGGGCTCGACAGCTCCCACAGGGTTTGGGGGAAGTCTGGGAGTTGTGTGTTCGGTAGCAAGCACTCGGGTTGCGCAAACCGAATGTGGGAGCTGTCGAGCCTTAGCGAGGCTGCGAAGACGGCAGCACAGTCGATAAAGAGATCGCCTGACACACCGCTATCGCGGCCTCGCTTGGGCTCGACGGCTCCCACAGGGTTCGGGGGAAGTCTGGGAGTTGTGTGTTTGACCGCGAGCACTCGGGTTGCGCAAACCGAATGTGGGAGCTGTCGAGCCTTAGCGAGGCTGCGAAGGCGGCGACACAGTCGATAAAGTGGTCGCCTGACACACCGCTATCGCAGCCTCGCCAGGGCTCGACAGCTCCCACAGGGTTTGGGGGAAGTCAGGGAGTTGTGTGTTCGGTAGCAAGCACTCGGGTTGCGCAAACCGAATGTGGGAGCTGTCGAGCCTTAGCGAGGCTGCGAAGACGGCAGCACAGTCGATAAAGAGGTCGCCTGACACACCGCTATCGCAGCCTCGCCAGGGCTCGACAGCTCCTACAGTTGATTGGTGAAGCTCAGACCGCTTCCAGTTCTGTCTTGAACAACCGATACCAGAAAATCGCCACTTCACGGGTCTGGGGATCAATCCCGCGATAGCGCAGGTGGTCGATCCCGCCCATCACATACCCGCAGCGCTCATACAGCCGGCAGGCACCGAGGTTGTTGTTCTGGGTTTCCAGCATCATCCCCGGCAAGTTCTTCTTGCGGCTCCAGAATTGCGCCACGTCCAGCAATGCCTTGGCCACCCCATGGCGCCGCGCCGGCAACACCACCGCCAGCTCATCCACATGGGCAAACCCGTTCCAGTTGGTGCTGACCACTATGTGCCCAACGGGCCGGTCATCCAGGTACGCCATGAACACCGCACTGTCGGCGGCGTCCCGAAAGCTGGCGAACTCCTCAGGGTCGATGCCGTAGCATTTGCGGTACGGCACGATACGCTCCACCGCCCACTGATCGACGCGCTTGCCCATTTCCGGCACACCATAGGCATTGACCTCAAAGCTGAAGTCGTTACCCCACACGTAGGCGTCAAATCCCTCATCAGCCACACGGACACTGAGACCCGGGTACTTCGGGTTCATTACAGCTTGCATAAACATTCTTAACCCTTGATGCAATCGACGGTGTAACAGCGACCATTGCCGTCATCTTCGTGTTGCAGTCCATGAACATCGGCGACAAAGCCGGGGAAACTACTGTCGAACGTCCTGGCAAACGCCAGGTAATCAATGATCGAGCGAGTCGATTCGGTGAACCGCTCACCCGGCATGATCAACGGAATACCCGGCGGATAAGGCACCAGCATGACCGCTGCGATGCGTCCTGGCAAAGCGTCGATGGACACTGCCTCGACTTCGCCCTTGACCAACAGGTCGTAGGCATCGGCCGGTTTCATGGCGATTTCCGGCAAGACCGTGTACATCCGCTTCAAGTGCTTGGCCGTCGCATTACTGCGGTAACAGCTGTGCAACTGGTCACACAAGTCCTTCAACCCCAACCCTTGATACCGCACCGGGCCCTGCTGAAACACCGATGGCAAACAGACAGCAAGGCTCACGTTGGCGTCATAACTGCGCTTGAATTCCAGCAATTCGGTGAGCAGGGTACTCCACTTGCCTTTGGTGATGCCCATGGAAAACAGCACGAGGAACGAATACAGCCCGGTCTTTTCCACCACCAGCCCACGTTCCCAGAGGAATTTACTGACCACCGCAGCGGGGATTCCGCACTCGCTCAAGGCCCCGCCGGCGTTCAGGCCGGGCATAACCAGGGTGACTTTGATCGGATCCAGAAGCACGTAGTCTTCGGCGATATCACCAAAGCCATGCCAGTCGGCCTGGGGTTGCAGCAGCCAGTCCGCCGTCACCACCCGGTCGATGCCCGCCACCAGCGGCGGCTGCCAGATGGAGAACCACCAGTCTTCAGCGGCAATGTGCTGGCGCAGGTTGGCCAAGGCGCGACGAAAGCTCAGGGCCTCGTCAAACATCTCTTGCAGCAACGAGCGCCCCGCCGGGCCTTCCATCATCGCCGAGGCCACATCCAGGGAGGCGATGATGCTGTACTGCGGCGAGGTGGAAATATGCATCATGAACGCTTCGTTGAAGCGATCCCGGTCGAGCTTACGCACACCGCCATCCTGCACATGAATCATCGACGCCTGGCTGAACGCCGCCAGCAGCTTGTGGGTGGAGTGTGTGGTGAACACCAGCGGGCTGTCGGCCGTGCGCGACGTGCCCATGCCGTAGCGCCCGGCGAAGAACTCATGAAACGCCGCGTAGGCATACCAGGCTTCGTCAAAGTGCAGCACCTCGACACTGTTGCCCAGTTGCTGCTTGATCAGCTCGGCGTTGTAGCACAGGCCGTCGTAGGTGGAATTGGTGACCACCGCCAGCTTGACCTTGGCCGGTCGCCCTCGGGTCAACGGGCTGGCGTCGATTTTCGCGCGGATCGATTCGGTGCTGAACTCGCTCAGGGGAATCGGTCCGATGATCCCCAGTTCATTACGCTCCGGGCACAGGTACAACGGAATGGCGCCGGTCATGATGATCGAATGCAATACCGACTTGTGGCAGTTGCGGTCCACCAGCACCAGGTCATCCCGGCCAACCATGGAATGCCAGACGATCTTGTTGGCGGTGGACGTGCCATTGATCACGAAGTAGGTGTGATCCGCGCCGAAGTTGCGCGCCGCCCGGGCCTCGGCTTCGGCCAGCGGGCCGGTGTGGTCCAGCAGCGAACCCAGCTCCGGCACCGACACCGACAAGTCCGATCGCAGGGTATTTTCCCCGAAAAACTGATGAAACGCCTGCCCCACCGGGCTTTTGCGATAGGCCACGCCACCGCCATGGCCGGGGGTGTGCCAGGAGTAATTGGAATCCGCCGTGTGCTGCACCAGGGCCTTGAAGAATGGCGGCAACAGGCCATCCAGGTAAGCCCGCGCGGCCCGTGCGACTTGCCGCGCGAGAAAAGGCACGGTGTCTTCAAACAGGTAAAGAATGCCCCGCAATTGGTTGAGTTCGCTCATGGCGTCGGCCGGGGCGTTTTCCAGGGTGACTTGCTCACCCAGGGCAAAGATCGGCAGGTTCGGCGCCCGCACCCGCGCCAGGCGGATCAGCTCCACCATGTTTTGCATCAGGTGGGTATTTTCCCCGGCGCCCTCGGCGGCGATCAGCATGCAGGCCAGGCCGTGATGGGTCGAAGCCACCAGGCGGCCCTCGGCGTAGTCCACCGCCGAAAAGATACTGAAGCCCTCCTGTTCCAGCTCCCGGGCAATGCCCCGGACGCGGTCGCCGGCAACGGTGTCGGCCTTGATGTCGCGGTGTACGATCAGAACCGGGAACTTCAGGTCTTTGTACATGAGCGCTTGGCGTCCTGGGGGCTATGCCTTCAGGGTAGAAGCTCGGAGCGGATGTGGCGAATGAAGATGTTCAACCAGCCTTCATAAAGCCCCTCTGATGACCTCCCGCAACAGCAACGCCGCCTCCACGGCATGCTGGCGCGTCGCCAGGTTGGTGAAACCCATCAACAGGCCTTGCTGGCGCCCCGTCTCGATACTCCAGACAGACAGTGCCTGAATCCCCAGCCCCGCGTCGGCAGCCTGAGACGCAACTGCCTGATCAGAGACCTCCACCCGCAACCGCGCCAACAAATTGATCCCGCCAGACTGTTCATCGACCTGCAAAAATGCCCCGCAATGACTGTTCAGCGCATCCACCAGAAAGCCGCGCCGCTGGGTATAGAGCTGGCGCATTTTTTTCAGGTGGCGGGTGAAATGGCCCTGGTCGAGAAAGTCGGCGGTGGTGGCTTGCAGCAACTCGGCACTGCGGTTTTGCAGGATGCGGGCGCTGGCCTCAAAGGCCGGGAGCAACGCCTGCGGCACCACCAGATAGCCCAGCCGCAAACCCGGGAACAGCATCTTGCTGAAGCTGCCCGAGTAAATCACCCGGTCCGCCGTGTCCTGGCTTTTGAGCGCCGCCAAGGGCTGCCCCTTGTAACGAAACTCACTGTCGTAGTCGTCCTCCACCAACCAGCCGCCATGGGTCTGCGCCCAGTCGAGCAGGCTACGGCGCCGGGTGGCACTGAGGGCGACACCCAGCGGGCTTTGGTGAGCCGGCGTGACAATCGCCAGCCGCGCCTTTGGGGCACGTCGTACGCCCTCCTCGACATCGAGCCCGTCACGGTCGACCGGCACCGGCACCAACTTCACCTCCAGGTGGAGCAACAACTGCCGCGCATGCAAATAGCCCGGGTCTTCGAACCAGCAGTGCTTGCCTGCCATCTGCAACGCATCACACACCAGCGCGAGGCACGCCGAGTAACCCGCACACACGAACACCTGCTCCGGCGAGCACTCCACACCACGGTACAGCGCCAGGTATTGAGCAATCGCCACACGCAGCGACCGGGCACCCCGCACGTCACCCATGGCCAGGCTGTTGACGTCGACACGCCGGACCTGCCGGGTGACCAGGCGCGCCCATAACTTGCGCGGAAAGCTATCGAGCGCCGGCAAGCCCAGTTGCAACAGGCGCGGCGCAGAGGTCGGCGCCAAGGGCTGCGATTCGACCGCCAGCGACTTGATCGACCGCTGCGGCAGCGCATCGGCCACCACCGTTCCCGCTTGCCCGCGCGCCAGGAAGAACCCCTCGCTGACCAGCAACTGGTAGGCCGTCTCCACGGTGCCCCGGGCCACCTTCAACTCCTGGGCCAAGCTGCGCACCGACGGCACCCGTTCGCCAGGACGCAGTTGGCCCTGATCAATGGCCTGGCGAAAGCGCCGGTAAATCTCCTGGTATTTGGGCAGTGACGACATCGTTATCCGGCTCACAGTGAATCAGCGCTGGAGTCTGATCTTGTCCCAACCCGCTTGTCCATTCTTGGCCCTATTGAGCCGGCGACCAGGCCGCCAAACTGACGACATCACTTCACCACAGCAAGGAACACAGCATGCAACACCGTCTCGACTACGCCCAGGCAGCGCCCGCCGGCTACAAGGCCCTTGGTTCGGTGCACAGCTACATCCACGGCTGCGGCCTGGAGAAGGAGTTGATTGACCTGGTGTACCTGCGGGTTTCCCAACTCAACGGTTGCGCCTACTGCCTGGACTCTCATTCCCGCGACCTGCTCAAACAGGGCGTGAGCCTGGAAAAGCTGATGCTGCTGGCCGCATGGCGCGAAGCCTTGCCGTTGTTCACCCCGCGTGAATGTGCCGCGTTAGCGTGGGCCGAGTCGGTCACCCAGGTCGCACACACCGAGGTGCCGGACGAACACTATGCCGAGGCCAAGGCCCTCTTCGACGACAAGGAAATTGCCGACCTGACCCTGGGTATCGCCCTGATGAACGCCCTGAACCGCGTCGCCATCAGCTTTCGCAAAGTCCCTGCCGCCGTAAAAGCGCACATGGAGCACGGCAACCATGAATGACGCTATTGAGTTTTTGCACATCGAAAGCGACGCCGACTGCCTGGCCTGTTTTGCCGTCATGCAGCAACTGCGGCCAAAACTGGAAGACCCGCACGCCTTTGCCCAGCAGATCCAGCGCCAGCGGGAAAACGGTTACCGCCTGCTGGCCGCCCGGGAGAACGGCCAGGTGCTGGGCCTGGCCGGTTACCGCCTGACGGAAAACCTGCTGTATGGCCGCTTCATCTACGTCGATGACCTGGTAGTGGACGCGTCCCTGCAACGCCGACGCCTGGGCGAACGGTTGCTGGATCAGGTACGCCAGCACACCCGCCGCCTGGGTTATCGCTATCTGGTGCTGGACACCGGCATGCACATGGCCCTGGCCCAGCGCTTCTATTTCCGCCAGGGCCTGCTGCCGCTGGGGATGCACTTTTCCCAGGATCTGAACCAATGACCCGCGCCCTGCTGCTGAGTTTCAGCCCCCACGGCAAGGCGGCCCAGACCTTCCACCTGGCCCGCGCCCTGCTCCGTGAACAGGCGCCCGAGGCCGAAGTGGTCGAGCGCGACTACGGCGGCCAGGCCCTGCCACCGTTGACCCGGGAATACGCCAACGCACTGACCACGCCCGGCGGGCTCAGTGGCGCGGCAACGGCGCTGTCCGAGCAACTGATCGTCGAGCTCGAGGCTTGTGACCTGCTGATTATCTGCACCCCGGTGCACAACTTCACGGTGCCGGCAGCGCTTAAGTGCTGGATCGATCATGTGGTGCGTATCCATCGCAGCTTCACCGTCAACTCGCAGTTTGAAAAAGTCGCCTTGCTCCAGGACCGGCCAACCTTTGTGCTGGTCAGTTCCGGAAGTTCGCGAAAAAACCGTGAACCCGACTTCCTTACGCCCTACCTGCAGGCAATCCTCGGCACCGTGGGTATACGCACGGTCGAGTTCGCCTATCTGGGCGCCATGGTCCGTGGCGAAGCCGCCGTGCAACGTAGCGTGGAACAGGCCCAACAGCAGTTGTCCGGGGCTTTTTACCGGCAAGCGGGAGCCCAAGCGGCAATCAGCTCTGGCGCGTAAAATTAATGGCGCTAGAATCAGCGCCATTTCCACGCCCGCCTCCCTGACACGAGCCACCCATGAGCTTTGACTTCGACACGATCCACTCCCGCCTCGGCACCGGCAGCACCAAGTGGAGTCGTTACCCGCAAGACGTTCTGCCGATGTGGATTGCCGACATGGACATCGCCGCGCCACCGGCCGTGCTTCAAGCGTTGCACGAGCGACTGGGTCAGCAGATCCTCGGCTACAGCGTGGCCTGCGATGGCGTGCGTGAGGCGGTCGTCGCCGATTTGTGGGCCAAGTACGCCTGGCGCGTACAGCCGGATGAGCTGCTGTTTTTGCCGGGTGTCGAGCCTGGTTTCAACATGGCGTTGCACGCGTTTGTGCAGCCTGGGCAACCGGTGGTGTTGCAAACCCCCAATTACCGCCCGATTCGCCTGGCCCCTGCCCACTGGAACCTGCCGAAGATCGAAGTGCCGTTTGAGTTGAGCGCCGAGGGCGAGTACCTCACGCCGTTGCCAGCGATGCGTGAGGCACTCAAAGGTGCCGGCGCGCTGCTGTTGAGCAACCCGCACAACCCGATAGGCAAGGTGTTCCCCCGCGAAGAACTGCTGGCCGTGGCCACCGCCTGCCTGGACCAGGGCACGTTGATCGTCTCCGATGAAATCCACGCCGAGCTGTGTTTTGACGGCCGCCGGCATATCCCCACCGCCAGCCTCAGCCCGGAAATCGCCCAGCGCACCATCACCCTGATGTCGGCGAGCAAGGCGTACAACGTCGCTGGGTTGAAGACCTGCTTTGCGGTGATCCAGAACCCCGAGATCCGCGAGCGCTTCAATCACGCCCGCTGCGGCATGGTCGACAGTGTCAGCCCCCTGGGCCTGGAAGCCACCCGCGCAGCCTACAGCGACTGCGGCGACTGGCTGCAGGCGCTGGTGGCCTATCTGCAAGCCAACCGCGATTACCTGCTGAACGCCGTGCAAACCCGCCTGCCTGGCGTCGTGATGCATGCACCCCAAGGCACCTACCTGGCCTGGCTGGATTGCAGCGCCCTGGGCCTGGACGACCCGCAACAGTTCTTCCTCGACCAGGCGAAAGTCGGCCTCAGCGCCGGCCTGGAGTTCGGCGATGACAGCCAGCAGTTCGTGCGCCTGAACTTCGGCTGCCCGCGGGCCATGCTGGAAGAAGGCATTGCCCGCCTGGAACGCAGCCTGCGTCACCGTTAAGGCGCAATTCACAACTTTTCGCAACGACCGCCGAACCCCTGCTGTTACTGTTTTTGCCGATTCGTCCCACCGGTAACAGCAGGAGTTCCATGGCATGACGACCCAGCCGCTAAACCGCTCGACCGACCCCAAAGCCCTTCCTCTCACACCGCCCAAGTCCGGCGCGGCGTTCCACGTGCTGCTCAAGAACAGCGCCAACAACAAGAAGGTCGAGGCCGGCGACAAAACCGCGCAAGGGCTCGCAGCCAGCAAGGAACAAGGCTATGAACTGGCCGCCAAGGACGCCGCACCGCCGGCGAGCCTGGGTGACTACAAGGCCATCGGTCCGGCTGATGAAGTCGGCCCCGGCCTGATCCGTTATGAAACCCAGGATGGCAAGAAGGTCATTGTCAGCGAAAAAGACAGCCCCGACCTGTTCAAGCAAGTCAGCGCCGACTTCAAGGCCCTGTCCGGCGTCAACGCCAGCGAAGCCGCCGGCTACGAGCACCTGGGCAGCGATGCCACGGCCCCGGAAAAACTCGGTGACTACAAATCCCTCGGGCCGCCCGACGAAACCGGCCCCGGTGTGATTCGCTATGAAACCCAGGACGGCAAGAAGTTTGTCATCAGCCAGCGAGACAACCCCGAGGCCTTCCAGAAAGCCAAGGAAGCCTACGAGAGCTTCACAGGCCTTACCAACAGCGAAGATGCCGGCTACAAACGCGCCAGCGACAACGAAGTGTGGCCGCCCTACGCCGGCACCACCGTGGGTCCCAAGGATGAAGTCGGCCCCGGCCTGATCCGCTTTGAAAGCAATGGCCAGAAAATGGTCGTGGCCCGGGACGACAACCCCAAGTTGTTCGACTACCTGGCAGGCCTGCACGAGGTCTACACCAACCCCGACAAAAAGGCCGCCGTAGAGTCCGCCCTCAACGACGGCTCGACCCTGGCAGATGCCAATACCAAGGTGCCGGAACTGAATGACTACAAGGGCTTCGGCTGGATCGAAGGCCAGCAAGGCAACGTGCTGACCTATGAAACCCACGACGGCACCAAGGTGGTGGTGTCGGCCGATGTCAGCCCGGAACTGTTCAAGAGCGTGGCCACCGCCCAGGACACCTGGAGCAAGATCCACAGCAGTGAAGACGCCGGCTACAAGCTGGCCGGGCCGAATGATTTCCTGAAAAACACCGACATCACCTTCGGCTCCCCCGACGAGCTGGGCGACGGCCTGATCCGCTATGAAACCAGCGAAGGCAAGGTCATCGTCTCCAAGGAGCTCAGCCCGCAGCTCTACGACGAAGTGGTGGCGAAATGGGAAGCCTGGAGCGCCGGCACCGTCGACGAAACCCGCGCCAAGTACAACCTGCCGAGCAACGACGAGCTGGACGTGCTCAACCTCGACACCGGCGTGCATGCCGACAAGGACGACGACAAATCGCCGACCCAAAGCGTCAGCGAACTGGCCACCACTGAACTGATCGACACCTACCGCGCCGGCGTCAAGGACGGCTCGATTCCCAAGGACGACCCGCGAGCCAAACTGGTCCGCGCCCTGGAAGCCCAGGCCGCCTACCAGAACGGCCATGGCATCACCGGCTACGAAGAATCCAAGCGCCCGTTCAACACCACCTGGCGCGAGTTCGATGACAAGCAGACCGAACTCACCTCCGCCGACATGCACGACATCATCGACGGCAAGGCGGTGCAGGAGCAGATTGGCGAACTGTTCAAAGACCCGACCGTGCAGGCCGACTACAAGACCAAGATGGACGACGCCATCAGCCACCTGCCCAACAAGGACGAGATCAAGCAGAAGCTCCTCGACCTGACCAGCAACCCCGACTACGTGCTCTACCTCAAGGACCTGCAAAAACAGGGCAAGAGCCACGAAGCCCAGCAAGACCTGAGCAACACCCTCACCTCGCTGTCGCTGTTCGACCCGGAAGCCGCTACCAAGGCCGCGCAGAATATCCAGGCCGACGGGCTGACCACCGACCTCAACGAGATCCTCTCGGACCCGAGCAAGATCTCCGACGAGAACAAGGAACTGGCCACCAAGGACCTGTTCGGCCTGCTCAAGGGTGTGCTCAAGGGCAACCTGCTGGACCTGCCGCGTCGCAGCCAGGAAGTGCTGGAGAAATTCCTCAACGAGGGCCTGGAGGGCAAGGAGAAATCCTCGGCCGTGACCAAGGCCCTGGAAGAACTCGGCGACGTCTATAAGAACAGCGGCACCATCAGCGAAGCCGACGTGAAAACCGCCCTGAGCAAACCCTATATCCCGGTGGCGGATCGCGGCATGCTCGGCGAGGTGTTCAACACCCTCAACAGCAAAGGCATCCTCGGTTCGATGGGCGCCGGCGTCAGCCTGTTCTCGGGGATTTACCAACTGGTGGGCAAAGGCGGCAAGCTCGGCGAAACCCCGGCCCAACGCATGACCATCGCCAAGGACTTCCTGAGTTTTGCCGGCGGCGCGAGCCACTTCGTCAAGCTCGGTGACAAGATCGGCGAAGCCCTGGGCAAGGGCGGCTTGGTGGACTTCCTCGGCCTGGACAAGACCCTGCCGGAAATCTGGGGCAAGGAAGGTGCGGCCGGCAAAGTCATCGACTTCAGCAAGCCCACCGAGATCGACTCAAAGGTCAGCAAGGAAATCGCCGCCGCCCTGGACGCGGTTCCCGACAGCCAGTACGACGGCGTCGCCAAGCTGTTTGGCGAAGGTGACAAAGCCGTGACCGAAGCCACCGAAGGCCTCGCCACTCACCTGGATGATGGCCTCAAGGCCGCCGGTGCGGCCAAGCTTGGCGCCTCCCAATCGGCGAAGATCGCCGGTTCCGTGATCAAGGTGCTGGGCCCGGCAACCGACATTGCCGGTGGGTTTGCCGACATTGTGCTCGGCGCCCTGGCGATCAAAAGCGGTGTGGACAGCAAAGACCCCTTGGCTCAGGCCGCAGGTGGCTTGCAAGTGGCCGGCGGTGCGTTCGGCGCCTCGGCCGGGGTATTGGGTGCGGCGGCGCTGTTCGGCGCGGGCACGGCGGCGGCGCTGACCGGGCCGCTGTTCCTGGTGGGCGTGGTGTTGGCGGTGGTGGGCGGGATCATTGGCTACTTCGTCGACCACAACAAAAAACAGAAGGCCACCGAGAAGGAAAACGACTGGTACCGCGACCTGGCCGGCGACGGCTTGTTGCAGGACAACTGGGCGGACAAGGTCGAATACGCCCACTACGAAATTCACCACTACCACGGCCGCGACACGCCGACCGATGACAGCCTGTTCCGCTTCCAGCAATCGGAGTGGGAGCATTTCGACTCGACACCCCAAAGTGGCGGCTCGTCGAGCAACCGGCTGGATGGGGATTTGCACAAGGACTACAAGGACCCGAGTGAAACGCCCAAGGCACTGCCGGATGCTTCGGATGAGAAGCCGGGGTCACGGCCATCAGGAGGCGGGCCTCGGCTCAACTAACCCTCCAACGGCTGTATGCAAAACAAAATGTGGGAGCGGGCTTGCTCGCGAAAGCGGTGGATCAGTCACTGTAGATGTCGACTGTCACACCGCATTCGCGAGCAAGCCAGCTCCCACATTTGGATTGGGTTCACAACTGGACTCGGGTTTACAGCTTGGCGATCGACACTTCAGTCGACTTCACAAAGGCAATCACTTCACTGCCCACCTTCAATTCCAGGTCACGCACCGAGCGCGTGGTAATCACCGACGTCACGATCCCCGACGCGGTTTGCACGTCGATCTCGGACACCACTTCGCCGATCAGGATTTCCTTGATCACGCCTTTGAACTGGTTGCGCACGTTGATCGCTTTAATGGTCATGTCGGCTTTCCTTTGGTCTGTTGGGTCAATCCGCACGAATGCGCAGGCACTCAAAGTGCCCTATTCGTGAAACCAACAAAAGGAATATATAACTCTTTATTTATTCCATAAAAACATATGCAAGCTGTTGCACAGCCAACAGTGATTCAACAAAGTGCCCACCTCCCCACTCCCAACCGCTCCCCCACGTAGCAGCTGTCGAGCCTGAGCGAGGCTGCGTCCGCGGTGTATCAGACAGACCGCTGACGCAGCCTCGCTTGGGCTCGACAGCTGCTACGTGGGGTATTGCCCGGCAGCACGAAAGACGCTGGCACAGAGACTGCATATTCCTATAACGCATGATGGAACATGCCATATGAATTTTCTGAATATAAGAAAAGCCTTCTCTTTCCCGCCTTGCCCGGAGCTGTTCCATGAAACCCTTCGTCAACACCCTGTTGGGCGCCTGCGCCCTGGCCCTCAGCCTGCAACCCCTGGCCCATGCAGCGGAAACTGACCCTGCGCAAGTCAACCTGGATTACGCCTATTACTCCCCGGTGAGCCTGGTGCTCAAACACTTCGGCTGGCTTGAAGAAGCGCTGCCGCAAACCAAGGTCGGCTGGGTGTTGAGTCAAGGCAGCAATCGCTCGCTGGAATACCTCAACAGCGGCGGCGTCGACTTCGCCTCGTCCGCCAGCCTGTCAGCAGTATTGAGCCGGGCCAATGGCAGCCCGATCAAGTCGGTGTACGTCTACAGCCGCGCCGAGTGGACCGCACTGGTAGTACGCAAGGATTCCACCTTCAAGAGCGTCACCGACCTCAAGGGCAAGAAAATCGCCGCCACCAAAGGCACTGACCCATACCTGTTCACCCTGCGTAGCCTGCAGAAAGCTGGCCTGAGCAAGGACGACGTGGAGCTGGTGCACCTGCAACACCCGGACGGCCGTACCGCCCTGGAAAAAGGTGATGTCGACGCCTGGGCCGGTCTCGACCCGCACATGGCCGCCAGCGAAATCCAGGCGGGCTCGCGCCTGCTGTACCGCAACAAGGACTTCAACAGCTACGGCGTGGTCAGCGTGACCGACAAATACGCAAAGGAGCATCCACAGACCATCGCCAAGGTGCTCGGCGCCTATGAAAAAGCTCGCAACTGGGCGGTCAAGCACCCTGACGAATTCGCCAAGCTGCTGGCCGACGAGTCCGGCCTGCCCCTCGACGTGGCCAAGCTGCAACTGTCGCGCACCGACTTGAGCAGCCCGTTGCTGACCGCACAGGACGTGGTGTCATCCAAGGCCGCCGCGCCGATCCTGGTGTCGGAAGAACTGGTGCGCCGTGGTGTGAATGTGGATCAGGTGATCGACCAGTTGATCGACCCAAGCTTCGGCCAGGCCTTGCCTCGTCCATAAGGGGAGCGTCATGAGCAGCAAAAGCGAAACCCTGCCCGTCGCACTCGCGCCAACGCTCACCGTGCAGCGCAGCGCCTGGCCGCGGCGGCTCAAGGGCCTGGCGTTGCCGGTGTTGATCCTGGTGATCCTTGAAGTGGTGGTGCGCATCGGCTGGCTGCCGTCCTACCAGATGCCGGCCCCCAGCGAGATCGCCGTGACCCTCACCGACCTCGCCGAAGGCGCGCTGTGGAAACACATCAGCGCCAGCCTGTTACGAGTGCTGCTGGGGTTCGCCATTGGTGCCAGCCTGGCGCTGGTGTTTGCCGCCTGGGTCGGCTTGAGCCGCGAGGCCGAGGCGTATCTGGAGCCGACCTTCGCCGGCCTGCGCTCGATCCCGAGCCTGGCCTGGGTGCCGCTGTTGCTGCTATGGCTGGGCATTGATGAGACCTCGAAGATCGTGTTGATTGCCATCGGCGCGTTCTTCCCGGTGTACCTCAATGGCGTTGCAGCGATACGCGACATCGACCGCAAGCTGGTGGAAGTCGGGCAGATGTATGGCTTCAGCCGTACGCGCCTGGTGCGTCGCATCCTGTTGCCCGCCGCCCTGCCCGGTTTGTTCACCGGCTTGCGCAGCGGCCTGAGTTTGGCGTGGATGTTCCTGGTGGCGGCCGAGTTGATCGCCGCCACCAAGGGCCTGGGTTACCTGCTCAGCGATGGCCGGGAAACCTCACGGCCCGACATTGTGCTGGCGGCGATCATCGTGTTGGCGCTGCTGGGCAAGATCAGCGACGGCCTGTTGGCCGCCCTGGAAAAACGCTGCCTGGCCTGGCGCGATACCTTCAACGGCCAAGGCCCGGAGCATTGAGCATGAGTGAAGCGCTACTGGATATTCGCGTCGAGCGTAAGAACTTCGGCGCCACCACGGTACTGACCAACGTCCACTTGGCCCTGCAACCCCGGGAAGCGGTGAGCTTGCTGGGACCCAGCGGCTGTGGCAAAAGCACGTTGCTGCGGATCGTCGCCGGGCTGGAAAAGGACTATCAGGGGGAACTGCTGCAAGGCGGTGGTGAGGTTGCATTTGTCTTCCAGGAGCCGCGTCTGATGCCGTGGCTGACGGTGGAGCAAAACATCGGCTTCAGCGATGACGATGGCTATGACAAGGCCTGGGTCGCGCAGTTGATTGATGAGGTGGGGCTGACGGGGTTTGGCGGGGCGTTGCCCAAGGCGTTGTCGGGCGGGATGGCGCAACGGGTGGCGATCGCTCGCGGGCTGTATTCGAGACCGCAGGTATTGCTGCTGGACGAGCCGTTCAGCGCGGTGGATGCGTTTACCCGCATGAAGCTGCAGGACCTGTTGCTGCAGTTGGCTGAGCACCATGGGATCGCCTTGCTGCTGGTGACTCACGATGTGGACGAAGCGCTGTACCTGAGTGACCGGGTGTTGGTGATGGATAACCGGCCCAGCAGCATTCGCCAGGAGCTGGCGGTGGAGCTGGTGCATCCGCGGGATCGGCGGGATCCGCTGTTGGCGCGGCTCAAGGCACTGGCGCTGACTGAGCTGCAGCGGGCGCATGTGATCTGACCGATGCAGTGATCCCCCCTGTATTTGTGTTGGGGGCGAGTTAGGCTGGGGGGCATATCCGTTATTTAGGTAACGGCCGCTTATGGTTCCGCTCTTACAGCGGCTCACTTTTGAAAAGCGCAA
>NZ_JAAAFU010000027.1:0-14876 GCF_019352905.1 Pseudomonas sp. Xaverov 83 | reverse complement strand
CGCGCTGGGCCAAGGATGGCCCATCGCGGCGGCCCACGGTCCAAAGCCGGAGTGAGGGCACTCCGAGCCTGGGCGAGGAGCCGAGTGGTGGGGCAAGAGCCTTTTGGTTACTTTTGGGCTCCTTTCAAAAGTGACCCGCTGTAAGAGCGGAACCAATACCCGCCATCACACAAATAACGGATATGTACCCAGCAGCAGACCCAATCAAACCCGCCGAGCAAACGTGTCGCTATGAGTCCCGGAAACCTTCCGGCAATGCACCAACGCATCCCGAATCATAAAGTTCACCAGCGTCGGCGAAACCCCAAGCTCCTTGGCAATATCCTTCTGCGGCACCCCATGCAGCCGATACATCTCAAACGCATAACGCGTGCGCTGAGGCAAATCGGTCAACGCATCAGCAATGTTCTCCAGCGTCGAAAAGTTGATGTGCGACGTCTCAGGTGAAGCCCCGTGAATAACCACATTCAAGCCTTCCTCTTCCGGGCCGGAGTATTTCAGCTCCAGCGCCTGCTTGCGGTAGTGATCGATGGCCAGGTTACGCACGATCTGAAACAGGTAACTGAGCTGCGCCTTGAACGATGACGTGATGGTGGGGGCCGATTGCAACCGGAAGTAGGCGTCTTGCACCACGTCTTCAGCGCGTGAGCGGCAGCCGGTAATGCGTGCTGCGATCTTGACCAGGATCAGTCGATTGTCGACGAAGGCCTGGAGTAGGGGTGAGTCGCACCTGCCTGTGGATACTTGTTCCGTCATGGAAATCACCTTGCTGCAAAAGAGGTTGGGGGAGGGCGTCCTTGCTGAGGCCTCCTACACATCGGGCAACAAATTATTCTTAATGATAATGATTGTCAAATGAGAAGACGAACTAATCTTATGCTTTATCGAGAGGTGTGAACGGCGTCTCGCTGACTAATTATTTCCAGGGGCCATCCGTTCTCATGGGTGACAGGCCAGTTAACAAACCGGCCAAGGATCAGCGCCTGGAGGAGGACAAAATGGGTTTTTATCGTGTGAGCGGGAGTGGTCTGAAATGAACACGCCGGCTCGATTACGCCTGTTTTGCCTGCCGTATTCCGGCGCCAGCGCCATGGTCTACAGCCGTTGGCGGCGGGCACTGCCCGAGTGGTTGCAGGTGCGGCCGCTGGAACTGCCGGGGCGCGGCATGCGCATGGACGAGCCGTTGCAGCGCGATATCAAGGCATTGGCCGCGCAACTGGCTGATGAGATCAGCGCGGAACTGGACGAGCCTTACGCCTTGTTTGGCCACAGCCTCGGCGGTCTGCTGGCGTTCGAGCTGGCCCATGCCCTGCGTGAGCGCGGTGTACCGCAGCCGTTGGCGCTGTTTGCGTCGGGTACCGCCGGCCCGGCCCGTCGCGATGTCAGCGAATACGCTATCGAGAAAAACGACGAGCAACTGATCGCCCGCTTGCGTCAACTCAAGGGCACCGGCGAAGAGGTGCTGGCCAATGCCGAACTGATGCAGTTGATGCTGCCGATCCTGCGGGCCGACTTCCTGCTGTGTGGCAGTTTCGAGTACGGCGAGCGCGAGCCGCTGAGCCTGCCCATCCACGTATTCGGCGGCAAGCAGGACACGGTGCGCGCTGATCAATTGCTGGACTGGCAGCAGGACACCGCCAGCGGTTTTTCCCTCGACATGTTCGACGGACACCACTTCTTCCTGGTGCAGCACGAGAGCTCCGTACTGCGCTGTGTGCGGCGTTACGCCGACGAACACTTGGCCCGCTGGCGCAACGACGTCGCGCGGCAGATGGCCCGGGCCGCCGGCTGAACAAGCTGCCCCGGCCACACATTCCCCGATTTCCCAGTTAGCCGATTTCAGGCAGGAACCCCATGATGGACGCCTTCGAACTTCCCCGCACCCTGGTCCAGTCCCTTCAACGCCGCGCCGCGCAAACCCCGGATCAACTGGCGTTGCGTTTCCTCGCCGAGACGGCCGAGCAGAGTGTCGTCCTCAGTTACCGCGACCTCGACCTGCGCGCCCGTACCATCGCCGCGGCCTTGCAGGCCAGCGCAAACCTGGGCGCCCGCGCGGTGCTGCTGTTCCCCAGTGGGCCGGATTATGTCGCGGCGTTCTTTGGTTGCCTGTATGCCGGTGTCATCGCAGTACCGGCTTACCCGCCGGAGTCTACCCGCCGTCATCATCAGGAGCGCCTGCTGTCGATCATCGCGGACGCCGAGCCGCGGTTGCTGCTGACTACCTCCAGCCTCGGGGATTCGTTGCTGCAACTCGAAGGTGCACCGCAGTTACTGTGCGTCGACAGCCTCAGTGCCGAAATCGCGAGCCATTGGGTCGCGCCCAACTTGCAAGACGATGACATCGCCTTCCTGCAATACACCTCCGGTTCCACCGCGTTGCCCAAGGGCGTGCAAGTCACCCACGGCAACCTGGTGGCCAACGAGCTGCTGATCCGCCGGGGCTTCGGCATCGACCTGAACCCCGACGACGTGATCGTCAGTTGGCTGCCGCTGTACCACGACATGGGGCTGATCGGCGGGCTGCTGCAACCGATCTTCAGTGGCGTGCCGTGCGTGTTGATGTCGCCTGCTTACTTCCTCGGTCGGCCCCTGCGCTGGCTTGAAGCGATCAGCGAGTACGGCGGCACCATCAGCGGCGGCCCGGACTTCGCCTACCGCTTGTGCAGCGAGCGGGTCAGCGAGTCGGCATTGGATCGCCTGGACCTGAGCAAGTGGCGCGTGGCGTATTCCGGCTCAGAACCGATCCGCCTCGACACCCTGGAACGCTTTGCCGAGAAGTTCGCCGCTTGCGGTTTTACCTCGAATAACTTCTTCGCATCCTATGGCTTGGCGGAAGCCACCTTGTTCGTTGCCGGCGGCACCCGTGGCCAGGGCATCCCGGCCCTGCGCCTGGACGAACAGGCTTTGGCCGCCAACCGCGCCGAGCCCGGGCAGGGTGCGGCGATCATGAGTTGCGGCACCAGCCAGCCCGAACACGCAGTGCTGATTGCCGACCCCGCCACCCTGGCGACGCTCCCCGACAATGCCGTCGGTGAAATCTGGGCCACTGGCCCGAGCATCGCCCACGGCTACTGGCGCAATCCTGAAGCCACCGCCAAGACCTTCGTCCAGCACGAAGGCCGTACCTGGCTGCGGACCGGCGACCTCGGGTTTATCCGCGAAGGTGAAGTGTTCATCACTGGCCGTCTGAAAGACCTGCTGATCGTGAGGGGTCATAACCTGTATCCCCAGGACATCGAGCAAGCCATCGAGCGCGAAGTGGAAGTGGTGCGCAAGGGTCGGGTCGCGGCGTTCGCGGTGAATGACCAGGGCCTGGAAGGCATCGGCATCGCCGCCGAAATCAGCCGCAGCGTGCAGAAAATCCTGCCGCCTGAAGCGCTGATCAAGGCGATTCGCCAAGCAGTGGCCGAGGCCTGCCAGGAAGCGCCGAGCGTGGTGGTATTGCTCAACCCCGGTGGCTTGCCGAAAACTTCCAGCGGCAAGGTGCAGCGTTCGGCCTGTCGCACGCGGTTGGCAGATGGCAGCCTCGACAGTTATGCGCAGTTCCCCGGTGTGCCAGCGCAGGTCGGCGATGCAGCCCTGCAATCCGAACTGCAAAGTCAGATTGCCGCGATCTGGTGCGAGCAATTGCAGGTGGCACAGGTCGCCGCCGACGATCACTTCTTTCTGCTGGGGGGCAACTCCATCAGCGCCACACAGGTCGTCGCTCGCCTGCGGGAAACCCTCGGCCTGGAATTGAACCTGCGCCTGTTGTTCGAAGCGCCCACTCTGGCTGCCTTCGCCACCAGCGTCGCGCAATTGCAGCAGGACGGCGGCGTGGCCCAAGGCGCGATCCATGCGCTGTCACGCCAGGAAGACCTGCCGCAATCCCTCGCGCAGAACCGCCTGTGGATCACCTGGCAGCTGGACCCGCAAAGCAGCGCCTACACTATCCCCGGCGCCCTGCGTTTGCGCGGCGAGCTGGATGAAGACGCGGTGCGCGCAAGCTTCCAGCAACTGATCCAGCGCCACGAGTCACTGCGCACGCGCTTCTTTGAACGCGATGGCCAAGGCTTCCAGCGGGTCGACGTCCAGGCTGATTTCGAGCTGCAAGTCATCGACCTCAGCGACCTGCCCTCCGCCGAGCGCGAAGCCCGGGCCAACCAGATCCGCGAAGATGAAGCCCGCACCCAGTTCGACCTGGAGAAAGGCCCACTGCTGTGGGTGACGTTGGTGCGCCTGGAGGACGAAGACCACCAACTGCTGGTGACGATGCACCACATCATCGCGGACGGCTGGTCGCTCAACGTGTTGATCGACGAATTCTCCCGCCTGTACGCCGCAGCGTCCCAAGGCCAGACCCTGGAGTTGCCGGCGCTGGCCCTGCAATACGCTGACTACGGCAGCTGGCAGCGCCAGTGGCTGGCCGAGGGCGAGGGCCAGCGGCAACTGGCTTACTGGAAACAACAACTGGGTGACGACCACCCAACCCTGAGCCTGGCCACCGATCACCCGCGCTCGGCGCAGCATATTCGCAGTGCTTCACGCCACAGCGTGCGTGTGACCGCGAGCCTCAGCGAAGCCATTCGCAAGACCGCCCAAACCCACGAATCCACCCCGTTCATGCTGCTGCTCGCGGCATTCCAAAGTCTGCTCTATCGCTACAGCGGCCAGCGCGATATCCGCATCGGCGTGCCCAACGCGAATCGTCCACGTCAGGAAACCCAAGGCCTGATCGGGTTCTTTATCAACACCCTCGTACTGCGCGCTGAACTGGATGCACGCCTGCCATTTGCCGATCTGCTCGCTGCAACGCGAACCGCTGCCTTTGGCGCCCAGGCCCATCAGGACCTGCCCTTCGAGCAACTGCTGGAAGCCTTCCCGCAAGCCCGGGAGCAGGGCCTGTTCCAGGTGATGTTCAACCACCAGCAACGCGACCTCAGTGCCTTGCGCCGCTTGCCGGGCCTGCTCGCCGACGAGTTGGCGTGGCACAGCCGCGAAGCCAAGTTCGACCTGCAACTGCACACTGAAGAAGACCGCAACGGCCGCTTGAGCCTGTCCTTCGACTACGCCGACGAACTGTTCAACGCCGCCACCATCGAGCGGCTGGCCGAGCACTTCATCAACCTGCTGCAAGCCATTTGCGAGCAACCGCAACAGGCTATCGGTGACCTGAAGCTGCTGCACGCCGACGAACACACCCAACAACGCCAGTGGAGCGCCGCGCCGTGCACATCGGCGCAGCACTGGCTGCCGGAACAACTCAACCAACAGGTTTCGGAACGCACCGCACTGGTGTGGCAGGACGGCAGCCTGACCTTCGCCCAACTGCACACCCAGGCCAACCGCCTGGCCCATTACCTGAGGGACAAGGGCGTCGGCCCGGACGTGTGCGTGGCCATCGCCGCCGAGCGTTCGCCGCAACTGCTGATCGGCCTGCTGGCAATCGTCAAGGCCGGCGGTGCCTATGTGCCGCTTGATCCGGACTACCCGGCAGAACGCCTGGCCTACATGCTCAAGGACAGCGGCGTGCAACTGCTGTTGACCCAGACTTCGCTGCTTGAGCAACTACCCACGGCTGAAGGCGTCTGCGTCATCGCCATGGACAGCCTCAAGCTGGAAAGCTGGCCGACCCACGCGCCGGGCCTGCACCTGAACGGCGACAACCTCGCCTACGTGATCTACACCTCCGGCTCCACCGGCCAGCCCAAGGGCGTGGGCAACACCCATGCCGCGCTGGCCGAGCGTTTGCAGTGGATGCAGGCTACCTACAAGCTGGATGAAACCGATGTGCTGATGCAAAAGGCGCCCATCAGTTTCGACGTGTCGGTGTGGGAGTGTTTCTGGCCGCTGATCACCGGTTGCCGCCTGGTACTGGCGGGCCCCGGCGAGCACCGCGACCCCCATCGCATTGCCCAGCTGGTGCAGGAACACGGCGTGACCACGCTGCACTTTGTGCCGCCGCTATTGCAGCTGTTTGTCGACGAACCGTTGGCCGCCGAATGCACCAGCCTGCGTCGCCTGTTCTCCGGCGGTGAAGCGCTGCCTGCCGAGTTGCGCAACCGGGTGTTGGCGCAGTTGCCGGCAGTGCAGTTGCACAACCGCTACGGCCCGACTGAAACCGCGATCAACGTGACGCACTGGCAGTGCCAGGCGGAGGATGGAGAACGTTCGCCGATTGGCCGGCCGCTGGGCAATGTGATTTGCCGGGTGCTGGATGATCAGTTCAACCCACTGCCGGCGGGTGTGCCGGGTGAGCTGTGCATCGGCGGTATCGGCCTGGCCCGGGGTTACCTCGGGCGGGCGGGGCTGACCGCTGAACGGTTTGTCGCCGACCCATTGGGCGAGGCGGGCGCGCGCCTGTATCGCACCGGTGACCGCGTGCGCTGGAGCGCCGATGGTGCGCTGGAATACCTCGGGCGCCTGGATCAGCAGGTCAAACTGCGGGGCTTCCGTGTCGAGCCTGAAGAAATCGAAGCGCGTCTGTTGGCCCTTGATGGCATCGCCCAAGCGGTGGTGCTGGTGCGTGAAACCGCTGCCGGGGCGCAGTTGATCGGTTACTACACCGCCAACGAACCGCTGGACGAGCAGGACATCAAAACCGCCCTGGCCGCTGAGCTGCCGGAGTACATGGTCCCGGCGCAATTGATGCGCCTGGACGCGATGCCCCTGAGCCCCAGCGGCAAACTGGATCGCCGTGCCTTGCCGGAACCGGTGTGGCAAGTGCGTGAACACGTCGAACCTGAAACAGCGCTGGAGCAGCAAATCGCCGCGATCTGGCGGGAAGTCCTGGCCCTGCCACGCATCGGCCTGCGGGACGACTTCTTCGCCCTCGGCGGCCATTCGTTGTTGGCCACGCAAATCATCTCCCGCACCCGCCAGGCCTGCGATGTCGAGCTGCCGCTGCGCACATTGTTCGAAGCCAGCGAGTTGGGGGCTTTCGCCGAGCAGGTCCGCCTGATCCAGGCCTCCGGCCAGCGCAACCAACAGCTGGCGATCGGCAAGGTCGACCGCAGCCAACCGGTGCCGCTGTCCTATTCCCAACAGCGCATGTGGTTCCTCTGGCAGATGGAACCCGACAGCCCGGCGTATAACGTCGGCGGCATGGCGCGCTTTCGCGGGGTGCTGGACGTTGGGCGTTTCGAGGCGGCGTTGCAGGCCTTGATCATGCGTCATGAAACCCTGCGCACGACTTTCCCGAGCATCAATGGCGTGGCGCAGCAGAAGGTTGCGGCGCAAACTGGCGTGCGCATGGATTGGCAGGATTTCTCGGCGTTCAGTGAGGCCGAGCGGCAACAGCGTGTGCAGCAACTGGCCGATCATGAAGCCCACACGCCGTTCAATCTGGAGACCGGTCCACTGCTGCGCGCCTGCCTGGTCAAGGCCGGTGAGCAGGAACATTACCTGGTGCTGACCCTGCACCATATCGTCACCGAAGGCTGGGCCATGGACATTTTTGCCCGTGAACTCAGTGCGTTGTACGAAGCCTTTATCGACGACCGCGAATCGCCGCTGGCGCCGCTGCCGGTGCAGTACCTCGACTACAGCGTTTGGCAGCGCCAGTGGCTGGAGTCCGGTGAGCGCCAGCGCCAGCTGGATTACTGGACCGCGCAATTGGGCACGGAACACCCGCTGCTGGAACTGCCGGGCGACCGTCCGCGGCCGCCGGTGCAAAGTCACCAGGGCGAGCTGTACCGTTTCGATTTGAGCGATGATCTTGCCGCCCGCGTGCGGGCCTTCAACGCCGAGCGTGGTCTGACCCTGTTCATGACCATGACGGCCACCCTCGCGGTATTGCTCTACCGCTACAGCGGCCAGACCGACCTGCGCATCGGTGCGCCGGTGGCCAACCGGATTCGTCCGGAAAGCGAAGGGCTGATCGGTGCGTTCCTCAACACCCAGGTGCTGCGTTGCCAGCTCAACGGGCAGATGAGCGTCGGCGAATTGTTCGACCAGGTGCGCCACACCGTGATCGAAGGCCAGTCCCATCAGGACCTGCCGTTCGACCACTTGGTGGAAGCCCTGCAACCGCCCCGCAGCGCCGCGTACAACCCGCTGTTCCAGGTGATGTGCAACGTGCAGCGCTGGGAGTTCCAGCAAAGCCGCACTCTGGCCGGGATGAGCGTCGAGTACCTGGCCAACGATGCCCGCGCCACCAAGTTCGACCTCAACCTGGAAGTCACCGACCTCGACCATCGCCTGGGTTGCTGCCTGACCTACAGCACCGACCTGTTCGACGAGCCGCGCATTGCGCGCATGGCCGCCCATTGGCAAAACCTGCTGGAAGCCTTGCTTGCCGATCCGCAACAGCGCCTGAGTGAATTGCCGCTGCTGGAAGCGGCCGAGCAGCGCTCGTTGCAGCACAGCCTTGGCATGGAAGCCGGCGAGCATCGTCTCGACCAGTGCATTCACCACCTGTTCAGCGAGCAAGCCCTGGCCCGCCCCGACGCCCCGGCCTTGACCTTCGCCGGGCAAACCTTGAGCTACAGCGAACTCGACAGTCGCGCCAATCGCCTGGCCTGGATGCTCCGCGAGTGCGGCGTAGGCCCGCAGGTGCGGGTTGGCCTGGCGCTGCCGCGTTCGCTGGAAATGGTGGTCGGCC
Organism: Pseudomonas sp. Xaverov 83; assembly: GCF_019352905.1. NCBI lineage: Bacteria > Pseudomonadati > Pseudomonadota > Gammaproteobacteria > Pseudomonadales > Pseudomonadaceae > Pseudomonas > Pseudomonas sp. Xaverov 83. The sequence goes on along the minus strand of NZ_JAAAFU010000027.1, from coordinate 6,295 downwards.
TGCTGGCGATCCTCAAGGCCGGCGGCGCCTATGTGCCGCTGGACCCGGAATACCCGCTGGACCGCCTGCACTACATGATCGAAGACAGTGGCATCGGCCTGTTGCTCAGCGACGCTGCGATGTTCGACGCGCTGGGCGAGCTGCCCGCCAGCGTCGGTCGCTGGTGCCTGGAAGATGACCTGCCAACCCTGGCCAGCTACCCGGCCAGCGAATTGCCTTTCATCAGCCTGCCGCAACACCAGGCCTATCTGATCTACACCTCCGGCTCCACCGGCAAGCCCAAGGGCGTGGTGGTGTCCCACGGTGAAATCGCCATGCATTGCCAGGCGGTGATCGAACGCTTCGGCATGCGCCCGGATGACTGCGAGCTGCACTTCTATTCCATCAACTTCGACGCCGCCACCGAACGCTTGCTGGTGCCGTTGCTCAGTGGTGCCCAGGTGGTGTTGCGGGCCCAGGGCCAATGGGATGCGGAAGAAATCTGTGGGCTGATTCGTCAGCACCGCATCAACATCCTCGGTTTCACCCCGAGCTACGGCAGCCAGTTGGCGCAATGGCTGGCCACGCAACACCAGACCTTGCCGGTGCGCATGTGCATCACCGGCGGTGAAGCCCTGACCGGCGAGCACTTGCAGCGTATTCGCGCGGCATTCAAGCCGGCGCTGTTTTTCAACGCCTATGGCCCGACTGAAACCGTGGTGATGCCACTCGCCAGTCTTGCCCCGGAAACACTGGAGGAGGGCGCTGGCAGCGTGCCGATCGGCAGCATCATCGGCGCACGTGTGGCCTACATTCTGGATGCGGATCTGGCGCTGGTGCCGCAAGGTGCGACGGGTGAGTTGTACGTCGGCGGTGCCGGCCTGGCCCAGGGTTATCACCAGCGTCCGGGGATGACGGCGGAGCGGTTTGTCGCGGATCCGTTTGTCACGAACGGCGATCGTCTGTATCGCACCGGCGACCTGGTGCGCCAGCGTGCCGATGGCCTGGTGGAGTACCTTGGCCGTATTGACCATCAAGTGAAGATTCGCGGGTTCCGCATCGAGCTGGGGGAAATTGAAACCCGCCTGCTGGAACACGAGGCGGTGCGTGAGGCAGTGGTGTTGGCGCTGGATTCCCCGAGCGGCAAACAGTTGGTGGCCTACCTGGTCAGCGACGAAGAACACGGTGCACTGCGTGAATCCCTCAAGGCGCATTTGAAAGCGCAGCTGCCGGACTACATGGTGCCCGCGCACCTGATCGTCCTCGACAGCATGCCGCTGACCGCCAACGGCAAACTCGACCGCCGCGCCTTGCCGCAGCCGGATCCCGAGGCGAATCGTCAGCAATACGTGGCGCCGCGCAACGAACTGGAGCAAACCCTGGCGGCGATCTGGTGTGCGGTACTGAACGTGCAGCAGGTGGGCCTCGACGATAACTTCTTTGAGCTGGGCGGCGACTCGATTCTGTCGATCCAGGTGGTCAGCCGCGCGCGTCAGGCGGGGATTCATTTCAGCCCACGTGACTTGTTCCAGCACCAGACCGTGCAGACCCTGGCCGCCGTGGCGACCCGCACCGAGCAGGTTATCGCCGAACAAGGCGTGCTGACCGGCGCATCCGGGCTGACCCCGATCCAGCACTGGTTCTTCGACACCGACATCCCCGAGCGCCAACACTGGAACCAGGCGCTGCTGTTGGAGCCGGTTCAGGCCCTCGAACCCCATCGCCTGGAACAAGCGTTGCTGGCAGTGCTGGAACACCACGACGCCCTGCGCCTGAGCTTCACCCAGCGCGACGCCCAATGGCACGCCGAACACCTGGCAGTGCCGCAAGGTGGCCTGCTGTTGCAAGCCCAGGTGGCGGATATGGAGCAGTGCATCGCGCTGTTCACCGACACTCAACGCAGCCTCAACCTCGCCCACGGCCCGCTGTTGCGCGCGCTGCTGGTGGACGGCCCGCAAGGCCAGCGCCGGCTGCTGATCGCGATCCATCACCTGGTGGTGGACGGCGTTTCCTGGCGCGTATTGCTGGAAGATTTGCAGACCGTGTATCGCCAGTTGAACGACGGCCAACCCGTCAGCCTGCCCGCCAAGACCAGTGCCCTGCGCGACTGGGCAGCACGCTTGCAGGCCTATGCCGGCAGCGAATCCCTGCGTGAAGAGCTGGACGTGTGGCAGCAGCAGTTGGCCGGTCCTGGCGTTGAACTACCGGTGGATCGCCCGCAAGGTTCGCTGCGCAATCGCGATGCCGATACCGTCAGCGTGCGCCTGGATGCCGAGCGTACCCGCCAGCTGTTGCAACAGGCGCCGAGTGCTTACCGCACCCAGGTCAATGACTTGCTGCTGACCGCCCTGGCCCGAGTCTTGTGCCGATGGAGTGGCCACGCATCGGCCCTGATCCAGCTAGAAGGCCACGGCCGCGAAACCCTGTTCGACGAGATCGACCTGACCCGCAGCGTCGGCTGGTTCACCAGCGCCTACCCGTTGCGCCTGACCCCGTTGCATATCGAAGAAGCCGCCGGGCAGGGCGCCTCGATCCAGGCGATCAAGGAACAACTGCGCGGCGTGCCCCACAAAGGGTTGGGTTACGGCGTGCTGCGCTACCTGGCTGACGACCTGTGCCGCCAGACCATGGCCGCGTTGCCGAGCGCCAGTATTACCTTCAACTACCTCGGCCAGTTCGACCAGAGCTTTGGCGCTGACGCACTCTTTCACCCGCTGGACGAATCCGCCGGCATCGCCCATGACCCGGACGCGCCGCTGCCCAACGAGCTGAGCGTCGACAGCCAGGTGTACGGCGGTGAATTGGTGCTGCGCTGGACCTTCAGCCGCGAACGTCACGATAGCCAGACCATCGCTGAACTGGCGGACGCTTACCTGGCGGAACTGCAAAGCCTGATCGAGCATTGCCTCAAGGAAGACGCGGGCGGCCTCACACCGTCGGACTTCCCGCTGGCGCACCTCACCCAAGGGCAACTGGACGCGCTGCCGGTGCCGGCCAATGCCATCGAAGACGTGTACCCGCTGACCCCAATGCAGGAAGGCTTGCTGCTGCACACCCTGCTGGAACCGGGCACCGGCCTGTATTACATGCAGGACCGCTACCGCATCAACAGCGCCCTGGACCCCGAGCGTTTCGCCCAGGCCTGGCAGGCGGTGATTGCCCGTCACGAAGCCTTGCGCGCCTCGTTCTGCTGGAACGTCGGCGAAGACATGCTGCAGGTTATCCACAAGCCCGGCAGCACGCCGATCGAGTACCTCGACTGGAGCCAGGAGCCGGAAAGCGAACAGGAACCGCGTCTGCAAGCGTTGCTGAAAAGCGAGCGTGAGGCCGGCTTCGATCTGCTCAACCAGGCGCCGTTCCACCTGCGACTGATCCGCGTGGGCGAAGCCCGCTACTGGTTCATGATGAGCAACCACCACATCCTGATCGATGCCTGGTGCCGCTCGCTGCTGATGAACGATTTCTTCGACATCTACACGGCCCTCGGCGAAGGCCGCGACGCGCAATTGGCGACGCCACCGCGTTATCGCGACTACATCGCCTGGCTGCAACGCCAGAACCTCGCCGAGGCGCGCCAGTGGTGGCAGCAGAACCTGCAAGGGTTTGAGCGCACCACGCCGATTCCGAGTGACCGGCCGTTCCTGCGGGAACACGCCGGCCATAGCGGCGGCATGGTGGTGGGCGACTGCTACACCCGCTTGGATGTGCGCGACGGCGCGCAATTGCGCGAGCTTGCCCAGGCCCATCAACTGACGGTGAACACCTTCGCCCAGGCAGCGTGGGCCCTGGTGCTACGACGCTTGAGTGGCGATCGCGACGTGCTGTTCGGCGTCACCGTGGCCGGGCGCCCGGTGGAAATGCCCGAGATGCAGCGCACCGTCGGGCTGTTTATCAACAGCATCGCCTTGCGGGTCAAGCTGCCGGAGGACGATCAGCAGTGCAGCGTGCGCCAATGGTTGAGCGGCCTGCTCGACAGCAATATGCAGTTGCGCGAGTACGAGTACCTGCCGCTGGTGACCATCCAGGAAAACAGCGAACTGCCCAAGGGCCAGCCGCTGTTCGACAGCCTGTTTGTGTTCGAAAACGCCCCGGTAGAAGTCTCGGTGCTGGACCGTGCGCAAAGCCTGAATGCCACCTCGGATTCCGGGCGGACCCACACCAACTTCCCGCTGACTGCCGTGTGCTATCCGGGCGATGACCTGGGCCTGCACCTGTCCTACGACCAGCGCTATTTTGATGAGACCACCGTGCAAGGCATGCTCAGCGAATTCAAGCGCCTGCTGCTGGCGCTGGTACAGGGCTTCCATGGCGACATGGCCGACTTGCCGCTGATTGGCGAGCAGGAGCGTGAGTTCCTGGTGGAAGGCTGCAACCAGAGCGAACAGGCGTATCCGTTGGAGCGCAGCTACGTTGAGCTGTTCGAAGCCCAGGTGCAGCAGCATCCACAGCGGATTGCCGCCAGTTGCCTGGATCAGCAATGGAGCTATGCCGAACTGAACCGGCGCAGCAACCGCCTGGGCCATGCATTGATCGCAGCCGGTGTCGGGCCGGATCAACCGGTGGCGTTGCTGGCCGAACGTAATCTGGATTTGCTGGGCATGATCATCGGCAGCTTCAAGGCCGGAGCCGGTTATTTGCCGTTGGACCCGGGGCTGCCGACGCAGCGCTTGAGCCGGATCATTGACCTGAGCCGCACGCCACTGCTGGTGTGCACCGAGGCGTGCCGCGATCAGGCGCAGGTGTTGCTGGAAGAGTTCGCCTGTGGCTCGCGGCCGAAGCTGCTGGTCTGGGAGCAACTGGTGGGTTTAGAGGACAACCCGGAGATCTACAGCACGCCGGATAACCTTGCCTACGTGATCTACACCTCCGGCTCTACCGGCTTGCCCAAGGGCGTGATGGTGGAGCAGCATGGCATGCTCAATAACCAGTTGAGCAAGGTGCCTTATCTGCACCTGACCGAGAATGATGTGATCGCCCAAACCGCCTCGCAAAGTTTCGATATCTCGGTGTGGCAGTTCCTCGCCGCGCCGCTGTTCGGCGCGCGGGTGGATATTGTGCCGAATGCGATTGCCCATGATCCACAAGGCTTGCTCGCTCACGTCCAGGCCCAGGGCATTACCGTGTTGGAAAGCGTGCCGTCGCTGATCCAGGGCATGCTTGCCCAGGATCGCATGAGCCTGGACGGCTTGCGGTGGATGCTGCCGACCGGAGAAGCGATGCCGCCGGAGTTGGCGCATCAGTGGTTGTTGCGCTATCCGCAGATTGGCCTGGTCAATGCCTATGGCCCGGCGGAATGTTCGGACGACGTGGCGTTCTTCCGCGTCGACCTGGCGTCGACCCGCGGCACTTATCTGCCGATTGGTACGCCGACCGACAACAACCGTTTGTACTTGCTGGATGGTGCGCTGGAGTTGGTGCCCCAAGGTGCGGTCGGCGAGTTGTGCGTGGCGGGGACCGGCGTGGGCCGTGGTTATGTCAGCGATTCGGTGCGCACCGCCGAGGTGTTTGTGCCGAATCCGTTTGGCGCGGCGGGGGAGCGCCTGTATCGCACCGGCGACCTGGCGCGTCGGCGCAGCGATGGTGTGTTGGAGTACGTCGGGCGTATCGACCATCAGGTGAAGATTCGCGGTTACCGGATTGAGTTGGGTGAAATCGAAGCGCGCCTGCATGAACAACCGGAGGTGCGGGATGCGGCGGTTGGCGTGCAGGAGGGCGTCAACGGCAAGCATCTGGTGGGTTACCTGGTGGCGGCGGATGCGCAGTTGAATCCAGGCGAGCGCCTTGATCGGATCAAGCAACGCCTGCGGGCCGAGTTGCCGGAGTACATGGTGCCGCTGCATTGGCTGTGGCTCGACCGTTTGCCGCTGAATGCCAATGGCAAGCTGGATCGCAAGGCCTTGCCGGCGCTGGAGATTGGCCAGTTGCACAGCCAGGATTATCTGGCGCCGCGTAATGAGCTGGAGCAGACATTGGCCGGGATTTGGGCCGAGGTGCTGAAAGTTGAGCGCGTGGGTGTGCAGGATAATTTCTTTGAGCTGGGCGGGCATTCGTTGCTGGCCACGCAGATTGCTTCGCGCGTGCAGAAGACACTGCAGCGGGATGTGCCGTTGCGGGCGATGTTCGAATGCAGCACGGTGGAGGAGTTGGCGGGGTATATCGACGGGCTTGCGGCGAATGAGATCAGTGCGGAGAAGGTGGATCGGTTGAGTGATTTGATGGCGGAGTTGGAGGGGTTGTAGGGCGCATTGGTTTGCGTACATATCCGTTGTTTAGGTAACGGCGGCTTATGGTTCCGCTCTTACAGCGGCTCACTTTG